>NZ_JAXGFT010000001.1:0-478761 GCF_041008785.1 Pseudophaeobacter sp. 1A16562 | reverse complement strand
GGACGCTTGAGCAATTTGAGGGCTCCGCGCCCGGCGCGCTTGCCCAATCAGACGACGGAGAATATGAAAACCAGACCCGCAGACTCTCGTTATGAATAAGGGAGCCTCGGGGGGCAGGTCATCTAGCATTCTGTTATCCATATGAAATTATCACCGCCGCATGGGGCTTTCACATATGGGAACTTCCCTCTGTCGCGCTCAAGGGCGAAAATGATACCCCAGTGCTACCCAAGCCGAAAATCGCACAGGAACGATTGAGCGTAGAGTTAAGTAAAGCATTGTTTTCATTTAGTAAAAATGGTGCCCGGGGGCGGAATCGAACCACCGACACGAGGATTTTCAATCCACTGCTCTACCCCTGAGCTACCCGGGCACGGGAAGGCGTCTCGCCTTGGGTGTGGGCCTTCTATGCTGTGGGGCGGGCGGTGTCCAGAGGCTTTTTGAAAGAAATTTTTCAATGCCGGAACTGTGAGGGCTTTTCTCCGGAGGACAGCGATCTTTCGGTCTCTTCCAGCGCCTTTTCAATGTCTTCCGGGTCCCGGCTGGGGACCGCATAGGCGCCGTTCAGCCATTTCGCCAGATCAAGATCCGCGCAGCGCCGAGAGCAGAAGGGGCGGTAGGCGCGGGCGGTTTCCTCGCCACAGATCGGGCAGCTCATCGCAGAATCTCCCGCAGGGTCGGGCGGCCGCGTTTGCGTTGCAGTTCGAAGTGGCCCAGGTTGGTCCAGCCGACCAGAACCGTTTCTTCGCTGTCGGCGCGCAGCGCGGCCCGCAGAGTGGTTTCAAAGGCGCGCCGGTCCTTTTTCGGCATCGGCGCCAGATCCAGCACGATTTGTCCGCCAAGTCCCCGAACACGCAGCGCCCGGGGCAAGTCTTTGGCGCAGGCCATGTTGGCCTTCAGGCCGGCCGCGAGAGAGGTATCGGTGCCGGTGTTGACATCGACGGCCACCAGTGCGCGCGTGGGTTCGATATAAAGGAACCCGCCGCCCGGCAGCGGTTCGCGGATACCCTGGGCCTGGTCAAGCGCGTCCAGCACACCGTGGGTCTCAAAGCCGCCCGGAGTGCGTTCGACCTCGGCCGGTTCGACCCAGTCGCGCCAGGCGCGGATATGGGGGCCGTCGCCTTCGGCGAGGGTTTCCACCTCGGTTCCGTGATCGTTCAGGACCTGATCGGCTAGGGCTGCCATGGCGGCGATATCCTCGGCCACCTCATCGGCATCCGCGCCCGCGCAGGCAGAGCGCAGGATCAGGCCGTAATCGGTGCCTTCCATCGCAAGATGAGCAACCTCCAGCAGGCGGTCACGCTCATCCTCGTCCCGGATCGAGCGGGAGATGTTCAGCCCCGGGGCCTCGGGGGTGACGATGGCGTAGCGGCTTTTGAACAGCAGTTTCTGGGTGACGGGGATCGCCTTGCCCGGCTCCGCATAACCGGTGACCTGCACCAGAAGCTGCTGGCCCGGGGCCATACCCTTAACCTGCCGCAGGAAAGCGGCGCCATCAGGCGTGCTGAGGAACATGCCGCCTTGGCCCTTGACCGGGCGATCGGCGCGGGCGCGGTAGACGGTGCCGGGCACGGGGGCATCGCCATCGATCAGGAAATCCTCAAGCTTGCCATCGACCATCAGCGCGGCGGCCTCGTGGCCTTCGATGTGGTCTAGAACGATCGTGCGGCCCTTCATGCGGCGGCCTCCTTGTATAGTGGCCAGCCCGCGGCCTGCAGAAGATGGGCGGTTTCGCAAAGCGGCAGGCCGACGATCCCGGTAAAGGAGCCGTTGATCCAGGGAATAAGGGCCCCCGCTGGTCCCTGAATGGCATAGCCACCGGCCTTGCCCTGCCAGTCGTCACTGGCGAGATAGGCGTTCAGTTCCTCATCGCTGAGGCGCTTCATCTTGACCTGGCTGACCACGTCCTTTTGCCAGACCCTCTCGCCGCGGCGCACCGCGACCGAGGTGATGACCCGGTGGCGGCGGCCAGACAGGGCCAGCAGGAATTCGGCGGCCTCTCCGGCATCGGCGGGTTTACCCATGATTCGCCGCCCCATCGCGACGGTGGTATCGGCACAGAGCACAACATCATCGGCCCCTGCTGGCACGGCCTGCACCTTTTCACGTGTCACGCGGGCGCAGTAGTCGCGCGGCAGCTCACCCTTGTGAGGGGTCTCGTCGATATCCGGCGGGCGGACCGCGTCCGGGGTGACGCCAAGCTGTGCCAGAAGTTCCAGCCGCCGCGGGCTGCCCGATCCCAGAATGAATGCCATGAGGGGCCCTTTTATCTATACCGTGCCAATGCTGCCGTGGGCCCTTGTTTTAGGAGTAAACCCACAAAAACAAAAGCCCGGCGTCTGGGCCGGGCTTTGGTCGTCAAGTCGGATCGGTCGCTTATTTGAAGCGGTAGTTGATCCGGCCCTTGGTCAGGTCATAGGGGGTCATTTCCACCTGAACCCGGTCGCCAGCCAGAACACGGATGCGGTTCTTGCGCATCTTGCCTGCCGTATGTGCGATGATCTCATGGCCGTTTTCCAGCTCGACCCGAAACGTCGCATTGGGCAGGAGTTCCTTCACGACACCGGGAAATTCGAGCGTATCTTCCTTGGCCATGTTCTCTCCATCATTGCGTTACCCCGTCAATCTGCGGGGATGAGCGCTTAAATGAGCCTATTTTCCCAATTTTTCAAGGGCGCAATCACGGCATGAGGCGAATTGTGTAGGTTTTTGTCCTGCTGTTCTGTTCGTCCCAGTGGCTGCGGTTGCGGACGACCCCATTGCGACGGACCTCGGCGACCTGTGCGATGTCCACTTCGGCCAGGGTCCAGCCGGGCTGGTCCAGGGTGCCTTCGGCAAAGACGCCGGTCGCAGGGAAGCCGGTATCCGGCGGACCAAAGATGCCACCCATGCCGCATCCCACGTCAACCGATTCGGACCAGTCTGCCTGCCCCACGATTGAGGCCATGGCGGTGATGCACTGGTTTTCCAGCGCCCGCGACATGGCGCCGATACGCACTCGCCAATATCCCGCCAGCGCCTCGGTACAGGAGGGGACAAGGATGATATCTGCCTCTTCCAGCGCCCGGCCCAGCAGGGGGAATTCGCTGTCATAGCAGATCAGCACGCCGATCTTGCCAAGCGCGGTGTCAAAAATCTTGAGCGGTCCGCCCCCGGTGACATTCCAGGGATCGCGCTCGAACATGGTCATGATCTGCTTGTCCTGATGGTCCCGCTCTCCGGTCGGCGCGTAGAATTCGGCGCGGTTCACCGGGCGCTCGAAACCGGCATTCGCCGGGGCCGAGGCGCCGAGGATATGAACACCGTGTTCGGCGGCCAGTTTCAGGTGCAGCGCGGCGGCATCCTCCATCCGATCCGATACGGCATGCAGGGACCGCTCCAGGTCGAGCGCGGCGTCAGCGCCATCCAGGGTCGCCAGTTCCATCGCGCCATATTCGGGAAAGACCAGAAGGTCGGCGCCCTGTTTGGCGGCATCGCCGACCCATTTTGCCAGCTTGTCCTCGTATTGAGCCCAGCTGTCGAGCCAATCGAGCGGGTAGGCGGCGGTAGCGATTTTCACGGGCGAGATCCCTTTTGTCTGGCGGGTACCCCGCCGGTCGTTTCAAAGTGAGCCTACAGCTCCCGGCTCCAGAATTGCAGCGCCTTTTTGCTTTCGGCGCGGTCGCCAATGTCTGTCCAGGTGAACTCTGCAAGCACACCCGGCATCGGGCGGTAGCCGCGTTTGCGCCAGAACACATCATTGCTGCGGTAGTCTGCGGGGCGCAGCGGGTGATCCTCTGGGCGGATCACGCTACAAAAGGCCGAAAGCCTGAAACCAAGGGTGCGCGCGTGCGCTTCGCGGTGGTCAAAGAAGGCATGGCCGATACCCTGTCCCCTGAACTCTGGCAGCAGCACGGATTCGGCGCAGTAGAACACATCCTCGACAGGCAATTCGCCCTTTGAGATCTGCGCCGCATCGCCATGACTGCTCAGCGGCATGCCTGTGGCCGCGCCGATCACACGTCCTTCGGATATAGCTGCCACCAGCACCGCATCGGGCGTGTCGCGGTAGCTACGCAGATAATGCTGCTCATAGGCTTCGTCCCCATCATAGAGATAGGGAAAGGCGCGGAACACTTCGATGCGCAGCCGTGCCAGATCCGGCAGGGCAGCCTCCAATGCCTCGCCCGAGAGCGCTTTGACCTTAACCGCCATCAGGCCGAGACCTGCGCCATCCAGTCAGAGAGGTTGTAATAGGTGGTGACGCGGGAAATCTTGCCGTCCTTCAGATCAAAGAAGGAGCCTGCAGGCAGACGGTAGCTCTGGCCGCGCGCCTCGGGCAGGCCCGCGTCGGTTTCCAGATAGGTGCCGTTGACGATATATTCGGCGGCGGCGCGGCTGCCGTCCGGGGTGGAAAACACCACCATGTCAGTCAGCTCCTCACGGTAGCAGCGGCTCATGTGGTCGCAGAACTCGGCGAATTTTTCCTTGCCAACGCGGATGTTGCCCTCGTTGACGTGATGGGCCACGTCGTCAGACAGGCAATCGATCATGCCTTGGGTGTCGCCTGCGTTGAAGGCCGCGAAATAGCGCGTGATGGTGTCGCTCATAACGGCTCCGTCGGTTCGCCCCAGCGGGCTTTCAGGTGTTGAATGATCTGGTCGCGGGTCTGCCGGTAGCTGTCCAGCTTGGCCTCGCGGGTTTCGCCAAGGCCGGTCGGATCCATGATCGGCCAGTATTCGACTTCGAGGTGAAAATAGCGGGTCAGCTCCAGCGCGCGGCGCTGGCTGGCGGGCGACAGGGCCACTACCAGATCAAAGGACGACAGATCATCGCCCCATTGCTCCATCTCGTCGAAAGAGCGCGACCGGTGGCGCGACAGTTCCACCCCAATTTCCTGGCAGACAGCGATGCAGAAGCCGTCTATTTCCATGTCGTTCTTGACGCCGACCGACTGCACGTAGGTCCCGGCGCCATAGAACTTCTTCATGATCCCCTCGGCCATGGGGGATCGGACCGCATTGTGGTCACAGCAGAACAGGATGGACTGCGGTAACTGCTCCACCCGTCAGCCTCCGAAATGCAGGACGCAGATCAGGGTGAACAGGCGACGGGCGGTGTCGGTATCCACCTCGGCCTTGCCCTCCAGACGTTCCTGAAGCACGCGGCTGCCTTCGTTGTGAATGCCGCGCCGGGCCATGTCGATGGTCTCGATCTGGCTGGGGGGCAGGGTCTTTACGGCGGTGAAATAGCTTTCGCAGATCTGGTAGTAATCCTTCACCACCTGACGGAAGGGCGACAGCGACAGGTGAAATTCCGCCGCCTTCTGCCCGTCTTCGGTGGTGATATCAAAGACCAGCCGTTTATCCCGGATCGCCAGCCCCAGATGATAGGGGCCGGGGGGGACAGCGCGCCCATCACGGGCAGGCAGGGTAAAGGAGTTCTCCTCGATCAGGTCAAACAGCGCCACCTTGCGCTCCTGCTCGATCTCGGGGGTCGGGGGCGGCAGGTTGCTGTCGTCCAGCTCGATATGACTGATGCGGCTCATGGCGTGCGATCTCTTAACCGGGAATCGCATCCTCACTAGCCGATGGCGCGCGGCGCGGCAATCTTTTGAGGGCTGCCTTGCGCCGCGTCCGGCCGTGATCAGTCGTTCAGCGCGTTCAGACGCTGGGTGACGGACAGGCCGTGCGCCTCCAGGCTTTCGCTTTGCGCCAAGGTTTCTGCCGCCGGGCCGATGGCGCGCAACGCTTCGGGCGTCATCCGGGCCAGGGTGGTGCGTTTGAGGAAATCCATCACCGACAGGCCCGAAGAGAACCGCGCCGAGCGCGCCGTGGGCAGCACGTGGTTGGGGCCGCCGACGTAATCGCCGATGGCCTCGGGCGTGTATTGGCCCAGGAAGATCGCCCCGGCGTGGATGGTTTTCTGGCTCAGTTCTTCGGGATCGCCGACGCAGAGTTCCAGGTGCTCGGGCGCGATGCGGTTCGACAGGTTTGCGGCCTCATCGAGATCGCGCACGGTGATCACCGCGCCGAAATCGCGCCAGCTGGCTCCGGCGATGGCGCGGCGCTCCAATGTTTCAAGGCGCTTGTCCACGGCTTCGGCCACCGCGCGGCCAAAGGAGGCATCGTCGGTGATCAGGATCGACTGGGCGCTTTCGTCGTGTTCCGCCTGGCTCATCAGATCCAGCGCGATCCAGTCGGGGTTGTTGTCCTTGTCGGCGATCACCAGGATTTCCGACGGCCCGGCGATCATGTCGATGCCCACCTTGCCGAAGACGCGGCGCTTGGCGGCGGCGACAAAGGCGTTGCCGGGGCCAGTGATTTTATCCACCGGCGCGATGGTTTCTGTGCCATAGGCAAGCGCCGCAATCGCCTGAGCGCCGCCGATGCGATAGATCTCATCCACCCCGGCCAGCCGCGCCGCCAGCAGCACCAGCGGGTTCAGCACCCCGTCGGGCGTGGGCACGGTGATGGCAAGACGCTCGACCCCGGCGACCTTGGCCGGAATGGCATTCATCAGCACCGAAGAGGGGTAAGAGGCCAGCCCGCCCGGTACATAGAGGCCTGCAGCAGAAACCGCCGACCAGCGCCAGCCAAGGATGGCGCCCGCCGGGTCGGTCCATTGGGCATCTTCGGGCATCTGCCGTTCGTGATAGGCGCGGATGCGATCCGCAGCGAGTTCCAGCGCCGCCCGTTCCGCAGCAGGGACGCCTGCGATCGCGGCGGTCACTTCGGCCTCGGAAATTGCCAGCTTGTCGGCGCTCAGCTCCAGCCGGTCGAACTTCGCTGTCAGATCGATCAGGGCCGCATCGCCGCGGCTGCGTACATCGGCAATGATCTCCGCGACAGTGGCGTCCACGTCCGGGCTGTCCTCGCGCTTGGCGCTCAGAAGCGCGGCAAAGGAAGCCTCGAAATCGGCATCAGAGGTATCAAGGAATACAGGCATCTGGTCACTCCGGCTGGTGCGACCGGGACATATAGAGCGAACCGCGCCGGGACAAGCCTTTGCCGCCGGGTGCAGCAGTTTGCCCTGCCGCAGCCCGCCGGGCAGCGGCGTCAGTCGTCGCCGTGATCGGGCGCCTTGCCGGAAGGCGCAGTATAGGGCCGTGTCACATCGCGCAGCGAAACATCGATGGCCTCGACAGAGAGGCGGATGGCGCCATCGCCGGCCAGGGTCAGCACCAGGTGGCCGGCACCATCTTCGCCGGGTTCAAAGGACAGCGACAACAGCGACAGCACAAGATCCTTGTCGCTGCGGTCGACCCCTTGCGAGGCGACGCCCAGCACATTGTCGACCACCAGCAGCGATTGCACCCGCTCGTAAGCGCGGGCGCGCTTTTCGGCTGCGGCGCGATCCTCCCAGCGGAACCGGTTGACCAGCAGCGCAAAGCGGTGCCGGGAGGCCTGCCAGCGCATTTCGGTAACCGGAAACACCGAATCCTGCACCAGCGCCGAAATGACCTTCAGGTCCTCTTCTTCCTGCGCGCCAAGGTTCAGCGGCGCCTCGCGGCCCTCTTCAAAGGTTGCGTCTGCCATCAGGTCCCCTTGATCCGTTCAATTTTTGCGCCAACGCCGGACAGCTTGCTCACCACGTGCTCATAGCCGCGGTCCAGATGGTAGACCCGGTTGACCAGGGTTTCACCCTCGGCCGCAAGTCCCGCCAGAATCAACGAGACCGAAGCGCGCAGATCGGTGGCCATCACCGGGGCACCTTTCAGCCGGTCAACCCCGGTTACGGTGGCGGTGCCGCCCTGCACGTCGATGCGGGCGCCCATGCGGGTCAACTCCGGCGCGTGCATGAAGCGATTTTCGAAAATCTTTTCTTCCAGAACGCTGACCCCATCGGCGGTGCACATCAGCGCCATCATCTGCGCCTGCAGATCGGTCGGGAAACCGGGGAAGGGTTCTGTGGTCACATTGACCGCCTTCACCCTGTCGCCGCGGCGGCGCACTTTCAGGCCCGCGTCTGTTTCCTCGATGGCGACGCCTGCCTCGTCCAGCTTTTCGGCAAAAGCGCCGACCAGATCCATCCGGCCGCCCAGCAGTTCGACTTCGCCGCCACAGATAACCGGTGCCAGCATATAGGTGCCAAGCTCGATCCGGTCGGTTACCACCTGGTGGGTGGCGCCGTGCAGGCGATCAACGCCCTGCACTTCGATTCGCGAGGTGCCGTCGCCTTCGATCTGGGCGCCCATCTTGCGCAGGCAATCGACGAGATCCGAAATTTCCGGCTCCCGCGCGGCGTTGTTGATGACGGTGGTGCCCTTGGCCAGGGTCGCCGCCATCAGGATATTTTCAGTGGCCCCGACCGAAGCAAAGGCAAGATCGATCACCGCGCCTTTCAGTCCACCAGGCGCCTTGGCATGAAGATAGCCGTCGCGCAGGTCGATCTCGGCGCCAAGCGCCTCCAGCCCGTGAATATGCAGATCCATTGGGCGCGCACCGATGGCGCAGCCCCCCGGCAGCGACACCACCGCCTGACCCAGTCGGGCCAGCATCGGCCCCAGCACCAGATTCGACGCCCGCATTTTGCGCACGATGTCATAATCGGCCACGTGATTGTCGAGGTTGTGGCTCGACATGGCCTGCACCTGACCGTCCTGAAGCGCGGAAACCTCGGCGCCAAGGGATTGCAGCAGCTGGGTCATCGTCTTGATGTCGCTCAGCCGCGGTGCATTGGTCAGGGTCAGCGGTTCTTCGCTGAGCAGCGTTGCCGGCATCAGGGTAAGGCAGGCATTCTTTGCCCCCGCGATGGGGATCTGCCCCTTAAGGGGGCCATTGCCCGTTACCAGAATCGAATCCATCCGCTCTACCTTTCCGAACCGCCTGTTTGCTCGTCCTGTTTCCCGGCACGCGCCTTAGACTGCGCCTTGCGGCGGGCCATGTTGGCCTTCAGGGCGGCCTTGAGGCGATCCTCGCGGGTGGTGGACTGAGCACTGGTTTTTGGTGATTTTTTATCTGCCATAAACCTTGTGTAACTTAGTGTGAAAAAACCGTCCAGAATGGTCTTGCGCCGCTCTGCGTTTATCCCTAAAAGCCCCCTCACCGGCGCTGCTGTAGCTCAGAGGTAGAGCACTCCCTTGGTAAGGGAGAGGTCGAGAGTTCAATTCTCTCCAGCAGCACCAGTAAACTTTCCCGACGATATATCCCGTAAATAGCCCGCCATGTCGGTCTTATGGTTTTGCCATGTGAACTGGCCCAATTTGCGCGGGTTTCGTGACTATCCGCTATGCAAACTGCGATTCGAATTGCGGTAATCCGGTCGATTCCCTGCAGGCTGTTTCGTGCCTCTGCGTCTGATTCCCGCATGCCTGCCAAAATGGTGCGGCCATTAGCTGGCCACCACAAAACATCCGGGGGCAGAGATCGATTCACGCCCCGGCCGCGCCGCCTCACTCCCCGATAAAGCGGCGCATCAGATGGGCCTCTTGGCCGCGCATCAGGTCCTCGGCCACCTGCATGTGCGAGGCCATGATCTCGCGCGCCCGGTCTGCATCGCAGCTGCGCAGCGCCTCGACCAGTTGCAGCTGGTGTTTGCGCCCTTTGCGCCACAGCTCCACATTCGGCGGATCATAGAGACCGCGATACACCGTCAGATCGGTCAGGATCTGCGCCATGAAACCGATGACAAAGCCCAAAAGCCTGTTGTTGGCGAAATCGGACAGCCGCGCATGGAAGATGAGAGAGGCGATATGCTGCTCTTTCTCTTCTTCCGAAGATTTGGCCGGCTCGGGATAGCGTTCGGCAAGCTCCTGCAGTTCTGTCAGTTGTGCCTCGCTCAGCTTTCCGGCCAGGCTGGCGGCAAGTTCCGGCTCCAGCGCCCGGCGCATCTGATAGATGTCCGCCACCGACAGGTCCTGAAAGTAGAAATAATTCGCCAAGAGAGACCGGGCGCGTTCGGCAGAAACCTCGCCAACCATGCTGCCGCCGCCGGGGCCGGTCTTGGTCACGATCAGGCCCTGCGCCTCAAGGATACGCAGCGCCTCGCGCACTGTACCCTTGGAGACGCCGAATTCCTCGATCATGGCGCTTTCATTGGGCAGCTTGTCGCCCTTTTTCAGGTCACGCTCGACCACCCACTGCTTGATCTCTTCCGCGACCCGGACGGGGCGGGATTTCTTGGGTTTTGTGGGGGGCGTGTTGCTGCCGTCCATTCGGAACCTCTGTTTTTATCATTATAAAAATATAGACTTCATAGGGCGCCATGTGTAGTGCCTAATTTATCATTATAAATATGGAGGCCGGGATGGACTGGGGTCAGATCGCGCAGAACCGTTTGGCAGAGATTGCGCAGTGCAGCGTAGATTCCGAAGGCGTTACGCGGTTTCCGTTCACCACCGAACATGGTGAGGCGGCCAAGATTATCCGCGCCTGGATGGATGCTGCCGGGATGGCGGTGCGCTGGGATGCCGCAGGAACCCTGATCGGGCGCAAGGAAGGGCCCGCGGGGGCGCCGACCTTTCTGATCGGCTCGCATCAGGATTCGGTACGTAACGGTGGCCGTTACGATGGCATCATGGGTGTCGCTCTGGGATGTCTTGCGGTTGAAAAGCTGACAGCAGAGGGCACTGATCTTCCCTTCGCGGTTGAGGTTCTGGCCTTTGCGGATGAGGAAGGCGTGCGGTTTCCGACGGCGCTGATGGGGCCACGGGCTCTGGCAGGTACCTTTGATCCATCTGTTCTGGAGATGACCGACCGCAGCGGTGTATCGCTGCGGCAGGCGCTGGCGGATTTTGGTGGCGATCCGGACGGGGTGGCGGCGCTGCAGCGCGATCCGGCGGGAACCTTGGGGTATCTGGAGCTTCACATCGAACAGGGGCCGGTGCTGGAAGACGCGGATGTGGCGCTGGGCATTGTCACCGGCATCTGCGGGATCGAGCGCAACACGGTGATCTTTACCGGTGATACTGGCCATGCGGGCACGGTGCCCATGGCAGGGCGCCGGGATGCCTTGGTCGCGGCCTCGGAGTTTGTTACCGAGGTTTTTGATGCCGCCAATGAGGTGGTGGACCTGCGCGCCACGGTGGGATCCTTGTCGTTGCTTCCGAATGTGGTCAATGCAATCCCCCGCCAGGTTGAACTGACGCTGGAAATCCGGGCTCTGCAGGATGAAGCCCGTGAAGAGTTTGCCGCATTCGCGCAGGCGCTGGGACAGAAGATTGCCCGGAAACGCAATGCGGGCTTTGCGATGCACCGCACCTATGACCAGCCCGCAGTACCATGTGACGCGGGTCTGGTGACGGCGCTTGAAACATCAGTGCGACAGGGCTGCCCGACCGCGCCGCGGCTGCCATCGGGGGCGACGCATGATGCTTCGGCCATGGCAGATCTTTGTCCGATCTCGATGCTGTTTCTCCGCTGCAAGGATGGCGTCAGCCACAAGCCGGAGGAATTTGCATCAGACGCCGACATGGCGGCCGCGATCGAGGCGGTTTCGACCTTTCTGACCTCCTTGCCTACTGGCGCGTGATCAGCGGGGGAACCTATTCCGGGCGGGGGCGATCCCCTCTCAGCACCTCGCCCAGACGCTGGAACACCTCGGCGCGGGCGGATCCGGACCGCCAGGCGAGAACGATCTGCCGGGGGCAGGCGTCGGGCAGGTCTGTGAGGTGTACCTGACCTTTGGCGGCCACACCCGCCTCTACGGCGAGGTTGGGCAGCAGCGTGATGCCCAGCCCCTCGGACACCATCGCGATCAGCGTCGGCAGGCTGGTCGCCGCAAAGTCATCCTGTTGGTTCGAAATTTTCCCGGGATAGGCCTCCAGCGCGTGGCGTTGCAGACAATGGCCCTTTTCCAGCAGCATCAGATGGCCGGAGGTCAGTAGGGTTTCAGACCCTTTGCCCGGCGTTGCGGGGCTGCCCGGTGGTGTCGCCAGCTGATAGCCATCCTCGAACAGCGGCTCGATGCTCAGTGACCCGGTTTCAAAGGGCAGGGCGATCAGGATCAGGTCCAGCCGCCCGCTGTGTAGTCCGTCGATCAGGCTTTCGGTCAGCTCTTCGCGCAGGAACAGCCGCAGTTTTGGAAAGGTCTTGCGGATGTCCGGCAGGGTCTGCGGGATCAGGTAGGGGCCGATGGTGGGAATGACGCCAAGACGCAGGTCGCCTTCAAACGGGTTGCTGTGCGCCTGCGCCAGCATCCTGATGTCTTCGGCATCCAAAAGCAGCTTGCGGGCGCGCGCGACGACCTCCGCCCCGACCTCAGTCAGCATCACGCTGCGCTTGGTGCGTTCGAACAGGGTCACGCCCAGCTGCAGCTCAAGCTCCTGTATCCCGGCACTCAGCGTTGGCTGGGTCACAAAGCAAATATCGGCCGCGCGGGAAAAGTTCAGCTCGTCCGCAAGTGCGATCAGAAAGCGAAGCTGGCGCAGGGTGAACATTTATAGATCCTTTCTATAACTGATGAGTAGATATTCAATTTCACAAATATATGGCAAGGCCCCATCTTCAGATCATCGAAACGACCTGCTCAGGAGATGACAGATGACCGACCAGATTGCACCCACAGGCCCTCGCCTCAATGAAGCTGCCCCGGCGTTTGATGCGCTGACCACCCATGGTCAGAAAACGCTGGAGGATTATCGTGGGAAATGGCTGATCCTGTTCTCGCACCCGGCGGATTTTACGCCGGTCTGCACCACCGAATTCATTGCCTTTGCCAAGAAGCAGGATGAGTTCGCTGCGTTGAACACCGAACTGCTGGGCCTTTCGATCGACAGCCACTACAGCCACATCGCCTGGATGCTGAACATCAAGGAAAAGTTCGGCGTTGAGATCGGGTTTCCGATCATTGCCGATCTGAACATGGCAGTGGCACAGGCCTATGGCATGATCCAGCCGGGAGCCTCGGACACCGCTGCGGTTCGTGCCACCTTCTTGATCGACCCCGAGGGCGTGCTGCGGGCGATGGTCTATTACCCGATGACCGCGGGCCGGTCCGTGGACGAAATCCACCGCCTGTTGGTGGCGCTGCAAACCGCGGATGAGAATAAATGCGCCATGCCCGAGAACTGGACGCCCGGCGATCCGGTGATCGTGCCGACGCCCGCGACGCCCGGTGCTGCCATGGCTCGTATCGAAGAGGGCTATGACACGGTCGATTGGTACTTCTCGACCCGTAGCCTTTGATCGGCTTCGAACGTGAAATCCAGCCCGGCGGCCAGAACATGCCGCCGGGCTGACCCTTCCGCGCCGAAAATCCCAAGACTTAGGAGACACTCCCATGCAAAACCCTGTTGTGAAAACCTTCTGGGATCAGCCCACCGGAAGCTGGCAGTATGTGTTCCACGATCCGGCGACCATGAAGGGCGCCATTATCGACCCGGTGCTGGACTTCGATCCGCTGTCTGGTGCTACCAGCTCTGCCAATGCTCAGCGCCTGCTGGATTACGTGCAGGCGACGGGTATCGATCTGGTTTGGATCCTCGATACGCATCCCCATGCCGACCACTTTTCCGCCGCGCAGTGGCTGAAGGCCCGGACCGGCGCGCCCACCGCGATCGGGGAAAAGGTCGTGGGGGTGCAGAAGCTGTGGAAGGAAATCTATAACCTGCCTGACGATTTCCCGACCGATGGCAGCCAGTGGGACCACCTGTTTACCGATGGAGAGACCTTTAATGTCGGCGAGGTGCCGGTCCGGGTGATGTTCTCACCGGGGCACACGCTGGCCTCGGTCACCTATGTGGCAGGCGACGCGGCATTTGTGCATGACACGCTGATGATGCCCGATAGCGGAACCTCCCGCGCGGATTTTCCCGGCGGCAGTTCAAAGGCGCTGTTCGACAGCATTCAGGATATCCTTGCGCTGCCCGATGACACCCGGGTCTTTGTCGGCCACGATTACGCCCCCAAAGGGCGCGCCGCGCAATGCGTTGCCACGGTGGCCGAACATAAGGCGACGAATATCCATCTGAAGGACGCCCCCGGCGAAGCGGAGTATCGCAGCCTGCGGGATGCGCGTGATGCCACATTGCCGCTGCCACGGCTGATGCTGGCGGCGCTGCAGGTCAACATTCGCGGCGGGCGCCTGCCCGCGCCCGAAGGGAATGGCCATTCCTACCTGAAACTGCCGCTGGATCAGTTCGAACCTCGCTAAGGTGTTCAGCCGCCCTGGCCCAGTTCCGCGCCGCATTGTGCGGGCGGGGCCGGGTGCATCGCCAGAAGATTGGCAAGACCGCAATTGCCGCGCACCAGGTCCTCCAGCGTCACCATGTCGAGTTCATGGTAGAACGCTCCCAGGGCGCGCTCCAGATAGCTGCGCAGGCGACAGGTCTCGGTCAGCGGGCAGCTGTTGTGCTCGGCATCGAAACACTCGGCAAAGGGAATGTCGGCCTCGAACAGGCGGAACATCGTGCCGATGGAGATCTGGTCGGCCTCGCGCGCCAGGCGAATGCCACCGGTGCGACCGCGTAGGGTGGTCAGGAACCCCTCGGCATGCAGGCGCTGCACCACATGGGCGGCGTGATTGGTCGAACAGTTACACAATTCGGAGATCTCGGCGGTTCGAAGCAGCCGGTCCCCGTTGGTCGCACAGGCCATCAGAATGCGCGCAGCCAGGTTGGTGCGGGTTGTCAGTCTCATCGGCGCTCCCGGTGTTTGGCCCTTGGGTTGGCATATTTGTTACACCGGCCATTCGGATTTTGTCTTGCGCCAGATCAAATCACCATCCCGTTACCTTGGATAAAGTCATATTCAAAATGCGGGTTAATCCGGAGTTCTACGTGGGATTGCAGACTGCCTCTTCCATCCGGGGCGAGGGCCTTGGCACACTGCTGAGCCTTGCCGCATCGCTGACATGGCTGGTCGCTGCCGCGGTGATCGCTTGGTCGCTGGCGGCTTTGCTGACGGATCCTGCGGTGCTGTCACCCGTTCTCATGGCGACGAGTTTCTTCGCGCTGGCCGCGCTGCGGGCTGCGCTGTCCGCCATGTCGGATCGCTGCCTTGCCGAGGCTGCCGATGCGCGGATCGATGTCCTGCGGCAGGAGATCGCGACGGTTGAGGCGCAAAGCACACAGCCCTCTGCCCTTGGCGGGCCGGGCGCGCTGGCTGCGCTGGCCGGGGAGAAACTGGAGGCGCTGCGCCCCTATCTCATGCGCTATCGCCCGGCGCGGATGCGTTCGGCGGTGATGCCGCTGGTGATCCTCGGCATCGCGGTCTGGCACAGCTGGGCGGTGGCGCTGGTCCTGCTGCTGGCCGGGCCTTTGATCCCGGTCTTCATGGCGCTTGTGGGCTGGGCGGCCAAATCGGCCAGCGAACGGCAGATGGTGGAGATTGGTCAGCTCAGCGATCTGCTGGTGGACCGGCTGGCGGCACTGTCGGATCTGCGCCTGATCGGGGCCGGGCCGCAGATGGTCGATGGCTTCGCCCACGCCTCGGAAGACCTGCGGGAGCGGACGATGTCGGTGCTGCGGATCGCCTTCCTGTCCTCCACGGTGCTGGAGCTGTTTTCGGCGCTGGGCGTGGCGATGGTTGCGATCTGGGTCGGCTTTTCACTGCTGGGGGAACTCAGCTGGGGCGCCTGGGGCACGGAACTGTCTCCGGCGGCGGGGATCTACCTTCTGCTGCTGGCGCCCGAATTTTTCCAGCCTCTGCGGGATCTTGCGGCCGCTTGGCATGATCGTGCCGCAGCCGAGGCGGTGCAGGATGAAATCGCCGGATGGCGCGCCGAAGACCGCCCGGTGCGAGTGGGGCAGGGCGGTGATGTCGCTGCTTTGACCCCTCAGCCCGTTCTGCGGTTGTCGGGCGTGGTGCATCGCGGCATTGCCTATCCCGACCTTTCCATCGTCCCCGGAGAGACTGTCGCTCTCACCGGTCCAAGTGGCTGCGGCAAGTCCACCCTTTTGCGACTGCTGGCAGGGCTGGAGCAGCCGGATCAGGGCGCGGTCCTTCTGGATGGGCAACCGCTGGATGACAGCAACGCGGCGGCGTGGCGGGCGTCGCTCGGCTGGATGCCTCAGGCGCCGCATTTCCTCAATCGCAGCCTGCGCTACAACATCGCCTTTGGCGCGCCGCTGGAGCCGGACCTTTTGGAGGCAGCGCAGTTGGAGCAGGTGCTGAAGGCGTTGCCCAAAGGCGATTTGTCCTTGCTCGGGGAACGCGGGGCGGGCCTGTCGGGCGGAGAGGCGCGGCGGGTGACGCTGGCGCGCGCCATGCAGGGCGCACCGGAGCTGATCATCGCGGATGAACCAACCGCGGATCTGGACGCCGCAACCGCAAAGGCCATCACCGATGGGTTGATGCGCTTTGCGCAGACGGGCGGCACGCTGATCATAGCCACGCATGATCCGGCGCTGGCCGGGCGTATGGACCGGCAGATCGCACTTGGTAAGTCGGAGGAGGCGTCATGCGGGATCTGATACACCTGCTCCGGATCATCCTGCGCGCAGAGCGCCGCAGCCTGCTACAGGGGCTTTTTCTGTCTGTGGTGGTGCTGGCCATGGGCGTGGCGCTTCTGGGCTTGTCGGGCTGGTTCATCACCGCAGCGGCGGCTGCGGGCATGGCTGGGATTGGCATCCTGTTCAACGTCTTTGCCCCCTCGGCTATGGTGCGCTTTCTGGCGCTGGGGCGGACCGCCGCCCGCTACGGAGAGCGGGTGCTGACCCATGATGCGACCCTTCGGGCGCTGTCGGCGCTGCGGGTTCGGTTGCTGATGGGGCTGCTGCACAGCCCGCACCGGCATCTGGAACGAATGCGCGCCAATGCTTTCCTCAACCGGGTGACGGCGGATACGGATGCGCTGGATGGGGCGCTGTTGCGGCTGATGCTGCCCGCGCTGGCTGGTTGGGGCGTGATCTTGCTCAGCACGCTGCTGCTGTGGGTGCTGGTGCACCCGGCGCTGGCACTGACGATCGGGGGCGGCTACCTGCTGCTGCCGACGGGGGTGTTCCTGCTGGGGCAGAAACTGGCGACAAAACCAGCGCGGCGGGCTGAGGCTGCGATGCAGGCAGGCCGCAGCCGGTTGATCGACCTGATCGCCGGGCGCGATGATCTGACCGTATATGGTCAGATCGGGGTCGCCACCGATGCGGTCCTTTCTGCCTTTTCGCGGCATGGTGCAGCACGCGCGCGGCTTGATAGGACCGAGCGGCGCGCCGGAGCGTTTCTGGATCTGACTGCTGCGGCAATGACGGCGCTGGCCCTCGGGATGGGCATGGCGCTGGTGCAGCAGGGCAGCATCACGGCTGCTGAGGCGGCGATGGCCATCTTCGCGGCGCTGGCCCTTGGCGAAACGGTAGCGCCGGTGCGGCGCGCGCTGGCCGAGATTGGCCGCATGACGCAGGCCGCGCGGCGTATCCTGCCCTCCGTCGAAACCGAGATCACATCCAGTCAGGCATCTATCCCGGCTCCATCCGGCTCTCTCACCTTCGACGCTGTAGCGCTGAAAAGGGGGCAGGGCGGGATGGTCTTTGCCCCGCTCAGCCTGACGGTCGCACCCGGCGAAACGGTTGTGCTGCAGGGCCCCAGCGGCAGCGGCAAAAGCACCGCCTTGCAGCTGGCGGCAGGCGCGCTGACACCTTCGGCTGGGACAGTGCGTTTCGGCGGTCTCGATCCGGCGCAGCTGCCGCTGGAAACACGCACGCAAAGCATCGCCCTGGTGCCGCAGCGCCACGCTCTGATCGCGGGCAGCGTGGCCGAGAACCTGCGGCTTGCTGCGCCGAACGCCCCGGACGCCGAGCTGTGGCAGGCGCTGGAGGCGACCCAGCTGTCGCATACCCTGCGGCAGCGCGAGGGGCTGGACACCCGGCTTGGCTTTCGCGGGGCGGGCCTGTCCGGCGGCGAGGCACGGCGGCTGGTTCTGGCCCGGGCGATTCTGCGCAGGCCGCGCCTTCTGCTGCTGGATGAGCCGACCGAAGGGCTGGACGCCGCAACCGCGCGCGTCGTGATGACCGGTCTGCGCAGCGCCTGCCCCGATGCGGCTTTTCTGATCGCGGGGCACCGCAGCGCAGAAACGGAAGGCGCTGACCGCTGTGTCGAGGTTATTCGCAATTAAATCTGCATCTAAGATTGGAAATTTGATCTGCGTCAAAGTTATATTGTAAATATAGAATATGAGGTTTGAAAATCCGTATCTTTGATGCGGAAAACCTATGGAAAGGATTCGCATCATGGAGATCGGACTGGTCGAGCTGTCGCGCCTGCAGTTTGCGATGACGGCCATGTATCACTTTCTCTTCGTGCCGCTGACGCTGGGTCTGTCGATCCTCGTGGCGATCATGGAGACTGTCTACGTCATGACAAACCGCCCCATCTGGCGACAGATGACCAAGTTCTGGGGCACCCTGTTCGGCATCAACTTTGTCCTTGGCGTCGCCACCGGCATCACCATGGAATTCCAGTTCGGTATGAACTGGAGCTACTACAGCCACTACGTGGGTGACATCTTCGGTGCGCCGCTGGCGATTGAGGGGCTGATGGCCTTCTTCATGGAGGCGACCTTTGTCGGGTTGTTCTTCTTTGGCTGGGACAAGCTGTCGAAGGTACAGCACATGGTGGTGGCCTGGCTGGTCGCCATCGGGTCGAACTTTTCGGCGCTGTGGATCCTGATCGCCAATGGCTGGATGCAGAATCCGGTCGGCGCAGAGTTCAACCCTGACACCATGCGGATGGAGATGACCTCTTTCTTTGATGTGGTGTTCAACGAAGTGGCGCAGGCCAAATTCGTGCATACCGTCAGCGCGGGCTATGTCACCGCCGCAGTCTTTGTTCTGGGGGTTTCGGCGCTCTATCTGATCCAGAACCGGCACAAGGATCTGGCGCGGCGGTCGATCGCGGTGGCCTCGTCCTTTGGTCTGGCGGCGGCACTGTCGGTGGTCGTACTGGGCGATGAATCCGGTTATTCCGCCAGTCACACCCAGAAAATGAAACTCGCCGCGATCGAGGCGATGTGGGAAACCGAACCGGCGCCTGCGCCCTTTACCCTGTTCGGCCTGCCTGACAAGGAAGCCCGCGAGACCCATTACGCGGTGCATATCCCTTGGGCGATGGGTCTGATTGGCACCCGCAGCCTGACCAAGGAAATCCCCGGCATCAACGATCTGGTGGCTGAGGCCGAAGACCGTATCCGCCATGGTGTCATCGCCTATGACGCGCTGATGACCATCCGCGAAAACCGCGGCAATATCCCGGCCGAGGCGTGGTTCATCTTTGAGCAGAACTCAGACAATCTGGGGTTTGCCTACCTGCTGAAACGCTATGTGGACGATCCGCGTGACGCCACCGAAGAGCAGATCGCCATGGCGGCCGAGGATACCATTCCGGGCGTCGGGCCGCTGTTCTGGGCCTTCCGCCTGATGGTCGCGCTGGGCTTCAGCTTTATCGGCGTGATGGCTTTCTTCTTCTACCGGGCGTCTTTCTGCAACATGCGCTTCCCGCGCTGGTCGCTTTATGCCGCTGTTGCCATCATTCCGACCCCGTGGATCGCGGCCGAGCTTGGCTGGTTCGTGGCCGAGTTCGGGCGCCAGCCCTGGACGGTGGATGGTGTGTTGCCGACGGCCCTGTCGGCCTCGCATCTGAGCGTTGCGGATCTGCTGATCACCCTCGCTGGTTTCGTCATCTTCTACACGATCCTCTTCGTAATCGAAGTCAGCTTGATGGTGAAATACATCCGCAAAGGTCCGTTTCAGGACGTTGCCGAGACCGAAGCCTGGCAGGACCAGCACGAAGCGCGCCTGCGCGGTGCGGGCCGTGATGCTGCCGCCCCTGCAACCTCTGCGGAGTAAGACTTATGATCCTTCATGAACTGATCGATTTTGACACGCTGCGGATCATCTGGTGGGCGCTTCTGGGCGTGCTGCTGATCGGATTTGCCCTGACCGACGGGTTCGACATGGGCGTTGGCGCACTGTTGCCCTTTGTCGCCAAGACGGATGTGGAACGCCGCGTGGTGATCAACACCGTTGGGCCGGTCTGGGAAGGGAACCAGGTGTGGTTCATCCTCGGCGGCGGCGCGATCTTTGCTGCATGGCCGCCACTTTATGCGGTGTCCTTCTCGGGCTTTTATCTCGCGATGTTTGTGGTGCTCGCGGCCCTCATCGTGCGTCCGGTTGCGTTCAAGTATCGCTCCAAACGCGACAGCACCACATGGCGCACGCGCTGGGATTGGGCGCTGTTTGCCGGAGGCGCGGTTCCGGCGCTGCTGTTCGGCGTGGCGGTGGGCAATGTGCTGCTTGGCGTGCCCTTCTTCCTGACTGCGGACTTGATGCCGATGTACGAAGGCAGCTTCTACGGCAAGTTTCTGGGTCTCTTGCATCCCTTTGCGGTGCTGGCCGGTGTGGTGTCCTTTTCGATGCTGCTGATGCATGGCGCGGCCTGGCTGACGCTCAAGACCGAAGGCGTGATCGCTGAACGCGCCCGCCGCATCGGCACCGTGGCCGGAATGGTGGCTGCAGGGGGCTATGTGCTTGCCGGATTGTGGCTGGCGGTTGGCATCGACGGGTTTGCGCTGGTGAACGATGTGGTGGCGAACGGCCCGTCCAATCCGCTGTATTCGCAGGTAACCCGAGAAGGCAGCTGGCTTGCGGCCTATGTCGCGCGGCCCTGGATCGTGGTTGCGCCACTGATGGGCTTTGCCGGGATCGCCATGGCGATACGCGGGCTGAAGGCGGGGCACGAGGTCTCGACGCTTCTGTGGTCAAAGATGGCGATCACCGGGATTGTCGCGTCGGTCGGTCTGACCATGTTCCCGTTCATCCTGCCTTCGACCGTGGACCCGAACAGCTCGCTGACCGTCTGGGATGCCTCAAGCTCGCATCAGACCCTGTTCATCATGCTGGTGGTCACCGCGATCTTCATGCCGCTGATCCTGGCCTACACCGCGTGGGTCTACAAAGTACTCTGGGGCAAGGTCACCGAGGCAGACGTCACCGAAAACGCCGACACGCTATACTGAAGGAGTTGATATCATGTGGTATTTTGCCTGGCTTCTTGGCCTGCCCCTCGCTGCTCTCTTTGCCGTCCTGAACGCCATGTGGCTGGAGCTGCGCACCGATGCCTGCCTCGCGGAAGAGGGGGAGTGCCCGGTGGGAGAGCATAAGCGCTGAGCCTGCGTCCACACGCAAAGCAAGCTGGATCCGGCCTTGCCGGTTCCGGACCTGATCCCAACCTTCTGCGGAGACCTGTGATGACCGCTGATCCCAAGACCCCCGAAACCCCAGCCGATCCTGCGGCTGCGGAGCCGAGGCTCCAGCACTTTCCGGTGCCCTTTTTCGCCGCCGTCATGGGGCTGTCGGGGCTGACGCTTGCGCTGCATGCGGCGGGGATGCAAGCCGCCAGCCGCACGGCACTGGTCGCGACGGTTCTGGTCTTTGCCGTGCTGGCAGCGGTCTACGCGCTGAAGGCTATGCGCTATCCGCAGGCGATTCTGGCCGAATGGCGGCATCCGGTGAAACTGGCATTCTTTCCCGCTGTTTCAATTTCCCTGTTGCTGATCGCCACCGCCCTGCAGCCTGTGTCACAGGATTTGGCGCGGCTGGTTTGGCTGATCGGCGCGCTGGGGCAGGGTATCCTGACGCTGGCGGTGCTGTCGAACTGGATCGGGCACCGGGCCTTTCAGACCATCCATATCTCGCCTGCCTGGTTCATCCCGGCAGTGGGCAACGTGGTCGCGCCGGTGGCGGGTGTGCAGCTGGGATTTCCGGAAACCTCCTGGGTGTTCTTCTCGGCGGGGCTGGTGTTCTGGATCGTGCTGCTGGTGCTGGTGATGAACCGGCTGGTGTTCCACGATCCGCTGCCCGGACGCATGGTGCCGACCCTGGCCATCCTGATCGCCCCGCCCGCGGTTGGTTTCCTTGCCTGGTTGCAACTGAATGGCGACGTGATCGATGCCTTTGCGCGGATCCTTTACGGCGCGGCGCTGGTCTTTACGGCGCTGGCCGCGACCCAGGTGGCCAAGCTGCGCGGCCTGCCCTTTGCCCTGTCCTGGTGGGCGCTCAGCTTTCCGGTTGCGGCGCTGACAATCGCGACGCTGCGCTTTGGAATCCTGATCTCCAGCCCGCTGCATACCTTGGCCGGAAACGTCGGTGTCGGCGTTCTGTGCCTCATCGTCGGTGGGCTGGTCTACCGCACGGTCCGCGCCGTTCTGCGCGGGGAAATCTGTCAACCTGAGTGATCCCGGAAAGGACTTCAGACATGAAAAAACTTGCAATTGCAGCGATCAGCGCCCTTGGCCTTTGCACGCCTGCTGTGGCGCAGGACAAGCCCGAGACGCTGGTGACGATCCTGACCGCGCCCGAGCCCCAGACCCAGCTGATGGCGATGGTTCTGGCCATGCAGGCTGCCAAACAGGGCGTCGCGCAGCATGTGCTGCTCTGTGGCCCGGCCGGGGATCTTGCGCTGAAAGACGCGCCGGATGCGGCCACCGCCCCGCAGCCGCCCAAAGGCATGAGCCCGCAGGGCCTGATGCAGAAAATCGCCGCGATGCCCGGCGCCAAGGTCGAGGTCTGCGCGATCTACCTGCCGGGACGCGGCGCCGACCGATCGGTCCTGCTGGATGGCGTGACTGTTGCCAAACCCCCGGCGATGGCCAGCGCCATGATCGCCCCGGGCGCGCGGATCGCCAGTTACTGACCAGCGCCCGGTCTGCGCGCGGACCCGGCGCGCAGGCCCACAGTTCCCTTTCGGAGGAGAGATGATGACGAAATCCATAACGAACCCCACCCGCCGCCAGCTCTTTGGCCTTGCGGCATCGGCGGGCGTGGCGGCGGCGCTTGGGGCGCAGGCCAGCGCCAGCACGCCGGTCCCCACAAAGGCACGGATCGTCATCATCGGCGCGGGCGCCGGTGGTACGGCGCTGGCCAACCGGCTGGTGCGCCGCCTTGAGGGCGCCGAGATCACTCTTCTGGATCCGCGCGTGGAGCACCTGTACCAGCCCGGCCTGACACTGGTTGCCGCCGGTTTGAAGCCTGCGGATTACGTGCTTAGTCAGACCGGCGACTGGCTGCCGGACGGCGTGTCCCTGATCCCGGAAAAAGCCGCCGCGATCGACCCGAAGGCCAAGACCGTCGCCACCGAGAGCGGTCAGTCGCTGGCCTATGACTTCCTGGTTGTGGCCCCGGGGCTGGTTCTGGATCACGACGCCATCGAAGGCTTCTCGCTCGATACGGTCGGGCAAAACGGCATTGGCGCGCTTTATGCCGGGCCGGAATACGCGGCACGCACCTGGCAGGCCGCCTCGAAGTTTACTGAGGAGGGCGGCGTTGGCCTGTTCACCCGCCCCGAAACCGAGATGAAATGCGCGGGCGCGCCGCTGAAGCACACTTTCCTGATTGATGATATCGCCAAACGGGCGGGCAACGGCGGCAAGATCGACGTGCAATACGCAGCGCCGCAGAGCTCTTTGTTCGGGGTGCCCATCGTTGCCGAGAAGGTGCGCATGTTGTTTGGGGACCGTGGCATCACCAGCCATATGCGGCACCAGTTGCAAGGCATCGACGCCGACCGGCGCCGGGCACGCTTTTCGACCCCGGATGGTTCGGTCGAACTGGACTACGACTATATCCATGTCATCCCGCCGCAACGCGCGCCTGAGGTTGTCCGCCAGTCCGGTCTGAGCTGGGCTGACAAATGGACTGATCAGGGCTGGGTCGAATGCGACATGGCGAGCCTGCGCCACCTGCGCTATCCCGAGATCTGGGCGCTGGGTGATGTGGCGGGCGTTCCCAAGGGCAAGACCGCCGCCAGCGTGAAATGGCAGGTGCCAGTGGTCGAGGACGGGCTTGTCGCGGCCATCACCGGCATTGACCCCACCGAGACCTACAATGGCTACACCTCCTGCCCGATGATCACCCAGATCGGCCGGGCCATGCTGGTGGAGTTTGATTACAACGACAATCTTGTGCCGTCCTTCCCCGGGATCATCGCCCCGCTTGAGGAGCTGTGGATCAGCTGGCTGATGAAGGAAGTGGCGTTGAAGGCCACCTATAACGCCATGCTGCGTGGCCGGGCCTGAGGAGGAAGAGGCGATGAAAGACCTGACAGTTGGAACCCTGATTGCGGTGTTCGAAGAGATTTTTGGTCGCGGCCTGTTCTGGGCTATGGTCGGCTTGGCGGCCGTTGTGACGCTGGGATACGTTTACGTGTTGATCCGGGATCGCAAGATCAGCTGGCACAAGTTCCTGCTGGCGCAGTTGTCGATGCCGGTGGGGGCGGTGCTTGCGGTGTGGTTCGTGCTGGTGATGACGCATTCCGAGTTGGCCAATATCGGCGGGCCGGTCGATCTGATCGTGCTTCTGGGGGTTGCTGCGGGCGGGGCCGTTGGTGCTGCGATCCTCGTCTACACGGTGCAGTCACTGCTCTGGCCCCCGGCCGCAGAGCGCAGATAGCCTTCCTCTCTGGCGCCGGGTGTCTCAGCGTTTGCGGTAATTCTCGCGATACCAGACATAAAGCCCGGCGCCGGCGATCATGACACTGCCGAAGATGGTCCAGAAATCCGGGACTTCGGAAAAGAACACAAAGCCCCACACCGCAGCAAAGGCCAGCCCGGAATAGGAAAACGGCGCCAGCATTGCCGCTTCGCCTTTGGAAAACGCCTGAATGAGGGCCAGTTGCCCGATGGTCCCGGCCAGCGAGATGATGATCATCAGGCCGATCCCGAACAGATCCGGGGATTGCCATTGAAAGGGCACCGCAAGGCTCAGCAGAACGGTGCCGACCAGCCCGGTGTAAAACAGCGACGTCCAGACGTCTTCATCGGCGCCGACCCGGCGCGTCAGCAGGGCATAGCCGGAATAGCAGCACGCGGCCGCTAGCGGATAAAGCGCGGCAGGGCTGAACACATCGCTGCCGGGGCGAATGACGATCATCGCGCCGATCATGGCCACCGCGATCCCGGCGATGCGCCGCACACCCAAAGCCTCGCCCAGGAACAGCGCCGCGCCAAGGGTGATCAGCACAGGATTGGTGGACATCAGCGCCGCAGCATCCGTCAGGGGGATCTTGCTCAGGCCGGTGAAAAAGAAGGCCGTCGCGCTCATTAGCAGCACAGAGCGCAGGAATTGCAGAGCTGGATACTGGGTGCGCACCACCTGTTTCAGCCGGGGCAGAACGATCACCAGCACCAGCAGCATCTGCCCCGCATAGCGCGCCCAGAGCGCTGGAAGAACGCCAACGCTGGGCGCCAGTGCCTTGACTGTGGCATCCATCACCGAAAAACAGAAGATCGCGCTGATCATCAGCAAAATGGCGCGGCTTTGCAGGCTCATTGGGTGGTCCCCGTGTAAAACCCCGTCGCGTCACCGTGGCGCTGCGGCATGGACCATGCGAACCGATTGTTTTTCAGCAATATTTCAGCGCCTTCTAAGACGGGTAAGGATAGAAATGCATTTCGGAAAGCAAGGCCGGAAAGGCAAATCCAAGCGGCGCCAACGCCGCTTGTGTGCTCATATAGGATGATCAGCCCCGACAATGCAAAGCCGGAGTGCGCAGATCAGTTCGCCGTCAGGCGCATACCGGCAAGTGCACTCCGGGACCGGCCGTTCGCTGCAAGCGCGGTCTACAGAAGATCGTCGAAGGCGACGGTCTGGTCTGCAAAGACCAGAAGATCGATATCGATCAGCATATCACGTCCTTCGTAATATCCATCCCGGCCGCCATTGGCGGCATCCGTCACCGCCAGCCAAGTGACGTCCTGCCCCCGGTTTGACTCAAAGTAGGTTCCGCTTTCGAAACTGAAGTCGGAGAAGTTGCCGTCGAACATCGCCCGGTCCTTGTTGTCCGAACCGGCGTCATTCCAGACACTGCCATAAATGGTGTCATCGCCAAGGCCGCCGTACAGCCGGTCATTGCCTTCTTCGCCAAAAAGGGTGTCATGGCCATCACCGCCGTGCAGCACGTCCTGACCGTCCGATCCCTGCAGCTTGTCATCGCCCGCCTGACCCAAAAGGGTGTCGCGCCCATCGCCGCCGTACAGAGTGTCATCGCCGCGCCCGCCCAGAATGAGATCGTCGTTGCCCATGCCGATCAACCGGTCGTTGCCGCCTTTGCCGTTCAGCACATCGGCGCCGTCACCGCCGCGCATCTCATCATCGCTGCGCGAGCCGATCTGGATATCCGCCGTACGCACCGTCAGCCCATCAAAGGCGGCAAATCCGGTTCCTCCGGTCAGCTCTGTCTCGGTGCTGCCGCGGCTGACCACGACGCTGCCGGACTCGCCCCGGCCAAAGTCAAACCGGTCGATGCTGCCGTCGAAATAAGTGTAGTCCGCGCGCTGAGCGTTACCGAACAGTTCTTGCGCCGTCAGGGCCTCGTCATAGATCGCAAGATTTTCAATCGTTCCGTCAAAGTAGCTGTTGAGGTTGTCGGTCTCGCCAGCTGTGTTGCTCCAGCCCGATGCCCCGGCAATCAGGGCTTCGGTGTTCTGGCTCCAGTCTATGCGGACCTCCGGATCATAGGCGATGCGTGCACCGTTCAGGTAGACTTCAAGACCGTCCGCGCCAAAGCTGAGGTTGAAATCATATTCCTCACCGACGGTGATCGCGTTGCTGGCGATAAGGTAATGCGATTCCGTCTCGTCCTGAAGTCGCACGACCAACTCGCCGGTTGCGTCTATATAGACGGAGAGATGCCCGCCCTGACCGTAGTCCGATGCATCCTTGGAGATCAGTGTCTGGTAGCTCGACAAGCTGTTTGCGGAAAAACGGAAGGCGATGGTGCCGCGGGACAAGGCGAGACTGTCCGTGTGGTCGAATACATAGGCCGACCGGTCCGCGGCGGAAAACGCGTGGCTGCCCGCCACGGCGAATACCGCTGATGCATCCGTTTCATATCCAAGGTCCGCGGCATCTGGCAGCTGGGATCCGGGCGCGCGGATCGGGCCGCTGTCGGTGCCGGGGTCCAGCGGGGCCAGGGCCTCTTCCAGATCGTCGATGGATTTGACGATTCCATAGGCCGGAGCGGCTGTGTGCTCGATATCGGAGCGTTTCACCAGATCGCCGTAGACGGTAATGGTGCCCAGCCGGTCGTCATTATGGGCGCCGCCGTTGTTGCCCTGATCCGAGTAGAGCGCGATCACCGAATGGTCCATCACCCCGTTGCTATCAGCATCGCCATAGGTGATCGAGGCGATCTGAGTGGTATGCCCTTCGATCACCAGCCTGTCGCCCTCGGCGCGGCTGAAATCCTGCACCACATCGTTGCCGAGGATATCGACCCAGTGGTCGTGCAGCTTGTCGTTTTCGCCTGCAACGCCGTGCCAGTTGATGGTGCCATCTTCGCGGGTGTGCTTTTCGATATAGCGTTCCTTGGCGTTGATCAGCGTCTGGAAGTAGAAGATGTCGGCGCCGCGCCCGCCGATCAGCAGGTCATCGGCCGGGATTGGCTGGTCGGGATAGAGCTTGCCATCGGTCAGCTCGTTCAACGGATCGCCTTCGTCGCGGTCGGGGTCGTAGAAGATGGCGCCCTCGCGCCCGTCGGCGCGGCTGATCAGCAGGTCGTTGCCCCCGCCGCCCTTCAGCGTGTCCTCGCCGTGGCCGCCATCCAGCACGTCATGGCCGCCGCCGCCCAATAGGCGATCATTGCCATAGCCGCCCTGCAGCACATCGGCGCCGCCCTTGCCCTTGACCCGGTCGTTGCCGCCACCGCCGTTGATGCCATCATCGCCGCCGGTGCCGACGGCGCGGTTGTCGCCGCCATTGCGGCTGATCATGTTGAGATGGCTCTCCATGTGACCATGGGCGCTGACGCCGTAATCCGCCAGAATATCGAGGAAGGTGTCGCTGGCGCCGTGCAACTGGCCAAAGACCGGCGCCAGATCCGCCATCGCGGCCTGCATCTGCGCGCCCATGGCCAGCTCGGCTCCGGCGGCTTCGGCCAGCGCCAACTGGCTGTCTGCACCCAGCTGGCGGTCAAAGATCATGACATCGCCGATGGTGCCCTTGAACAGGGAATGGGCGTCGTCGTCCTGCCCCTCGCGCCAGGCCCGGCTGCCGCCGACCACCAGCGAATGATCGTTCAGTTTCAGACCTTGCTTGAACTCCGGTTCTGCCGCGACCAGCGCGCCATTGAGCCAGATCATCAGCCCATCGCTGCCAAAGCTGACCGAGATGTGGTATTTGGTCTGAGCCGACAGAACGAGATCAGGCACCTTCAGGTATTCGGTGTCGGCCCCGTCCGACTGGCTGAGCAGCAGGGTGCCATCCTTGACCCAGAGGGTGAAATCGCCTTTCCCGTCGCCCTTGCCATCCTTGGAGATCAGCGCCATTTCCCCTGGCAGCCGGTCCAGTGAAAAACTGAGCGAAACCGTCGCCGCGCGTAAGGAAAGGCTGTCCAGATGGCCCGCGTTGAGGTAATCGCCCTCTTCACCGTTCAAGACATGGGTCCCGGGCATGGAAAGTACTGGCATGCGGGTTTCGGATAGGGGGAGCCCGGCGGCATCGGGAAGCTGGGACCCGGGCGCACGGATCGGGCCGCTGTTGGTGCCGGGGTCCAGCGGGGCTAGGGCCTCTTCCAGATCGTCGATGGATTTGACGATGCCATAGGCCGGGGCCGCCGTGTGCTCAATATCAGAGCGTTTTACCAGATCGCCGTAGACGGTGATGGTGCCCAGCCGGTCGTCATTATGGGCGCCGCCGTTGTTGCCCTGATCCGAGTAGAGCGCGATCACCGAATGGTCCATCACCCCGTTGCCATCAGCATCGCCATAGGTGATCGAGGCGATCTGGGTGGTGTGCCCTTCGATCACCAGCCTGTCACCCTCGGCGCGGCTGAAATCCTGCACCACGTCGTTGCCTAGGATATCGACCCAATGGTCGTGCAGCTTGTCGTTTTCGCCCGCAACGCCGTGCCAGTTGATGGTGCCGTCGTCGCGGGTGTGCTTTTCGATATAGCGTTCCTTGGCGTTGATCAGCGTCTGGAAATAGAAGATGTCGGCGCCGCGCCCGCCGATCAGAAGATCATCGGCCGGGATTGGCTGGTCGGGATAGAGCTTGCCATCGGTCAGCTCGTTCAGCGGATCGCCCTCGTCGCGGTCGGGGTCATAATAGATGGCGCCTTCGCGCCCGTCAGCGCGGCTGATCAGCAGATCGTTGCCTCCGCCGCCTTTCAGCGTGTCCTCGCCGTGGCCGCCATCCAGCACGTCATGCCCGCCGCTGCCCAAAAGGCGGTCATTGCCATAGCCGCCCTGCAGCACATCGGCGCCGCCCTTGCCCTTGACCCGGTCGTTGCCACCACCGCCGTTGATGCCATCGGCGCCGCCGGTGCCTGCAACGCGGTTGTCGCCGCCATTGCGGCTGATCATGTTGAGGTGGCTCTCCATGTGACCATGGGCGCTGACGCCGTAATCCGCCAGAATATCGAGGAAGGTGTCGCTGGCGCCGTGCAGTTGGCCAAAGACCGGCGCCAGATCCGCCATCGCGGCCTGCATCTGCGCGCCCATGGCCAACTCGGCTCCGGCGGCTTCGACCAGCGCCAACTGGCTGTCTGCACCCAGCTGGCGGTCAAAGATCATGACATCGCCGATAGTGCCCTTGAACAGGGAATGGGCGTCGTCGTCCTGCCCCTCGCGCCAGGCCCGGCTGCCGCCGACCACCAGCGAATGATCGTTCAGTTGCAGGCCCTGCTTGAACTCCGGTTCTGCCGCGACCAGCGCGCCATTGAGCCAGATCATCATCCCATCGCTGCCAAAGCTGACGGAGATGTGGTATTTGGTCTGCGCCGACAGGACGAGATCGGGCACCTTCAGGTATTCGGTCTCGGCCCCGTCCGACTGGCTGAGCTGCAGGGTGCCATCCTTGACCCAGAGGGTGAAATCACCTTTCCCGTCGCCTTTGCCATCCTTGGAGATCAGCGCCATTTCCCCCGGCAGCCGGTCCAGAGAAAAACTGAGCGAAACCGTCGCCGCGCGGGATTCATAGGCATCGGAATGGCGGATGTTCAGGATATCTTCCTGCGCGCCGGAATAAATGCGGTCGGCTTCTCTCGTGAAAACCGGAGTCGGGGTATTCGCGACCATGCTCAGGGTCCTCTTTTTGCTTTAGCCTATGTTCTGTGGTTGCTGTTGGGGAGAAGTTTATCGGGCAATGTCGCGCCAAAGGTGGCGGCAAAGTGGCGTTGGGCCATTGCGTCCGGGATCGGCGAAAACATGCAACAAGGGGCTAAACCCCTGAAACCATGCCGCGCATGGGCAAGAGTGCCATTAACCAATTAGCGATTGCGGCGGAAATGTGGCGAAAACGTGTTGCGCGCAGCGTAAATGCGTCAGCGTGAAGCCCGTGGTTCAGCCTTTGCAGGAGCGATTGTGGCGCGGTCTATTGCGGCGCGCGGCTTTTGTCGTTCAGCACGGGGACCTCGGCCAACCAGTCGAAATAGGGGGACTGGCAGGTTTTCTGCCAAAGCTGCTCCAGCGCCGAGATCGGATCGTTGTCGTGCTGGTCGATGCGCAGATCCAGTGGCGGGCGCTCCGGCTCCAGCACCAGCAGGGCTGCGGACTTTAGCCCGCGGCTGTCGCCGCCTGCGTCTTTTGCGGCGGTCAGCACCCGTAGCATGCGTTCGGCGGGCGAGAGGGCTTCTGCTTGCGCCGCTGTCTTCATCGCTTCCAGAACCTCGGGACCGGTCAGCATATTGCCGGCGATGACAAGACCCAGCTCCGCGATATGGCTGGCATAGGGAACGCTTTGATCGCCGGTGAAGCCCTGTGTGCGCCCTTGCCGGTCCAGCGCGGTGAGCTGCCGGTGCCCACGCCCCGGATCGGCGCTGGTGACACGGGTGACTGCGGTTTCGGCGTCCTCGCCCTGATACATGGCCCGCAGCACGTCATCGCGCCAGAAGCTGCTGGGCGCCGTGCCTTGAGACGCCACAAGACCCGATTCGATATCCCCCCGCAGCACCCAGCCGCCCACGCAAAGGCTGCCAGTGGCGGCCGCCGCAGCGAAAACGCCTGTTTTGCGGTCGTATGTCAAAATCGAGAAGGTCATTTCAGGGTCCAATCACATTTCCCTTGTATTTATCATGATAATTTGCGTGAATGCAATTCATTATGATAAATAAACAGGGAAGGACCCGCTCATGACTCTGCTGAAACTGACCCGCAGGGCGATGTTGGCTGCTGGCGCAGCAACGGCACTCGCCCTTTCCCCGCTTTCTGCGGCTGCTCAGACGCCGCCGGGTGTCCTGATTGTCGGCCAGATTGCCGAGCCGAAGGCGCTGGACCCCGCTGCGGTCACCGCCGTCAATGACTTCCGTATTCTGATGAATGTTTATGACGGTCTGGTGCGTTACAAGGATGGCTCGCTGGAAATTGAACCGGCGCTGGCCACGGCCTGGGACATCAGCGAGGATGGCAAGACCTATACCTTCACCCTGCGCGAGGGCGTGACCTTCCACGATGGCAGCGCCTTTGATGCCGAGGCGGTCAAGTTCAACTTTGACCGGATGCTGGATGAAAATCACCCCTATCACAACACCGGTCCCTTCCCGCTGGCCTTCTTCTTTTCCGCCGTGGAAGAGGTCGAGGTTGTCGATCCGCTGACGGTGAAATTCACGCTCAACGCGCCTTATGCTCCGTTCCTGTCGAACCTGGCCTATCCGACCGGCCTGATCGTTTCGCCCGCTGCCGTGGCCGAACACGGCGCCGATTTCGGTCGCAACCCGTCCGGCACGGGTCCGTTCAAATTCGCCGAATGGCGCTCGAACGAGGCGGTGGTCATCGAGAAGAACGCCGATTACTGGGATGGCGCGGCCGAGCTGGACGCGGTTGTGTTCCGCCCGATCACCGATGCCAACACCCGCACTGCGGAAATGCTGGCGGGCGGGATCGACCTGATGGTCGAGGTGCCTCCGGTAGCATTGGGTGAATTCCAGAGCGACGCCTACACCGTGCACGAACAGGCTGGCCCGCACGTCTGGTTCCTGATCCTCAATGCCAAGGAAGGCCCCTTTGCCGACAAGCGCGTACGTCAGGCGGCGAACTATGCGATCAATAAATCCGCGATCGTGAATGACGTTCTGGAAGGCACCGCGGAAGTCGCCGCCGGTCCGACGCCTCCGGCTTTTGCCTGGGCCTATAACGAGGAACTGGAACCCTATCCCTATGATCCGGCCAAGGCCAAGGAACTGATCTCTGACGCGGGCGCCGAAGGGGCGGAACTGACCTTCTACGTCACCGAAGGTGGCTCGGGCATGCTGGATCCGCTGGCCATGGGCACCGCCATTCAGGCCGATCTTGAGGCTGTCGGGTTTGACGTGAAAATCGAAACCTACGAATGGAATACCTTCCTTGGCCAGGTGAACCCCGGTCTGGAAGGCAAGGCCGACATGGCCGAGATGGCCTGGATGACCAACGATCCGGACACCCTGCCGTTCCTGGCGCTGCGCACCAGCGCGTGGCCCGAAGAAGGCGGCTTCAACTCCGGCTATTACTCCAACCCCAAGGTGGATGAACTGCTGGAAGCCGCCCGTGCTGCCACCGATCAGGAGGAGCGCGCTAAGCTTTACCGCGAAATGCAGACCATCGTGCAGGAAGACGCCCCGTGGGTCTTTGTCGCCAACTGGAAGCAGAACGCGGTGACCTCTGATCGGGTCGAAGGGTTTGCCCTGCAGCCGTCGTTCTTCCTGTTGCTGGATGACGTGGCCAAGAAATAAGAAACAAGGCGCCGCCGCAGCTGATCCTGCGGCGGCGCCACTCAGGAGGGACGCGCCATGGCGGGCTATATTCTGAAACGGCTGATGTCGGCGATACCTGTGCTGTTTGGTATTTCCATCATCGTCTTTGTCATCATGGCGATGATCCCCGGTGATCCGGCCACGGCTATTCTGGGCTCCTATGCCACGCCGGAGAATGTTGAGAAACTGAACCGGGATCTGGGTCTCGATCAGCCGATGGTGCAGCGGTATTTCATCTGGCTTGGCAATATGCTGCAGGGTGATTTCGGCCGCAGCTTCTCTCTGAACCGTGCCGTGCTGGACGAGGTGCTGGACCGCTTTGGCGCCACTCTGGTTCTGGCTGGTACCTCCTTTGTGCTGTGTTCCATTCTTGGCATTGCTGCGGGCGTTGTTTCCGCCGCGCGCCAATACGGTCTGGCGGACAAGGCGATTACCTTTGCCGTGCTTCTGGGGATTTCCATCCCGTCGTTCTTCCTTGGCATGATGATGATCCTGATCTTTGCCGTGAAGCTGCGCTGGTTTCCCGTGTCGGGCATGTGGCCCATCTACGGCGCCCGCGATCTCTCTGCGCTGATCAGCCATCTGACCCTGCCCGCGCTGGCGCTGGCGGTGGTGGCGACCGGGGTGATTGCCCGGCTGTCGCGTTCGGCCATGCTGGAGGTGCTGCGGCAGGATTTCATCCGCACCGCGCGGGCCAAGGGCGTCCATGAACGCTCGGTGATCTGGCGCCACGCTCTGCGCGCGGCCATGGTCGGCATCATCCCGGTTCTGGGGGTGCAGGCGGGCTTTGTGCTGTCGGGCGCGGTCTATATCGAAATGGTGTTTCAGTGGCCGGGTGTCGGGCGGATGCTGGTCGATGCCATCCTGAAACGCGACATCCTGCTGGTGCAGGGCGGCGTGGTCTTTGTGGCGGCCTGTTACGTGCTGTTCAACATCGCGGTCGATGTCGCCCAGAGCATGCTGGATCCAAGGATCAAGACATGAAGAGCTTTCTTTCGCTTCTCGCCCGCAACCGGCTTGCCCTTGGCGGGCTGATCGTGATGGGCGTCGTCGTGCTGCTGGCGCTGGTGACGCCGCTGTTGCCGCTGGCTGATCCGGATGTGACCAATACGGCAAACCGGTTCAAACTGCCGCTGTCAGAGGGCGGCTTGTTGGGTACCGATCATCTGGGCCGCGATCTGCTGAGCCGTTTGATGTGGGGCACCCGCCTGTCGCTGGCGGTGGGATTTGCCGCCGCGGTGATCGCCGCCACTCTGGGCGCTGCGATTGGCATCGTGGCGGGGTTCTATGGCGGGCGCACCGACAATATCATCATGCGCGGCGTCGATATGCTGATGGCCTTTCCCTATATCCTGCTGGCGCTGGCCATCGTTGCGGCGCTGGGGCCGGGGCTGATGAATGCGTTGATCGCCGTCGCCGCTGTCAATATCCCCTTTTTCGCGCGCAACATCCGCGGCATCACCGTGGGCATCGCGCACAAGGAATTCGTCGATGCGGCGCGCTTGTCCGGTATGACCGACTGGCGGATCATCCTGACCGAAGTGCTGCCCAACGTGATCCCGGTGATCGTGATCGCGATGTCCACCACGGTCGGCTGGATGATCCTTGAAACCGCCGGCCTCAGCTTCCTCGGTCTTGGTTCACAGCCGCCGCAGGCCGACCTCGGCTCGATGCTGGGCGAGGCACGCGCGGCGCTGATCTCGAACCCGCATACCTCGATTGTGCCGGGGGCGATGATCCTCGTGATTGTCATGGCGATCAACCTTTTGGGCGACGGGGTGCGCGATGCACTGGATCCCCGGCTGAAGTCCGGCGCGCTGTCGCGGCCGATGCCCACCACTCGTGTTGAGCGGTCAGGTCCGGTTCCGGCAGCGTCGGATGATGCTCTACTGGCGCTGCGCGGGCTCAAGACCGAATTCCAGGTCAAGGACCGCGTCTACAAGGCCGTGGGCGGCGTGGATCTGAAGGTTCAGCCCGGCGAATGTCTGGGTGTGATCGGCGAAAGCGGCTCGGGCAAATCGGTCACAGCACTCAGCGTGATGGGTCTGGTGGCCTCGCCCCCCGGCGTGATCACCGGCGGCGCCGTCCACTACAAGGGCGAGGATCTGATTGGTGCCCCCTATGAAACCCTGCGGAGCCTGCGCGGCAGCCGGATCGCCTATATCTTTCAGGATCCGCTGGCGACGCTGCACCCCCTTTACACCATCGGCGATCAGCTGATCGAGGCGGTGCGCGCGCACCACCCAACGGACCGGGCCGTGGCGCGTGCCCATGCTATCGAGCTGCTGAAATCCGTGCGCATTCCCAATGCTGAGCAGCGCGTGGACAGCTACCCGCATGAGATGTCGGGCGGCATGCGGCAGCGGGTTGGCATTGCCATGGCGCTGGCCAACGATCCCGAGGTCATCATCGCGGATGAGCCGACCACCGCGCTGGATGTGACGGTGCAGGCGCAGATCCTGTCTCTGCTCGATGACCTGCGGCGCGAACGCGGGCTGGCGATCATCTTTATCACCCATGATTTCGGCGTGGTGGCGCAGATCTGCGACCGGGTCGCGGTGATGTACGCGGGCCGGATCGTCGAAGAAGGTCCCAGTGAAACGATCCTCAACGCTCCTGCGCATCCCTATACGGCGCGGCTGATGGCCTGCGTGCCCGAGTTGGGGCAGGGGCGGCGCGAGCTGGCCGCGATCCCGGGGCTGCCGCCTGCGGTTGATCGGCTGCCGCAGGGCTGCGCCTTCGCGGATCGATGCCACAAGGCACAGGACGGCTGCCGCGCAGCGGATGTCTTGCTTGCCGATCATGGCGCTGACCACCGGGTGCGGTGCATCGCCCCCGAAGACACCCTGCAGGAGGCACGCGCATGACGATGGCTCTGAAACTGACCGACCTCAGCAAGACCTTTCCGGTGGGCAAGCGTCTGTTCGGCCCGGCAAAGGGGATGGTGCGCGCGGTGCAGCCCCTGTCGCTCTCTGTTGAAGAGGGCGAAACACTCGGGATCGTCGGCGAGTCGGGCTGCGGTAAATCCACCCTAGCGCGGATGCTTGTGGGGTTGCTGCCGCCCTCCACCGGCACGATCGAAATCAACGGTGCGCCCTTGGACGCCGCCGATCCGGCGGTGTTTGGCCGCAAGATCCAGTATGTGTTTCAGGACCCGATCAGCAGCCTCAATCCGCGCAAGACGATCCGCCAGATCATGGAAGCGCCGCTGAAGCACCTGCATGGCATGTCTGCCGAGGAGCGAGACGCCCGGATCCGGGAAATCTTTGCCGCGGTGAACCTGCGGGAGGAGTTCCTTGACCGCTACCCGCATGAATTCTCTGGCGGGCAGGCGCAGCGGATCGGCATCGCGCGCGCACTGGCGGCGGATGCGCGGATCCTGATCCTGGATGAGCCGGTCTCGGCGCTGGATGTTTCGGTGCAGGCGCAGGTCTTGAACCTGCTGGCTGATCTGAAACAAAAGTTCGGGCTGACCTACCTGTTCATCAGTCACGATCTGGCTGTGGTCGAGGCAGTCAGCGACCGCGTTGCCGTGCTCTATTTCGGCGCGGTGGTCGAGGTCGGCCCGGCGGAGCAGATCTTTGCCCAGCCGAAACACCCCTATACCAAGCTCTTGGCGGATAGCGCCCCGGTTGTCGGGCGTGCGCTGGTGGCGCCGGAGGGACGCGAGACCGAACTGCCCGATCCGCTGAACCCGCCGCCGGGCTGCGCCTTCAGCGCCCGTTGTCCTTACGCCAGCGCTGAATGCAGGCAGGCGCCGCCGCCGCTTGAGCAGCAATCGGACGGGGTCTGGGCTGCCTGCTATCATCCGCTGTCTGAAACGGCCTGAAACCCTGGCGCGCGGCGCATGGCAGTAGGTCCCTGATAGGGCTGGATAGCCGGGGGTGATATGCGCCCCGCACAGGTTTGTCGTCTGCTGAATTTTTGACGTTACCGCCAATAAAATGAGCACTCACCCGTGGTCGGCGTCCGGCCGCGGCTCTGGCGCTGGCCTGCGGCACTGCGGCTGCTTGCGGAGCCAGCAGGGTTCGCCCTAGCGGGAATAATGAGTGCCAGATTGACAGTTGTTGTTGTCGAGGAAGATCGTGATCGTGCAATTGCCGTTGTCGATGCGATCAAGGATACCGCCGAGTGCGATGTCTATGTGATCGGCAATTCCAGTGCCCTGGCGCGCAAGATTGCGGCCCATGATCCCGACATTGTTCTGATCGACATCGACAACCCGACCCGTGACATGCTGGAGGAACTGACGCTGGCCTCCGGGCCTCTGGAGCGGCCGGTGGCCATGTTCGTGTCCGGCCCCGCCGGCGGGTTGGCGCAGACCGCGATCGAGGCGGGCGTATCGGCCTATGTGGTAGACGGTCTGGCGCCGGACCGGATCAAACCCGTTATGGACACCGCCATTGCTCGCTTTCGCATGGTGCGCCAGATCCGCAACGAACTGGCCGAAACCCGGCGGGCATTGGAAGAGCGCAAGGTCATCGACCGAGCCAAGGGGCTGCTGATGAAGGCAAAGGGCATTGATGAAGACGCCGCCTATGCGCTGCTGCGCAAGACGGCGATGGATCAGGGACGCCGGGTGCCGGACGTGGCAGAGGCGCTGGTCACGGCTTCGGGGCTCTTGGGATGAAGCGAAGCCACCTACCTGTCGCCTATATGCCCCTGGTCGATGCTGCGCCGCTGATCATCGCGCAGGAAATGGGATTTGCCGAGTCCGAAGGGATTGCGCTGGACCTGATCGCCGCGCCCTCGTGGTCGTCTGTACGGGATATGCTGGCCTTTGGCCGGGTCGAGGCCGCCCATATGCTGTCACCGGTGCCGGTTGCGATGGCCATGGGGCTGGGCGGGGTGAAGACAGACCTTTCGGCGGTGTCGGTCCTGTCGGTCAATGGAAACGTCATCGGTGTTGGCCGTGCGCTGGAAGAGCGGTTGCGGGACATTGGCTATGGTTTTGATTTCGCCGACCCGGTGAAGGCCGCCGCAGCGCTGGCCGAGGTACGCTCCGGCCCGGTTGTTTTTGGCGTGCCGTTTCCGTTCTCGATGCATGTGGAATTGCTGCGCTACTGGTGTGAAGGCACTGCCCTTGGGGCTGGGGGGATTGAAATCCGTACGGTGCCGCCGCCGCTGATGGCGACTGCGCTGGCCAATGGCGATGTGGATGCCTTCTGTGTCGGTGAACCCTGGGGATCGGTCGCGGTGGATCAGGGCTCAGGGGCGCTGCTGCTGCCCGGCAAGGCGATCTGGGGCTTTGCGCCGGAAAAGGTGCTTGCCGTCAAAACCGAATGGGCCGAGAGCGAACCGGCTCTTCTGGGGCGGATGATGCGCGCGTTGTGGCAGGCTGGGCGCTGGCTGGCCAAACCCGAAAGTCGCAGCACCGCCGGAGAGATCCTGTCGCGCAAGAACTATCTTGATGTGTCGCCGGAACTGATTGACCGAGCCCTATCGGGGCAGTTCACCGTTTCGGATCGGGGCGAGCAGCGCCGGGTCGACAGTTTTGTCGAATTCCACCACGGCGCGGCCACCTTTCCGTGGCGCAGTCAGGCGAAATGGATCGCCCATCGTCTGCAACAATCCCATGAGGCCGCAGCCTCGCCCTCCCTTGATGAGGTCGCCCGGGTTTTCCGCGCGGATCTGCACCGCAGCCTACTGAGCGAAGCCGGAGTGGATATGCCGGGGGCCTCCGAAAAACTGGAAGGTGCGATTCGACACAAAACGGCGGTGGCCTCGACGCGGGGCGAATTGTGCCTGATGCCAGATGTGTTCTTTGATGGTCGGATTTTTGACCCAGAGGCCCTGGATTGATCACTTATTGGGCAGAAATCCCGCCCAGGCCGTCCTGGTTGGGAAAATCCCGATCAGATTTTCGTTTTTTCTTCGCGATCATGCTGCGCTGCCGCAAGATGAGGACATCGGTTCACAACGGGGTGGACCGGTCCGAAATTCTCCCACTGACAGGGATATTCTGAGCAGGGCCGCTCTCGCACCGCCGAAACCATCGGCGCGTAGCGTAGCGGCCTGTTTTGCGTTTGCCCGGTTCCATCCTCCTCCGACCGGGCCTTACCGAAAGGGAAGAAGATGAGAAAACTGATGCTTGGCCTCGTGGCCTCCACCGCTCTGACCAGCCCGGCCTTTGCCGAAGCACTGGAACTTGAAAAAGATGAGTTGACCTTCGGCTTTATCAAGCTGACCGATATGGCGCCCCTCGCCGTGGCCTATGAACAGGGTTATTTCCTCGACGAAGGCCTGTTCGTCACGCTGGAAGCGCAGGCCAACTGGAAGGTTCTTTTGGATGGCGTCATCGGCGGGCAGCTGGACGGCGCACATATGTTGGCTGGACAGCCGCTGGCCGCGACCATCGGCTTTGGTACCGAGGCACATATCATCACGCCCTTCTCGATGGATCTGAACGGCAACGGCATCACCGTCTCCAACGAAGTCTGGGACATGATGAAACCGAACATCCCCACCATGGATGACGGTCGCCCGCAGCATCCCATTTCTGCCGAGGCGCTGGCGCCGGTGGTCGAACAGTATAAATCCGAAGGCAAGCCCTTCAACATGGGCATGGTCTTCCCGGTTTCCACGCACAACTACGAACTGCGCTACTGGCTGGCCGCTGGCGGTTTGCATCCCGGCTATTACAGCCCGGAAAATGTGACCGGTCAGATCGGCGCCGATGTCTTCCTGTCCGTGACCCCGCCGCCGCAGATGCCCGCCACGCTGGAAGCGGGCACCATCAACGGCTACTGCGTGGGCGAACCCTGGAACCAGCAGGCTGTATTCAAGGGCATCGGCGTTCCGGTGGTCACCGATTACGAGCTGTGGAAGAACAACCCGGAAAAGGTCTTTGGCATCACCGCCGAGTTTGCCGAAGAATACCCCAACACGACCCGCGCCGTGACCAAGGCCCTGATCCGCGCCGCCATCTGGCTGGATGAGAACGACAACGCAAACCGTCCCGAAGCGGTCGAGATCCTGAGCCGCCCGGAATACGTCGGCGCAGATTACGACGTCATCGCCAACTCGATGACCGGCACCTTTGAATATGAAAAGGGTGACAAGCGCGAAGTGCCCGATTTCAATGTCTTCTTCCGCTACAACGCCACATACCCTTTTTATTCGGATGCCGTCTGGTACCTGACGCAAATGCGCCGCTGGGGTCAGATCGCCGATGCCAAGCCCGACAGCTGGTATGACGAGGTCGCCAAATCGGTCTACCGTCCGGATATCTACCTGGACGCGGCCAAGATGCTGGTCGACGAAGGCCTTGCCGACAGTGCCGACTTCCCCTGGGACAGCGATGGCTACAAGGCCGCGACCCCGGCCGAGGATATCATCGACGGCATCGCCTTTGATGGCCGCACCCCCAACGCCTACCTCGAAAGCCTGCCGATCGGCCTGAAGGGTGAGCAGGTTGTCGTGGGCGCCGGTGTGGAAGGCTGACCTCTCCTGACCCGGAGCGCGCCTGAAGCGGCGCGCTCCATCTCCCCTCTCTCCGTTGTACCTCCGGTTCCGAAAGGCTCTTCCGATGACCACGACCGACCCCGATTTTGCCGCCGCCGAGGAGCGCGAAGCCCGGCGCGCAAGGCTGTTCACCCAGATCAACACCGCCGACAAATGGTTCCAGGTTCTGGGCCTTGTCTGGATGACTCCGATCCTGAAAGCGGTTGCAGGCGACAACCCACAGGCTCAGGTCAAGGAAATCTGGCGCCTTCTGGCCGTGCCACTTATCGCGATCCTCGCCTTCCTGCTGCTTTGGGGCACATTGGCCCCGAAGGTGCAAACCTCGCTTGGCGCAGTACCCGGTCCGGCGCAGGTCTGGGCCGAGGTGGTGAACCTGCATGAAGACGCGCAGGCCAAGGCGGCCAAGCGCGAAAAATTCGAAGCCATGCTGGCCAAGCGCAACGAGAAACTGATCGCCGCAGGCCGCGCCGATGAGGTCAAGACCGTCGCCTATACCGGCGCGCCGAGCTATTACCAGCAGATCTGGACCTCGATCCGCACGGTGTTCTTTGGCTTCCTGATCGCCACCGCTGTTGCCGTGCCGCTGGGTATCGCGGCAGGTCTGTCGCCCACGGCGAATGCCGCCATCAACCCGCTGGTGCAGATCTTCAAACCTGTTTCGCCGCTGGCCTGGCTGCCGATCGTCACCATGATCGTCTCGGCCGTCTATGCGACCAATGACGGGCTGTTCTCCAAGAGCTTCCTGATCTCGGCCATCACCGTGACGCTCTGCTCGCTCTGGCCGACGCTGATCAACACCGCGCTGGGCGTTGCCTCCATCGACAAGGATCTGGTGAACGTCTCCAAGGTCCTGAAAATGAACACCTGGACCAAGATCACCCGGCTGGTGCTGCCCTCGGCGCTGCCGCTGATCTTTACCGGGCTGCGCCTGTCCCTGGGCGTGGGCTGGATGGTGCTGATCGCCGCCGAAATGCTGGCGCAGAACCCCGGTCTTGGCAAATTCGTCTGGGATGAATTCCAGAACGGCTCTTCCAGCTCGCTCGCCAAGATCATGGTGGCCGTCTTCACCATCGGCATCATCGGCTTCCTCTTGGACCGGGTGATGTTTGCGCTGCAGTCCCTGTTCACCTTCACGAACAACCGGTGATCGCCATGGCTATTTTGACATTCGACAACGTCTCCAAAAGCTTTGGCACCGGCACCAGCGAAACCCATGTGCTGAAGAACATCAACCTTGAGGTGGAGGAAGGCGAATTCCTCGTGCTGCTTGGCTTTTCCGGCACTGGCAAGACGACGCTGATCAACCTGATGGCGGGGCTCGACAGCCCGACCAAAGGCACCGTCAGCTTTCGCGGCCAGAAGATCGACGGCCCCGGCCCGGAACGCGGCGTGATCTTTCAAAGCTATTCGCTGATGCCTTGGCTGACCGTGGCAGGCAATGTGCGCCTTGCCGTCGATACGGTCTATCCAAAGATGCCCAAGGCGGAAAAGGACGCCAAGGTCGCCCATTACATCCAGATGGTTGGCCTGTCCCATGCCGCCAGCCGCCGCCCCGCGGAACTGTCGGGGGGCATGCGCCAGCGGGTCAATGTTGCCCGCGCCCTGGCCATGTCGCCCGAGGTTTTGCTTCTGGACGAGCCGCTTTCGGCGCTTGATGCGCTGACCCGCGCCAACCTCGCGGATGAGATCGAGGCGATCTGGGAGGCGGACAAGAAGACCTGCGTCCTGATCACCAATGACGTGGATGAGGCGATCCTTCTGGCCGACCGCATCATTGCGCTCAATCCCGATGGCACCCTGGGCGAGGAATTCCGTGTCACCATCCCCCGCCCGCGCGACCGGGTCGAGATGAACCACCACGAGGGGTTCAAATCCCTGCGCAGCCAGGTCACCTCCTACCTGATGGAGGTTGGCATCGAATCCAAGGTCGAAGGCACCCGCCTGTTGCCGGATGTCACCCCGATTCATGGCCTGCCGTCTGCGGTGGCCAAGGCCCAGGAAAGCGCGATCGAGGAACGCTTCCTCGAATTCTCGCAACTGCACAAGATCTACCCCACGCCGAAGGGGCCGCTCACCGTGGTCGAGGATTTCAACCTCAAGATCAACAAGGGCGAGTTCATCTCGCTGATCGGCCACTCGGGCTGCGGCAAATCCACTGTCCTGACCATGGCGGCGGGTCTGAACCCGATCTCCAAGGGGGCGATCAAGCTGGACCGCCGCCATGTGGAGGGCGCCGATCCCGAACGCGCCGTGGTGTTCCAGTCGCCGAACCTGTTTCCTTGGCTGACCGCGCGGGAAAACTGCGCCATCGGTGTCGACAAGGTCTACCCCAAAGCCAGCCGCGCCGAACGCCAGGACGTGGTGGAATACTATCTGGAGCGCGTCGGCCTGGCCGATGCGATGGACCGCCCGGCCAGCGACATGTCCAACGGGATGCAGCAACGGGTGGGCATTGCGCGCGCCTTTGCCCTGTCGCCGAAATTGCTGCTGCTGGATGAACCCTTCGGGATGCTCGACAGCCTGACTCGCTGGGAACTGCAAGAGGTGCTGATGGAGGTCTGGTCTCGCACCAAGGTCACTGCCATCTGCGTCACCCACGATGTGGACGAGGCGATCCTTTTGGCTGACCGGGTGGTGATGATGACCAACGGTCCGCAGGCCACCATCGGCAAGATCACTGAGGTCGACCTGCCGCGCCCACGCACCCGCAAGGCGCTGCTCGAACACCCGGATTACTACACCTACCGGCAAGAGGTGCTCGATTTCCTTGAGGAATACGAGCATGGCGCGAAACCGAAAAAACCGGCGCTGAGCGCCGTCGCTGCGGAGTGAGGACCATGAAGCAGAATCTTGTTGTTATCGGGGCAGGCATGGCCTCGGGACGGATGCTGGAGCATCTTCTGAACGCGGATCCAAAGGCCTATGACATTACCCTGTTCAACGCCGAGCCCCGCGGCAACTACAACCGGCTGATGCTGTCGCCGGTGCTGTCCGGCGAAAAGACCTACGCCGAGATCGTCACCCATGACGAAGACTGGTACGCCGAGAATGGCATCACCTGCCGGTTTGGTGAAAAGGTCCTCGCCATCGATCCCGCGCAGAAAGTCGTGCGCGGCGAAAAGGGCGATGTCTCTTACGACAAGCTGGTGATCGCCACAGGGTCCAACCCCTTCATGATCCCCCTGCCCGGCCATGATCTGGTGGGCGTGATCCCCTACCGCGATCTGGAAGACACCGAGGCGATGATGGCCCTTGGCGACACCCCTGGCACAAAGGCGGTCGTGATCGGTGGTGGCCTGTTAGGGCTGGAGGCGGCAGCAGGCATGGCCGCGCGTGGCGTTGATGTGACCGTCGTCCATATCATGGGTCACCTGATGGAGCGCCAGCTGGATGAGGCGGCCGGATATCTCTTGCGGAAATCGCTGCTTGAGAAGGGGATCAAGGTCCTTTGCCAGGCGAACTCCAAGGAGATCCTGGATGACGGCACCGGCCATGTGAAGGCCCTGCGACTGGAGGATGGCACCGAACTGCCCTGCGATCTGTTGGTGATGGCGGTGGGCATCCGCCCCAATATGGCGCTGGCAGAGGCAACGGGCCTCACCTGCAACCGGGGCGTCGTGGTGGACGACCACATGGTGACCTCGGATCCCGATATCCTTGCCCTTGGTGAATGCGTTGAACACGATGGTGCGCTCTTTGGTCTTGTGGCGCCGCTTTACGATCAGGCCAAGGTGCTGGCGCAGACCCTTTTGGGACAAGAGGCGCGTTTCGTGAACAAGGAGGTCTCGACCAAGCTGAAGGTCACCGGTTGCGATCTGTTCAGCGCCGGGGATTTTGCCGATGGCGAAGGGCGCGAGGATATCGTTTTCCGCGATCCCGCGCGCGGCGTCTATAAACGGCTGGTGCTGGAAGGCAATCGACTGATCGGCGCTGTGATGTACGGCGATACCGCCGATGGCGCCTGGTTCTACAGTCAGATCAAGGATGGCAGCGATATCGCCGAGATGCGCGATACGCTGATCTTTGGCCCGGCCTATCAGGGGGGCGTCTCTGCGGACCCTTTGTCAGCCGTTGCAGCCTTGCCGGATGATGCGGAAATCTGCGGCTGCAACGGCGTATGCAAGGGCGATATCGTCTCGGCGATCCACGATGGCGCCACCGATCTCGGTGCATTGCGGGCCTGCACCAAGGCGTCTGCCTCCTGCGGGACCTGCACGGGACTGGTGGAACAGGTGCTGGCCGTCACCCTTGGGGACGACTACGCCGCGCCCACAGCGCAGCCCATCTGTAGTTGCTGTGATCTGACGCACGAAGACGTGCGCCGCCTGATCAAATCACAAGAGCTGAAATCTCAGGCTGCGGTCTGGCAGGAGCTGGGCTGGAAAACCCCCAATGGCTGCCATGTCTGCCGCCCGGCGGTGAACTTCTACCTGCTTGCCGACTGGCCGGTGGAATATCAGGACGATCCGCAAAGCCGTTTCGTCAACGAACGCAAGCACGCCAACATCCAGAAGGACGGCACCTTTTCCGTGGTGCCGCGCATGTGGGGGGGGATGACTACCCCGGCCGAGCTGCGCGCCATCGCCGATGCCGCCGAGAAATACAACGTGCCCACCGTGCATGTGACCGGCGGCCAGCGGATCGACCTCCTTGGCGTCAAGGGCGAGGATCTGCCGCATATCTGGGCCGATCTCAACAAGGCGGGCATGGTCTCGGGCCACGCCTACGCCAAGGGGCTGCGCACGGTGAAGACCTGCGTCGGCAAGGATCATTGCCGCTTTGGCACGCAGGACAGCACCGGCCTTGGCATCAAGCTGGAAAAACGCCTGTGGGGTTCATGGTCTCCGCATAAGGTGAAGCTGGCCGTCTCGGGCTGTCCGCGCAATTGCGCCGAAGCCACCTGCAAGGACATCGGCGTTGTCTGCGTCGACAGCGGTTACCAGATCGGTGTCGCAGGCGCGGCTGGCATGGATGTGAAGGAAACCGAACGTCTGGCCGATGTGGCAACCGAGGAAGAGGCGCTCGACCTCGCCACCGCCTTCATGCAGCTTTACCGCGAGAACGCCAAATACCTCGACCGGCCCTACAAATGGGTCGCCAAGGTCGGCCTTGATTGGGTGAAGGCCCGCGTCGTGGACGATCTGGAAGAACGCCAGCGCCTGATCGACGCGTTTGAATTGTCACAAACCATCTACCGCAAGGATCCCTGGGCCAAGGAAGTGGAGGAGAAATCCGCCTCTTATGCCCCCCTTGCCGATCTCACCCTGGAGGCCGCGGAATGAGCTGGATCGATATCGGACATATTGACGAGGTGCCCCTGCGCGGGGCACGGCTTTTGAAAACTCCGATGGGCTGTATCGCGGTTTTTCGCACAGGCGAGGCAGAGGTCTTTGCCGCCTCCAACAGCTGCCCGCACAAGGGCGGCCCCTTGTCCGAAGGCATCGTGCATGGGCAATCGGTGACCTGCCCGCTGCACAACTGGGTCTTTGACCTCAATACAGGAGAGGCGCAGGGCGCTGATGACGGGCGGATCGAGACCTACCCCTTGCGTCTTGAAGGGGCGCGCATTCTGATTGATGCCAGTGCCCTTGCCCGGCGGAGCGCCGCATGAGCGCGCCCGGCGGGATCCGCTCCACCTGCCCCTATTGCGGGGTGGGCTGCGGGGTTCTGTTGTCTGAGGACAAGAACGGCGCGCTTTCCGTGCGCGGCGACCCGGATCATCCGGCCAACTTCGGGCGGCTCTGTTCAAAAGGCTCAGCCTTGGGGGAAACCCTGGGGCTGGAGCATCGTCTGCTTGCTCCAAAGATAGACGGGCAGGACAGCGATTGGGACACGGCGCTCGATCTGGTTGCGGATCGGTTTTCCCAGACGATCCGCGATCACGGGCCGGACAGCGTTGCCTTCTATGTTTCGGGCCAGCTGCTGACCGAAGACTACTACGTCGCCAACAAGCTGATGAAAGGCTTCATCGGCTCGGCCAATATCGACACCAATTCACGGCTCTGCATGGCCTCCAGCGTGGCGGGGCACAAACGTGCCTTTGGCAGTGATACCGTGCCCGGCACCTACGAGGATCTGGACGAGGCTGATCTGGTGGTGCTGGTGGGATCGAACCTCGCCTGGTGCCATCCGGTGCTCTACCAGCGCCTTCTTGCGGCCCGCAAATCACGCGGCACCAAGATTGTGGTGGTGGACCCGCGCCGCACCGCCAGCTGCGACGGCGCTGATCTGCATCTGGCCTTGCAGCCGGGGTCGGACGTGGCCCTGTTCAACTACCTTCTAAGGGAGATCGACGCGCGCGGCGCGATGGATCCCGATTTCCTGCAACACACCAATGGGTTCGAAGCTGCGCTCGAAGCAGCCCAGCTTGAGACCCTGTCCCCGACCGGGCTGACAGAGGACGAGGTCCGCGCCTTCTGCGACATGTGGATCGGCACAGAAAAGACCGTCACCATCTACAGCCAGGGGGTCAACCAATCGACCAGCGGTAGCGACAAGGTCAACGCCATTCTGAACTGCCACCTAGCGACCGGGCGCATCGGCAATCCCGGCATGGGGCCCTTGTCGGTGACCGGCCAGCCCAATGCCATGGGCGGGCGCGAGGTCGGCGGGCTGGCGAACATGCTGGCCTGCCATCTGGATCTGGAAAACGCCGATCACCGGCAGGCGGTGCGCGATTTCTGGCAGGCCCCCCAAATGCCGGAGGCGCCAGGCCTGAAGGCGGTGGACATGTTCCGCGCTGTTGCCGATGGGCGGATCAAGGCGCTTTGGGTCATTCACACCAACCCCGCGGTGTCGATGCCCGACTCCGCCGCCGTGCGCGCGGCGATCAAGGCCTGCCCTTTCACCGTGGTCAGCGACATCACCGAGCACAGCGATACCGCGCGCCTGGCACGGGTGCTGCTGCCCGCCAGCGCCTGGGGCGAAAAGGACGGCACCGTTACCAATTCCGATCGCACCATCAGCCGCCAGCGCGCGGCCCTGCCCGCACCCGGTGCGGCCCGCCCCGACTGGCAGATCCTCTGCGAAGTTGGCAAACGCATGGGCTGGCACGCGGCCTTTGACTATGAAAGCCCGGTTGAGATCTTCCGTGAATATGCCGCCCTCTCCGGGGTCGCGGGTCAGTTCGGACGTGATTTCGACATCTCCGGCCTCTCCGGGTTGGAGGCATCGGCCTATGACACCCTTGCCCCTACCCGCTGGCCTGTCATCGCAGATCGCAGCGGTGGCCGGTTCTTTGCCGATGGTAATTTCTACCATGGCGACAAAAAGGCCCGGCTGCTGCCGCTGCGCTATCGCCCGCCCGCAGCCAGGACGGGGCCGAAATACCCTTTCCGGCTGAACACCGGGCGACTTCGCGACCAGTGGCACACGATGACGCGTACAGGGCTTTCACCGCGGCTTGGCGCTTATATGCCTGAACCCTTCCTTGAATTGCACCCGGAAGACGCCGCCACCATGGGTATCGTTCCTGCGGATCTTGTGGAGGTGCGCAGCCCCAAGGGCAACGCCATCCTGCGCGCCCGGATCAGTGACGCGGTGCAACCCGGGCAGGTCTTTGCCCCGATCCACTGGACCGGGGAAACCGCGCCCTCTGGCAGGATCGACGATCTGGTCGCAGCCGAAACCGATCCAGTGTCAGGCCAGCCCGAAAGCAAGGCCAGCGTCGTTGCCGTCCAGAAGATGGAGGCCGCCTGGTATGGTTTTGCCGTCTCGACCCGGCCCATGGCGCCAAACGCCGACTATTGGGCGCTGGCCCCCACTCGTGGCGGCTATCGCGCCGAGATGGCCGGATACGCGCCTGCGCCCGATTGGGAAGAGGAAGCCCGCCGCCTGTTCGATCTGCCCGGCGCCGAAGCCGCCACCATTCTGGACCCCGCACGGGGAACAGCCCGGATCGCCCTGTTCGACAAGGGGCGCCTGCTTGCGGCCCTGTTTGTCGACCGGGAACCGGTGGCGGTGGTGCGGGATTATCTTGCCACGCTCCCGGATGCGGCAGGCACAGAGGTTCTGACCGGGCGCCCCCCGGCGGATGTGCCCGATCCTGGCCCGGTGATCTGCTCCTGCTTCGGGATTGGGATCAACACCATCATCAGCGCCATCGAAACCCAGCACCTGATGACGGTGGAAGCGATCGGTGACGCACTGGAGGCGGGTACGAACTGCGGTTCCTGCCGTCCGGAACTGGCCGCAATCCTGGCCAGCACCCATCAGCGGGAGGCGGCGGAATGAGCCTGGCCGATCATGTCGCCACCCTGGGCCGTGGCCCTGGACGCTCCCGCTCTTTGACCCAAGACGAAGCGCGGGACGCCATGACCCTGATGCTGGGCAAGGACGCCGCGCCCGAGGCCATTGGCGCGCTGTTGATGCTCTTGCGCATGAAGGGCGAAACGGCGGAAGAGATCGCCGGTTTCGCGGCTGCCGCACAAGAACAAGTCCCGGCGCTGCCGCAGGTCGACCTCGACTGGCCGTCCTATGCGGCAGGGCGCACGCGTGGGCTGCCCTGGTTCCTTGTCTCGGCGCTGATGGTGGCCCAAAGCGGCAAGCGGGTGATGCTGCATGGCTGGAACGGATCCGATCCCACCGTGCGAAACGGTCTTGACACCCTTGCCATCCCGATTGCCCATACCCCCGCCGAGGCCGAAGCCGCGCTGAACGCGGGGAATATCGTTTATATGCCGCTGGAAGATCTTTGCCCGCCCCTGATGCAGCTCTTGTCCCTGCGTGCGGTGCTTGGCCTGCGTTCTTGCGTCAACACGGTGTGCCGGATGCTGAACCCGGCTGGCGCGGCGGCCAGTGTTCAGGGCGTCTTTCACCCCTCCTATCGATTGTTGCAGGCCGATGCCGCCCAGCGCCTTGGCTGGCGATCCCTGACCGTGATCAAGGGGGGCGGCGGCGAATTCGAACGTCACCCGGCAAAGGCGATTGAAGCCTTCGGATTGCGGGATGGCGCGCTTTGGCAGGACACCGAGGCACCGCGCCTACAGGAAACCCGGCGCCTGGCGGACAGCGCAGGCCATATCAATTCGCTGAAGGTGGCGATCAGCCCTGCCGCACTGCCGCGATTTGAGAGTGAAGTCATCCTTGGCACCGCGCGGCTGGCGATGGGCACGATGGGCTGTGCGGAGAGCCCTTTGCATTTTCCCGACGGCAGCCCTGTGCCGACGGCCCTTCCCCTGACAGCCTGAAAGGACATCCCATGACATTGCTGCAACGGCTGTTTCACATCCCCCTGTTTGGCCCGGCGCAAACACTTGCTCTCGCTTCAGGGCCTGCCTCCCTCATCCTGGCGCGGGTGGGCCGCACGCTGGACCGGATGACACCCCAGCTTAGTGCCCCTTCCACGCCGAAGGAGCGGCAGGCAAAAGGTTATATCGCCTTGGTCGGGGCAGGGCCGGGGGCGGCGGACCTTTTGACCCTGCGCGCCGTCAAACGCCTGCAGCAGGCCGACGTGATTTTCTACGACCGGCTGGTCGATCCTGAAGTGCTGGAGCTTGCCCGGCCCGGTACTGAAATGGTCTTTGTCGGAAAACATGTCGGGGCGCACAGCTGGCCGCAGGAGAAGATCAACCGCGTGATCGTAACCGAAGCTCTGAAAGGACGCCGCGTTGTGCGGCTGAAATCCGGCGATCCCGGCATCTTTGGCCGCGCCAGCGAAGAGATGGAGGCCGCCGATGAGGCGGGCATCCCGGTTGAGCTGGTGCCTGGCATCACTGCAGCCTCAGCCGCTGGGGCGGCGCTGGGGCGCAGCCTGACCAGTCGCGGTGTTGCCAATGCGCTGGTGCTGACCACGGGCACCGGCTGTGCCAGCGATCCCTTTCCCGATTGCACCCGCCTGTCGGGGCCGGGCACGACGACGGCCTTTTACATGTCGGTGCGTCAGGCGCGGCGGCTCGCGGATCAGTTGATGCAGAAAGGCCTGCCTGCGGACAGCCCCGTTGATATCGCAGTGGAGGTCTCCAAACCCGGGGAGCGGCATTTTGCTGCCACGGTGGGCTCTTTGGCGGATGTCATCGCGGCCTGCCACATCACCGGCTGCGCGATCCTGCTGGTCACCTGGCCAGAGGGCGGGGTGCCCACAGTGCAATCGCAAACGGCGGCGGGCCAGACCGCCAAGGTTCCAAAGGCCGTGGCGGTTGTCTGATCTTCAGGCCCAGTCCAGCGGCGTGATGTCAAAGGACTTGATCCGCGAATAGAGCGTCGTCGGTTTAATCTGCAATAGGGCGGCGGCGCCGGTCGGGCCGGAGACGCGCCCACCCGCTTCGCGCAGGGCGGCGATGATATTGTCCCGGATCATCTCCTGCATTCTGGCCTCGGTATGGAACCTGGTGCCGGGCGCAGGGGCGTCTTGGGTCGTGCCGGAGAGTTCGATGACCAGCTTGCGATCCTGCGAGACGATGGCGGCGCGCTCCATCGCATTGTGCAATTCGCGTACGTTGCCGGGCCAGTCATAGGCCTGCATCTGCTGCATCACCCGTTCGGTGATCACCGGCACCGGCCGGTTCAGCCTGCGGCAGGCGATCTTCAGAAGGTGTGCGGCCAGCAGCGGAATGTCTTCGCGGCGGTCGCGCAGTGGCAGGCAGTTGATGGGAAAGACGTTGAGGAACAGAAACAGATCCTCGCGGATGCGCCCGGTGCGGCGCACTGTCTCCTCAGCCAGCGAGGTCGCTGCGATCACCCGGATATCGAGCGGCTTTTCCCGGGTATCGCCCAGCCGGGTGACGGATCCGCTTTGCAGGGCGTGCAGCAGTTTGCCCTGAATTTCGACCGGCAGTTCCTCGACATCGTCGATGAACAGGGTGCCGCCGTGGGCCAGTTCCAGTTTGCCGGGCTTGTCGCGCATGGCGCCATTCGGGGCGCCGCGCATCTGGCCGAAAAGTTCGGCCTCGACCTCCTCGGGGGCGACCGAACTGCATTTGAAATGGATCAGCGGGCGCCGGGCGCGGGGGCTGGTCTTGTGGATTTCGGTGGCGACCAGCGATTTCCCGGTGCCGGTTTCGCCGCTGATCAGGACAGTCGCCGTTGTCTTGGCCACCAGATCGATGCGGGCCACGATCTGCCGGATGGCGGGCGAGGATCCGATGATGTCGTGATGGGCGCGCTCTGATGTGATTGCCTCTTGCAGATAGGCGTTTTCCTGTTCCAGCCGGTCACGTAGGGCCGCGACCTCTTCCATCGCCTCGCGCAGCTTGCGTTCGCTTTCCTTGCGCTCGGTGATGTCGCGGAAGATCACCACCGCCCCAACCAGCACCTTCTGATCGTAGATCGGGGTCGAGACATATTCGACCCGGATCGGCTTGCCATCCTTGCGCCAGAACACTTCGTCCTCGATCCGGTGGACCTGTTCGAAGCGGAAGGAACGGTAGATCGGGCATTGCTGTGACGGGTAGTGTTCGCCGTTGAGGTGATGATGGTGGATCATCGAGTGGATGTCCTTGCCCAGCAGATCTTCGGAGGTCCAGCCCAGCATCTCACGCGCGGCGCGGTTGACGAATGTGGTCTTGCCCTCGGCGTTGACACCGTAGATGCCTTCGCCTGCAGCGTTGAGGATCAGCTGGTTCTGGCGTTCCAGCTCGGCAAAGAAACCTTCGGTGCGTTTCCAGTTCACGAGGCCGGCACGAAAGGTTTCCGCCAGGGCGGCGGTTTCGGCGCGCTGATCAAGGGCACGCAGATCGGTCAGCGCCAGGATGATCCAGCCGTCCTGTCCCGGTACCGGCTGCGCCCGGAGTTCGCAGTTCAGCGCGCTGCCATCCCCGGCCCGCAGGGTAACATCGCGGGTCCAGCTTGCGCCGCGATGGTCCACCTCCTCGAGGAACACCACAAACCGGGGCATGTCCTTGCCCAGGTAGTGTGAGAAGGGCAGGGGCGCGCTGCCTTCGTGCCCGTTTCCGAGGAGCCGGGCAGCGGATTGGTTCCAGTCAACCACCCGGTCTTCCGTGGTGTCGAGGACAAGCATGGCCTCGGGAATCGACTGCAAAAGGGAATCGGCGTTGAGAAGATCGAGTGACATGGGGAAAGGTTAATCGCTGCCGCAGAGCGGTTTAAACGAAATTTCATAATTTACGATATGTCGTAATTTTGTGTGGTCCGATTTTCACATAAGATGCTGATTTTTATGTTTTTTGTTTGCTGCACAAATGTTGGGCGGCTGCTTTTTTTGTCCCGTGTCGACTGTCAGAGTTTACGAAACATTGACTGAAAGGGGACACCCATGACGACAAAGAGCCTTGGAAATCCGTTCTCGGATAAGACCGATCTGCGACACGGCGCCGATTGCGGTTGCGATGGATGCCTGTCCGGACACGGCCATGACAAGGGCCACACCGAGCCACAGCATATGTCCTCTGACGACATGATGGAACGCGCCGTCGAAAGCGCCATCGTGCGCTCGGTCTTCGGGCACAATGACATCGGTCGCCGCTCTTTCATGGGCATGCTGGGCGGCAGCACGGTGGCTGCGGCGCTGGCCTCGGTCTTTCCGATGGAGCAGGCCAAGGCGGCGATCCTTGACGAGCTGGGTCCGCCGGAGAAATCCGATCTCAACATCGGCTTTGTGCCGATCACCTGCGCCACCCCGATCATCATGGCGCAGCCGATGGGGTTCTACGAACGTTACGGCCTCAATGCGCAGGTCATCAAGACGGCCGGCTGGGCCGTGGCCCGCGACAAGTCACTGTCGGGGGAATATGACGCCAGCCACATGCTGACACCGATGCCGCTGGCGATGACGCTAGGCGCCGGATCCATCGCAGAACCCTACATCATGCCCGCGGTCGAGAATATCAACGGCCAGGCTATCGTCCTGTCGAACGAACATCTGGACAAGCGCGATCCGAAGCAGTGGAAAGGCTTCACCTTCGGCGTGCCGTTCGAATATTCGATGCATAACTTCCTGCTGCGGTATTACGTGGCCGAACACGGGCTGGACCCGGATGTCGATATCCAGATCCGCGTAGTGCCGCCGCCGGAGATGGTCGCCAACCTGCGCGCTGGCAACCTTGATGGTTACCTGTCGCCCGACCCGTTCAACCAACGCGCCGTCTGGGAAGGCATCGGCTATATCCACATGCTGACCAAGGACATCTGGGAAGGTCACCCTTGCTGTGCCTTTGCCGCGCCGCTGTCCTTTGCGACCGAATTGCCGAACACATACGGCGCCCTGCTGAAATCGATCATCGACGCCACGCAATACGCGTCAAACCCGGAAAACCGCAAGGAAATCTCCGAGGCCATCGCACCGACCAACTACCTGAACCAGCCGGTTCCGGTGATCGAACAGGTGCTGACCGGCACCTATGCCGATGGTCTGGGCGAGGTTCAGCGCGTGCCCGACCGGATCGATTTCGACCCCTTCCCCTGGCATTCCATGGGGGTCTGGATCCTGACCCAGATGAAACGCTGGGGCTATATCGAAGGCGACGTCGATTACAAAACGGTGGCTGAGCAGGTCTATCTGGCCGCCGACGCCAAGAAGGTGATGAACGATCTCGGCTACGAGGCGCCCGACGTCACCTACAAATCGCACACCATCATGGGCAAGACCTTCGATCCGGCCAAGCCCGAAGAATACGTGTCCAGCTTTGCGATCGGAAAGGGGTGATCCATGCTGGATAACCTTTCAGTCAATCAGCGTGCGGTGATCCTGTCCGTGGTGATGCTGGTGGTGGGCCTCCTGATTTGGGAGGCCGCCATTCCCGCCCAGAAGGCGGCCTCCGAGCTGACGGAATACGAGCGGCTGACCGGCGGCGGTGCCCCCAAGGCCGGGGTGCCCCCGCCAAGCCAGGTGATCGCCAAGGCCTGGGAACAGCTATCGAACCCTTTTTATGATGCAGGCCCCAACGACAAGGGCATCGGCATCCAGATCGGCTATTCCATCTACCGGGTGCTGACCGGCTATTTGATGGCGGCGCTGATCGCGATCCCGCTGGGTTTCCTCATCGGGATGAGCCAGGTCGCCTATAAGGCCTTCAACCCCTTCATTCAGGTGCTGCGCCCGATCTCACCGCTGGCCTGGATGCCGCTTGCGCTGTTCATCATTCAGGACAGCGAGGCCTCGGCGATCTTCGTGATCTTCATCTGTTCGATCTGGCCGATGCTGCTCAACACCGCCTTTGGCGTTGCCGGGGTGCGCGAGGACTGGGTCAACGTGGCCCGCACGCATGAACTCGGCGCTTTGCGCACCGCCTTTACGGTGATCCTGCCTGCGGCGGCGCCGACCATCATCACCGGTATGCGGATCTCCATCGGCATCGCCTGGCTGGTGATCGTTGCGGCAGAGATGCTCGTGGGGGGAACCGGCATTGGCTACTACGTCTGGAACGAGTGGAACAACCTCGACCTGACCTCCGTCATCTTCTCGATCCTCATGATTGGCGTTGTTGGCATGATGCTGGATGCCGCCTTTGGTGTCCTGCAGCGCGCCGTCGCCTACGCCGAATAGGAGCATTCCAATGCCTAAACCCTTTCTCAGTATCGAGCGTCTGACGCAGAAATTCCCCGACGGTCAGGGGGGCACCCTGACCGTTTTCGAAAACGCCACCTTTGGCATCGAAAAGGGAGAGTTCGTCTGCATCCTTGGCCACTCTGGCTGCGGCAAGTCGACGATCATGAACATCCTTGCCGGGCTAGCCGAGCCGACTTCGGGCGTGGTCAAGATGGATGGCACCGAGGTCTCCGGCCCGTCGCTGGACCGCGGGGTGGTGTTCCAGAACTATTCGCTGCTGCCCTGGCTTTCGACCCTGAAGAACGTCACCTTTGGTGTGAAGGCGCGCTATCCCGACTGGTCCAAGGCCAAGGTCGAAGAACACGCCCGGGAATATCTGGCCATGGTCGGGCTTGAAGGCGATGTGGTTCAGCGCAAGCCGAGCCAGCTGTCGGGTGGTATGCGTCAGCGGGTCTCCATCGCGCGGGCCTTTGCCAACCATCCCAAGCTTCTGCTGCTGGATGAACCCTTTGGCGCGTTGGATGCGCTGACCCGGGGCACCATTCAGGACGAACTCCTGAAGATCTGGGGCGGGACCGAGCAGACGGTATTCATGATCACCCATGACATCGACGAGGCGATCTTGCTGGCTGACCGCATCCTGCTCATGACCAACGGTCCTTTTGCCCGCGTGGCGGAGTCGGTGGAGATCACCATCCCGCGTCCGCGCAGCCGTACCGAGATCGTCGAACATCCCAACTACTACGCCATCCGCAACCATCTGGTGCAGTTCCTTGGCCAGAGGTCGAAAGAACTGGCCGGACAGAAAAGCGACGATCCCGATCAGCGGCCCGAAACCGTGCGGATCGACAAAACTGCGGCAGAACCCACCACCGAAGCCGCACCAGAACCGGAACCGGCCCGCCACCTACAGGCGGTCAACGACTGACAGGTCGGCGCGGCCGACTGAAGACAAATCAGGAGGACAACAGATGAAAGATACTTTTGAGGTGCCCACGATGATGAGCAAAGAAGACGTGACCATGATGATCCTCTCGGCCAAGAAACAGGCCGGGATGACCTGGGAAGGCATCGCCGAAAAGATCGGCATGTCGCCGGTCTGGACCCATTCGGCCTGCATGGGCATGAATGGCTTTCCCAAGGACAAGGCCGAAGCGCTGGTGACGGCCCTTGCCCTGCCGCAAGAGGCGGTCTCGGTTCTGGAAGAGCCGCCGACCAAGGTTTGGGAACAAGCCATCCCCACCGATCCCTGCATCTATCGACTGTACGAAATCGTCGGCGTCTACGGCCCGACCATCAAGGCGCTGATCGAAGAGAAATTCGGCACCGGCATCATGTCAGCCATCGATTTCGACATGCAGGTGATCCGCGTGCCCCATGAAAAGGGCGACCGGGTCAAGATCGAGATGTCCGGCAAATACCTCGGCTATAATTCCTGGTAAGCCATCAATCGGCCCATGTGCATTGGAACATGGGCCGCAGAAACCGCCGCCCCGGCCGTTCCGCCCGATCCTCTTCCCGGGCAGGATGGTCGGGGTGGTCTATTTTGGATCAGTGGTTCAGCTGCGCGCGCAGCTCTTCTGCCTCGCGGCGGGCATCGCGCAGACCTTCCATGGCCGCGCTCAGCTCGGCTTCGGTCTGGGTCAGCTGGTTGGTCAGTTCCGCTTCGCGCTGTTGCAGATAGGTAATGGCCTGATCGCGGGTCTCTTCGGCCTCGTGCAATTCCTGGCTCATCCGGTCCAGATCGGCCACGTCGCTTTGCTTGACGCGGGTGAACCGGTGCACCAGCCAGTTGGCGAACCAGCCCATCGCGAAGGCGGCAAACAGGATGATTGCGGTGGTGAGGATGAACTCTGTCCTGTTCATTGGCCCGATGTCTCCTGTTCTGTGTCGCCGGTCTCAGTGTCAGCCGCCTGTGCGTCGTCACCTTGCGTATCGTCAGCCTGGGTTTCGGTTTGCGTATCAGCCTCAGTGCTTTCGGCCTCTGCTGCTGTCTCCTCCACGGGCGCCGCGGCGCTGTCGAGGGTGCTTTCCTCGCTCTCGCCGGTTGTCGGCAGCAGCAGGCGGAAATCGATGCGGCGGTTGGCTTCGCGGCCTTCCTCGGTGTCATTCGAGGCGATCGGGCTGCTTTCGCCAAATCCACGCGCGATATAGGTCGAGGTCAGGATCCGCCGCGCCCGCAATTCGTTGAGCACCGATTGCGCCCGCGCCTGGCTGAGGTTCTGGTTCATCTCCTCACGGCCCTGACTGTCGGTGTGGCCCTGAATTTCCAGCCGCACCGGGCCGCATTTCTCAAGGATCGCGGCGATCTTGTCGATGATCACGTTGCTGCCGGCCTCCACCGTGGCCGAGCCGGGCTCAAAGGTGATCTTGCCATTCTCCAGCTGCACGCTGGTCAGCGCCGCCTGACACAGCTCCGGCGCCATCGGTTGATCCTTGGGCGCGGGCGGCTCTTCATAGGTGATGTCGAGCTCATAGTCTTCGGCCTCGCCCAGTTTGGCGGAGAGGAACTTGGCGATCTCGGAGGAGGCATCCTTGCGGTAGCTCATGCCGCGCAGGGTCAGATCCTCCGGCGTGACGCTGACTGCACCGCGCTCCAGATAGGAAAGCGCCTCAAGCCCGGCCAGCACCCGCACCGGCCAGTCGGCAGGGAGGCCTTCGGCCACCCGCGCCGCAGTATAGACGCTGTCGGAGCCGAACCGCGCCTTGGCATAGCTGTCGGCGATGGTTCGGGTGGCGGCATCGGTGATGCGCCCGCGTAGCTGCACCTGGCCTTCGGGGCTGAGCGTGGCGGTGAATTCGGGCGGTCCAGCAGCGGCATCGGTTTCCGGCATAGGCAGCACCGCATGCAAAGCAAAGACTTGCGGCAGCGCGGTTTCCAGCTCTCCAACCACCGTGTCGAACTGGGCCTCCGGCGTGCCTTCGGCGGCGACAAGGGTGATATCGGCGTTGGCGATGGTGACCGATCCCTGACCCAATTCCGCAAGGCTCTGAATGCTGAGTTCGGCGGCATCGGCCCATGTGGGGGAGGGAACCCCCATGCCAATCACGCAGTCGGCCTCTCCCTCCAGTCCGGCAGCGCGGGCGGCGGACAGGATGCGGGCGCGGCTTTCCTCGTCCTCGGCTGAGCAGGCATCGAACCGGGCACCGCTTTCGGAAATCAGGAACCGCAGGGTAAAGGGCGTGATCACCGGGCGCGGTGCCGCAATATCAAGGCTGAGACGGATCTGCGGCGGTGCCATCCTGCTCAGCTGGCGTTCAAAACTGTCGCGTTCTTCGGCGCTGTCGGCGATTGCGGTTACCGAAACCGCGCCTGCCTCGACCGAGATCTTGGAGCGCGGCAGCAGCTCCAGCGCCGCGACGGCAAATTTCAACGCCGGGTCCCAGCCATCGGGGGTCGGGTAATCGGCGGTTTCCAGAAGGTCGGCGACCTTCTTGTTGTTGTCTTCGGCGATCCGGTCCAGCTGACCGACCAGCGTCTCGCGCGAGGCGGACAGCGGGATCAACCCGCTGATTGAAATCCCCCGATCATTGCGCAGGATTTCCGCCGAAAACCGCGGCGGCGCCAATCCGTCCGAGGGCGGCACCGTGATATCGTCGATCACCCGCGCCGCATCGACAATGCTGCCTGCCAGAGAAATCGCTGCAAACCGGGTGGCCTCGTCCGGGGCGGTGCCCTGCAGGGTGACCCGCAGCCCGTCGGCGGTGACCTCGGCCCAGTGCAGGCCCGCAACATCCAGAGACCGGCGCACTTCGCGTTCGCTGCCACGCTCGACGGCTGTGACGGCAAACCCCGCTGCGATCAGGCTCAGCCCTGCCGCCGCAGCGAAGGACAAAGTCGGGATCAGAAACGAAGACAGGCGCATTGCAACAGCATTCCCAGATACGGTTGGGCTCTGTCATACAGGCCAGCGGCGGCCTGTTCAATCACACGAAAGTGGCCACGGCAAAGAAGATCAGCGGAATCAAGCCGGTATCGCGGTTGAGCCGGAACAGCTTCAACAGGCGGGGGTTGTTTTCGGGATCAAATACGCGCAATTGCCAGGTCATGTGCCAGCCCATAGCCCAGGGACCGGCAAGCGCAATCAGCAGGGTCAGCAGGTTGGCATCGACATGTGCGGCCAGCACCACGGCAAGGGCCATCAGGCCCACGGTTGCCACGATGAAGCGGCGTAGCCAGCTGGGGCTGTTGTCGCCAAACAGGCGGGCGGTGGATTTGACGCCGATCAGCGCGTCGTCCTCGGTGTCCTGATGCGCATAGATGGTGTCATAAAACAGCGTCCAGGCAATCCCCGCCAGATAGAGGATGACCGGCGGCCAGGCCAGCGATCCGGTATGCGCCACCCAGGCCAGCATCGCCCCCCAGTTGAAGGCCAGCCCAAGGAAGATCTGCGGCCACCAGGTGAAGCGTTTGGCAAAGGGGTAGACGGCAACCGGCAACAGCGCCAGCACGCCCATGCCGATGGCAGCCCAGTTGAAGGTCATCAGGATGCCAAAGGCCACAAGCGCCTGCGCGCACATCCAAGTCACCGCGCCCCGCACCGAGACTTGACCCGAGGGGATCGGGCGCGACCGGGTGCGCTCGACCGCGCCGTCAAAGTTGCGGTCGGTGATGTCGTTCCAGGTGCAGCCCGCGCCGCGCATCAGCCAGGCCCCAAGCCCACAGGCGACAAAGATCCAGGCGTCCTGCCAGACCGGGGTGTCATCCCAGAGGATGGCCAGCGCCAGACCCCACCAGCAGGGGATCAGCAACAGCCATGTGCCGATCGGGCGGTCTGCGCGGCTCAGCCGCAGATAGGGGCGCGACCAGGCGGGCGCGTGGGTGTCCACCCAATTCCCCTTGACCGCATCTGCGACCTGACCATCTGGTGTTGGCGATTGCCCTTGCATATGTAGGACCTCATGAGTGCGAAGATCAGACTGTATGTAGAGCACCCCTTGGGGGCAGGGCAAACCATTCCTTTGGACCGGGATCAGGCGCATTACCTCTTTGGGGTGATGCGGCAGGCTGTCGGCGCCAAGGTGGCCCTGTTCAACGGGCGCGATGGAGAATGGCTGGCCGAGGTGGCCGAAGCGGGCAAACGCGGCGGGGTTTTGAGCTGTCTTGAGCAGACGCGCCCCTTGCAGATGCCGCCAGACCTGTGGCTGATTTTTGCCCCGATCAAAAAGGCGCGCACCGATTTTATCGTCGAAAAAGCCGCCGAGATGGGCGCGGCGCGGATCATGCCGGTGCAGACCGAATTCACCAACTCCGAGCGCATCCGTCAGGACCGGCTGCAGGCCCACGCGGTGGAGGCTGCCGAGCAATGCGGTGGTACCTTCGTTCCCGAGGTGACCGACCTGCAGAAACTCTCGCGCCTGCTGGATCACTGGCCGCAGGAGCGTCAGTTGATGTTCTGCGACGAGGCCGAGGTGGGGCAGAGGCTGTTTCTGGATCGCGTCGAGGGTGGCGGCCGTCCGGGGGCGGGCGGACGCTGCCCGGCCTATCGTCCGGGCGAAGTCTCTCAGCCAGGGTCTTGGGCCATCCTCATCGGTCCCGAAGGCGGTTTCTCTGAGGCTGAGCGCAAGCGTCTGCACGGGATGCAGCAGGCCCATGTGGTTAGCCTTGGCCCGCGGATCCTGCGCGCGGACACCGCAGCGGTGGCGGCAATGACCCTGTGGCAGCAAAGCCTCGGGGATTGGTAACATGGTCTGGCGCGCGGCCCGCGCGGCTGACATTCCGCAGATAGAGCGCCTGCTGCGCCGACATGTGCAAAGCTCGATGTTCCTTCTGGGCAACCTGAAGGATCCCGGCAATGGACAGGCGATGGATCTTTGGGTGCAGGATGACCTCTCGGGTGTCTTTGGTCTGACAGAGGCGGGCATGGTGCTGATGCAGGCGCCCCACGCGCGCGCCGAAGACTGGCAGGCTGCATCGGTGATGCTGGCGGGACGCAGCATCGCGGGCTGCGCCGGAAACACCGCACAGCTGCGCGCCTTTCTCGCCGCCAGCGATCTTGTCTCCCGCCCGACCCGGCTGGATGAAGACGAGCCGGGGTTCTACCTTGACCTTGACCAGCTGGAAATACCGAAGGCCGAACAGGCGGCGCTGATTCCGCTGGCCGCGGCGCCGCGCGATCTGATGCTGGACTGGCGGGCGGCATATCATCGCGAAGTTCTGGGGACCGGGGCCGATGTCAGTGAAGAAAAGGCGGCGCAGGATATCGCCGGTTACCTTGACCGTGACAGTCACCGGGTTCTTTCAATTGCCGGGCAACCGGTTGCCATGACCGGCTTCAATGCCCAGATACCTGAGGTGGTGCAGATCGGTGGCGTCTATACACCGCCGGATTTGCGGGGCAGGGGGTTGGCGCGCCTTGCCGTCGCCCTGCATCTGGACGAGGCCCGCAAGGCCGGGGCGCAGCGGGCCGTGTTGTTCGCAGCCAGCCCGGCGGCAGCGCGCGCCTATGAGGCAATCGGGTTCCGGCCCGCTGGATCATTTTCTCTGGTGCTTTTTGCCCCGGAACAGGAGGTGCCATGAGTTTCATCCGACCCGAAGCACAGGCCAGCCTGTGGCGCTGGCGCGAGCTAATCGTCGCGGCGCTGATGTTGCTGGTGGGGCTGAAGTGGGCTTTCACCTCCTATGGATTTACCGCCATGACCGGCTGGGCGCTGATCGCGGTCGGGCTGGTTCTGGCCGTGGTAGGCGCGCAGCGGTTGCGCTTCCGGCTGGGCGCAGGCGGGCCGGGTGTGGTCCAGGTGGACGAAGGGCAGATCGCCTATTTCGGCCCTCTCACAGGTGGTGCCGTTGCGGCCTCTGAAATCGAACGGCTGCGGCTGGATCATACTGCGAAACCGCCCCATTGGGTGCTGGAGCAGCCGGGGCAGCCGCCGCTGGCGATCCCGGTGAACGCCGAAGGTCACGAGGCACTGTTTGACGTCTTTGCCAGCCTTCCGGGGCTGCGCACGGAACGGATGCTGGCCGAGCTGCGCAAGGCCGGTGCTCACCAGGTCGTGATCTGGGAGCGCATCCCAAGCCGACCCACCCACCAAAGGCTGCATTGACACCGGCGTCGTTTGGCCCCACTTCTGACCGCCGAAAACAGCGAAACAACAGGACGGAGTGCCCGGCATGTCCATTCCCCAGTCCGGCGGCGGACCGATCGAACGCCACGAACAGATGGCCGAATACCTGGCCTCCGGCTGTAAACCGAGCGCCGATTGGCGCATCGGCACCGAGCACGAGAAGTTCGGCTATTGCAAGGATACGCTGAAACCGCTGCCCTACGCCGGTCAACGCTCGATCCAGGCGGTGCTGGAAGGGCTGCGCGACCGCTATGGCTGGTCGCCCGTCACCGAAGGCGGCAACCTCATTGGTCTGACTAAGGATGGCGCCAACGTTAGCCTGGAACCCGGCGGGGCGCTGGAGCTTTCGGGCGCGCCTCTGGAAACCATTCACGAGACCTGCGACGAGGTGAACGTCCACCTGCGCGAGGTGAAGGAAATCGCCGACAAGATTGGCGTCGGTTTCATCGGCCTTGGCGCCGCTCCGATCTGGACCCATGACGAGATGCCGCTGATGCCCAAGGGGCGCTACCGGCTGATGAACGATTACATGGCCAAGGTCGGCACCATGGGCCGGGACATGATGCGCCGCACCACCACGGTGCAGGTGAACCTTGATTTCGCCTCCGAGGCCGACATGGTGCAGAAACTGCGCGTCGCCCTGGCGTTGCAGCCGGTGGCCACCGCGCTGTTTGCCAATTCGCCGTTCTTTGAAGGCAAGCCGAACGGCCACAAGTCCTGGCGCAGCAAGATCTGGCGCCATCTCGACGATGCGCGCACCGGCATGCTGCCCTTCGTCTTTGAAGAGGGCATGGGATTTGAGCGCTACGTGGAGTACGCGCTCGATGTGCCGATGTATTTCGTCTACCGCGATGGTGAATACATCAACGCGCTGGGTCAGTCCTTCCGCGACTTCCTCAATGGCAAACTGCCCGCGTTGCCCGGTGAAACCCCGACGCTCAGCGATTGGGCCGACCACCTGACCACCGCCTTTCCCGAGGCGCGGATCAAGAAATACATGGAGATGCGCGGCGCCGATGGCGGCCCCTGGCGCAGGCTCTGTGCGCTGCCGGCCTTCTGGGTGGGGCTGATGTATGACCAAAACAGCCTCGATGCGGCCTGGGATCTGGTCAAGGGCTGGGATGCGGAAACCCGCGAGGCCCTGCGTGTTGGCGCGGCGGAACAGGCGCTGCAGGCCGAGGTCGGAGACATCAAGATGCACGATCTGGCGCGTCAGGTGCTGGAGATTTCCGAGGCAGGCCTCAAGGCGCGCGCCCGTCCCGGCGCTGGTGGCATGGTCCCTGACGAGACGCATTTCCTCAACGCTCTGAAGGAAAGCATCGACAGCGGCAAGGTCCCGGCAGATGAGCTGCTGGAGCATTACCACGGCGACTGGAACGGCGATCTGACCCGGATCTACGCCGAATACAGCTACTGATCCTGCAGCGTTGCATCCGGTCATAGCACCGGTTTGGTGAGCATAAGCCAGAGAATTCCCAAAACCGCTGCAAAGGCGGGCCAGCCACAAGCGCACCATCAGCGAAAAAGCTGGTGGTAGCGTGCGGGCAAGGGCCTGCCTACAACATAGGCGGCGCGGGCCAGATCGCGCAGCCGGATCTGGATCCAGACCACCGGCAGCCAAAAACAGCCGACCAGCACATAAAGGCCGAGCGACAGGACGACCCAACCCTCGGTCAGGGGCCACCCGGCCTGTTGCGTCAGCAAGTATCCAGTGATGGGTTGCAGGATTGCGGCGGTTGCGGTGAAGATCCCATCGGCCAGCACCACGATGCCCGAGACATGGGCGATCAGCGCCGGATCACGGCTGCGGTTCGAGATCAGCATGAAGAAGGCAATGCCTGCGCCGGTGCCAAGAAGGACGGTTGCACCGATCACATGCAGGAAGAGAAGAAGATCGTAGGTCATCTTTCCTCCATCAGCAGCCAAACCATGCGGCAGGGCGCGATCCGTCAGTACGGCCATAGCGCCAGCGAGGTCAGCCAGTGCGATCAGGCCGGACAGGGTCCAGAACAGCGCAAGCACCGCAATGGCCAGCGGCAGAGCGAGATACGCGCGGGCAAAAATCCTGTCCTGCCGCGTGGCTGGGATACTGCGCAGCGTTGCTGTGAGGGATCGGCAGGGGGAACCTCCGGCGGCTGTCCAGTTCTGTGGATCGCCAGCTATTCCGTCTTGCAAGGCGGTGAGGGTGGTACTGCGCAGCGGCGCGCGCCAACCGAGGTGCCCGAGAAGATCCGCAACCGCGCCAATGGGTTTGAGAATGCGTTGATCAAGGGGCAAGGACCAGCGCGCGGGCGGGTATCCCAGCCAGCTCCGCATGGCTTGCAGCAGTTCGGGGAAGCTGCGGCTCTCCTCTTCGGTGAGATCCGCAAGGGTGCCAGCGGGCACCTCGGAACGGGCGGCCATGCAGATGGCTTGGGTCAGATCGTCGATATGAACCGTCTGGATCTGGGTCTCGGGGAAGAGACGGGGGGTCACGCCGGGCAGCGCCGCCGCTGCGCGCAGCAGCGCGGTGCCGCCATAGGCCTCGGGTGCCAAGACAAGCGTAGGGCGCAGGATGACCCAGTTGTGATAGCGTGCCGCGATCAGCGCATCGCCCCGCGCCTTGGTGCGGAAGAACCGGGTGCTGGCCTCGGGGTGGGCGCCTGCGGCAGAGATCTGGATCAAGCGGATATCCGCGCCTTCAAGGGCCGCGAGAAGGGTGGTTATCGCCGTGACATGAATGGCTTTAAGATCGTCGCGGCCGCCATCCTGAAGCGCGCCTGCCGCGTTCACCACAACATCAACGCCCGCCAGGATCGTTTTCCAGTCGCTGACAGAAAGGGCAGGGATGTCGCGGATGATCCACTCGGCCTGCGCATCGGACACAAGGGCGGCTGTGCGCGACCGCCCAAGGCCGATGGTGTGAAACCCCGCTTGCGAAAGCGCGCGCATGGTGGCGGCGCCGATCAGCCCGTATCCACCAAGGACCAGCGCCTTGGGGCGGGAGGAGGTGTCTTTGTGGTCGGTGGTCATGAGAAGCCTCGATTTGGCGATGCCGGGGACCGGTTGGGGAAGGGGGCGCCGCTGAGACGCCCCGCTTTCTGGGACCTGCGCTCAGGCGGCGCTGGTGACCGGTTTGCCTGTGGGCACTGTAGCAGGTGGGTTAACCGCCTCGCGGACCACGGCGCGCAGGGTGGCGACGGCGTGGGCGAAGCCGAGACCAAGGCAGATCGCTGCAAAGCCGAGCGCGGGCAACAGGCCCCAGACACCTAGGTCAAGAACCGGCATCGCGGCGCCGATCAGCCCGATGCCCCCGAGGGCGATCATGGCATAGCCGGTTGCGATGGTGACGCCTGCCACCTGCGCGGCACTGCCCGATTGCGGGCAGTCGCCTAAGATGCTGGAAATTTTGAGGATCATCAGGGTCATCGCGGTGACCATGAGAAGGGCGAGGGCGAGGTAGGTTGCGATTTGAAGCAGCATGGTGGTGTCCTTTCGATTCAGAGGGGTTGTTTGTAAAAATCACGTTTGAGAGAGGCGTAAATGCAGCCGCTAATCCAGCCCCAGATAGGGGCAAAGAGACTTCCCCAAACCAAGCGCATGCCATCCCAGCTTTGTGTGGAACGGGACATGTCAGGCAGTTGTAGAATGATCCCAAACAGAATGAGGTTGGTAAGAAATGCCAGCCCTGCCCATGCTTCCGGAGTGGAGTCGCGCATGGCCAGGTAGGCCAGCATTATTGGTGTTCCGGCCAGAACATAAACTGGTCCGCCGATAAGGGTGGCGAAGGGGCTGATCAGAGTCGGTGCTCCTATCAATCCAGCCAGCAGCGGCCCGCCGACGACGGCGAGGGCGAAGGCAACGGGGTCCACCAGGTGGCGCTTTGCCACGACTTCGGGCTCAGTATTTTTTAGCCTATCAGTTATTTCTGTCATTTGTGAAATCTCCAGGTAAAATTTTTTGGGCAGGTCTAGTCGGATTTACCGCCGGGCAGGAAGCGCACCAGTTTCGATCCCATCTTCAGCACCGCCAGATGCACCGCGCGGGGCAGGCGGGAAAAGTCCATGTACCAGTCATCAAACATCTGCATCACGCGCAGGGTCTCGCCCATGCGCGCCTTGATGACCTTGGGGGTGTTGTCCTCTTCGGCCTCGGCCATGACCTCTTCAAGGGCGCGTAAGGTAGGGGCGAACTCGCGTTCACGGCGGGCGGCGATCACGGCATCCACCAGATCGAACATGTCGCGGATCGAGGTGAAATGATCGCGTCGGTCGCCCAGCTGGCGGGAGGATTTGACCAGCCCTTGTGACTGTAGTTCCTTTAGCCCGTTGGATACGTTGGAACGGGCAAGGTTCAGCGTGTCGCAAATTTCCTCGGCGGTCAGCGCATCGGGCGAGATATGCAAGAGCGCGTGGATCTGCGCAACAGACCGGTTCACGCCCCATTTGGAGCCCATTTCCCCCCAGTGGAGGATGAAGTTCTGCATGGCGGGAGTGAGGTTCATTCGATTGATCCTGAAATTTCTGTAATGTCAGAAATAACTGGATTTAGAGTCGAGTCAAGAAAAAACCGGCGGCAGGGGAATCCTGCCGCCGGGTAAAGCGTCCGTGAGTGAGGTCGCTTTTGCTAAGGCGTGGGAACCTTACTGGTTCTGCAGCTCAACCGGATCTTTGTGCTCGATGTCGCCCCAATTTGCGTCGGCTTTTTCGATGAAGCCTGCGACGTCACCTTCCCAGCGCTCCTGGATGTCGGTTGCCAGGTTCAGGTACAGTTTGTCGTCAACGATTTTCCACAGGGTCGGGTCGCCGTCGAATTTGAAGCCCATGGCCGCGCCGAATGCGCAGTATCCGCCGTACTCGGGCAGGTAGGCTTCGGGGTTCTTTTCAAATGCAACTTTGTTTTCTTCGGAAGCAAAGCGATACAGAGCGTCGTTGTGCAGCGCGGTGATTTTCCAGTTGCCGGGGGTCGGCTCACCAACGGTGAAATATGCAACCGGGTCGTAGCCTTGCAGGGCCAGGCCGGTCGAGGACGCGTTCAGTTCCACGCCTGCTGCCATCGCCGAAGTCGCCAGTGCAACGGACAGCGCGACACCGCTCACAATAGTCTTGAATTTGTTCATGGTTCCATCCTTTGGAATGCGGGCCGATGGCGAAATGCGCCATGTGTCGGCCCTTGGGTCGATAGTCTGCGTGCAACCCTTTGCGGCTGTCACAGCACCCATGTGGAGGCAGAGGCGTTCACGTTCAAAACAACTCATAGTGACTGCGCTTGGTGGCACTTTTGGGTGTTCAGAACTGCACATCACAAGGCTGCGGGTTTCCTGTGATGGGGGTACGGCGCCTGCGGTCGCAGTGTCGAATGTTGCGCCGCACCAGCGCATTGCGAACAAAGGACAGGGAGCCTGACCGGATGAACAGGGTCTGACGCAAAAGAATGGTTAAAACTGCTTTTGCGCGGCAGGGAGCTTTAACCATTGCATGCTAGGAACCGGACCGCACATCCGATCAAGAGTCATCATGTTTAAAATTCGCTCCGAGGCCGACAAATGGAAATATGTCGTGGGCATTACCGGCATGGCCGTTTGCCTTTCGGTTCTGCTGACATGGCTGTTGCTGGGGGATGGGCTGTCGACCGATATGCTTCGGGCTTCGATTCTGGGGCCGCTGCTGATCGCACCGCCTGCCTGCCTGATGTCGGCCAACCGCTCGCTTGAGATCCACCAGCTTAACAAACAGCTGGAGCATCTTCTGGCCCATGACCAGATGACCAACCTGCTTAGCCGCAGTCATTTCATGCGGCAGATGCATGAGATGCAGGGGGATCTACGGGGCAGCTTCCTGATGCTGGATATCGACCTGTTCAAGCAGGTGAACGATACCTATGGCCACCTTGTGGGGGATGAGGTGATCCGCCGCGTCGCCGCGGTGATTGAAGAACACGTGAAGCAGGACGGGCTGGCGGCGCGCTATGGCGGCGAGGAATTCGTGGTCTGCCTGCCGCAAAAGGATCTCGATGATGCCATGCAGCGCGCCGAGGACATCCGGCAGGCGGTGGAGCGGCAGACCGTCAAGGTGCTGGACAAAGAGCTGAACTGCACGATTTCCATCGGGCTTGGCTATGCCGATGGCCGCAACCCGGTGGAGGAGGTGCTGCGGCGCGCAGATGAGGCGCTTTATCTGGCCAAGCGTCAAGGTCGCAACCGCGTTGGGGCGCCGCTGCCGCTGGCCACATAGGCCGGGTGCGCCGGGTGCGCCGGAGTTATTTCTGGCCGATTTTCGGTTCGGTTCCGGCGCGCAGGCGGGCGATGTTTTCCGAATGGCGCCAGAAAACGATCACGGTCAGGGCAATGGTCAGCGTCACGATCTGCGGCAGACCCAGCAGCAGTGCCCAAACCGGGGCGGCCAGCGCTGATAGGAGCGCCGAAGCCGATGACATGCGGGTGATCGCAGCGCCTGCCAGCCAGGTCAGGCAGGCAGCAACGCCCACCGGCCAGGCCAGGGCCAGCATCAGGCCCAGGAAAGTCGCAACGCCCTTGCCACCCTTGAAGCCGAGCCAGACCGGGAAACAATGGCCGAGAAAAGCCGCAAGCCCCGCCAGCTGCGCCGCGTCCTCTCCGGCGAGCATCCGTGCCAGAACCACCGCGGCCGCGCCCTTGCCGCCATCCAGGAGCAGCGTCAGCAAGGCCGCCAGTTTCGATCCGGTGCGCAGCACATTGGTGGTGCCGATATTGCCCGATCCAATGTCCCGCAGGTTGCCAAGTCCCATCAGCCGCGTCAGCACCAGACCAAAGGGAATTGACCCCAGCCCGTAACCCACAAGGGCCCAGAGCAGCATCATCAGGAACGGGGTGTCGAATGCAGGCATCAGTCTCTCCGGAAAACGGGCGCGCCGGCCACATAGGTTGCCAGCACTCTGCCCTGCATCCGCTGGCCGTCAAAGGGGGTATTCTGCGATTTCGATTTCAGCGTAAAGCGGTCCAGCACAAAAGGCACATCCGCATCGAACAGGATCAAGTCCGCAGGTGCCCCGGCAGTGAGGCGTCCGCAAGCCAGACCCAGCCGTTTTGCCGGGTTCAGGGACATCGCCCGGAACAGGGTCGGCAGATCCAGTTGCTCGGCATGATACAGGCGCAGGGCTGCGGGCAGCAGGGTTTCCAGTGCGACGGCGCCGGCAGCGGCTTCTTCAAACGGCAGGCGTTTGCTTTCCTCATCCTGCGGCGTGTGCATCGAGGAAATCGTGTCGATCAGCCCGCTGCGCACCGCTTCTATCACCGCCAGCCGGTCTTCTTCCGCGCGCAGCGGCGGTTTCACCTTGAAGAAGGTGCGGTAGTCGGCCACGTCGAGCTCATTCAGGGTCAGGTGGTGGATCGAGGTGCCAGCCGTGATGTCCAGCCCATTGGCCTTGGCACGCTCCAATGCGGGCAGGGCGCGGGCGGTGGTGATCTGGTCGGCGTGATAGCGCGCGCCGGTCATCTCCAAGAGTGCGATATCCCGGTCCAGCCCCATGCGCTCCGCCATGGGAGAGACCGCAGGCAGGCCGCGTAGGGTGGCGAATTTGCTGCTGCTGGCGGCGGTGCCTGCGCTCAGAACTGGCTCCTGCGGATGCGCAATCACCAAGGCGCCGCAGCTCTTGGCATAGGCCAGCGCGCGGGAAAACACCTTGGTATTGGCGACCACGTGATCGCAGTCGGAAAAGGCCACGGCGCCCGCATCCAGCAGAAAACCGATCTCGGTCATTTCGCGCCCTTCGCGCCCCTTGGTGAGGGCGGCCATGGGCAACACGTTGACCGGCGTATCGGCCTGGGCGCGGCGGGTGACGAACTCCAGCGTTTCGGGACTGTCGATTGCGGGATTGGTGTCCGGGCGGGTGATCATGGTGGTGACACCCCCCGCCGCCGCCGCAAGGCCGGCGGTCTTGTAGCTTTCCTTGTGCCGCTCACCCGGCTCGCACACCTTCACGCCAATATCGACGATACCGGGGGCGAGGCATTTGCCGTCGCAATCGACCACTTCGGCCTCTGTTGGGTCAATGTTTCGCGCACGAAACAGGTGCTCTACCTGCGTACCCTCGGGCAGGATTTCGGTAATCTGACCGTCCGCGACAAGCACAGCCCCCGGCGCATCCGTTCCGGCCTCGGGGTCGATCAGTCGGGCATTGATGAACAGAGTGGTCATGCGCGGGCTCTTTCGATGGCTGAGAGGGTGGCGGCCGGATCGGCCTGATACTTGATAAGGTGCTTGTCACCGCCCCTGGTGATGATCTGGACATAGCTGCCCATCGACCGGGCGGTCTCGATCTCACCCAGCGGCACCCGGCGCTCGGCGGGGCCGGTCAGCACACCATCTGCGATGCGCCAGACGACGGCCATTTCCTCGCTCGCCAGATACCAGCCGCGCAGGGCGATGGCAGCAAGCCCGCCGATGGCGCCGGTCCAGATATGCGGATTGCCCGCCGCCCAGAGGATCCCCATGCCCGCCGCCATGGCAAAGGCCGCCATCCAGGCGTGGGCGCGGATATAGGCGCTGCGGTCGGGGGTGAAGGTGATCTCGTCGGTACCCTGCTGCATGTCAGCGCACCAGCAGATAGAGCACGAGCCCGACCAACCCCATCACCACCGCAAAAAGCGTGGCGCCGATGCGGCGGGCCTCGGCGCGCGCTTTGCGCGGGGCCAGCTTCGGTGCGGAATAGGGTTTGGCGCTTTCCGTCTCAATCGGGGCGCCACTCCAGCTGGTGCCAGGCGTGCCGTAGGTGGCGACGGGCTGGATCTGCTCGGCGGGCGTCAGGCGCATCTCGCGTCCGCCAAAGGCGCGCGAGCGGATCACCATGACATGTCCTTCGAGCGCGGCAAGGCGCTCCCGGTCCGGGGCGATCTGCTCTTCCGGAACGCCCATGCCTTCGGTCAGGTAGCCTGCCAGACCAAGCTCTTCGAGGTCGCAGACCGGGAAGATTTCGACCTGTTCCATATCCAGCGCATCAATCCCCAGCACCTGCGCCAGCGCGCCCGGTTCCCGCAGGAAAGCGGCTTGTTCGGGGCGCATGTCGAGCTGGAACAGGCGGATCACGCCGTGTTCGCCCGCAGGGATATGTATGACACCCTCCACCGGGATCAGCCCGCCTCTGCGACGCGGTCGGCGCGCAGGTTGCGGGCCAGAAGGTCCATCGCGGCCATGCGCACGGCGACGCCCATTTCCACCTGCTCCTGAATGACCGAGCGGTTGATGTCATCGGCGATGGTGCCGTCGATTTCGACACCGCGGTTCATCGGGCCTGGGTGCATGACGATGGCGTCGGGTTTGGCCAGCGCCAGCTTTTCGGCATCGAGCCCGTAGCGGTGGTAGTATTCGCGTTCGGAGGGGATGAAACCGCCGTCCATGCGTTCCTTTTGAAGGCGCAGCATCATGACGACATCAACACCCTCAAGCCCCTCACGCATGTCATCATAGATCTCGGCGCCGAATTCGGCGAAATGGCCGGGCACCAGCGTTGGCGGCCCGATCAGGCGGATGCGGTTTTCCATCTTGCCCAGAAGGATCAGGTTTGAGCGCGCCACGCGGCTGTGGGCGATGTCGCCGCAGATCGCGATGTTGAGGCGATGCAGCCGTCCCTTGGCGCGGCGGATGGTCAGCGCATCCAGCAGCGCCTGCGTCGGGTGTTCATGCCGCCCGTCGCCTGCGTTCAGCACCGCGCAGTTTACCTTTTGCGCCAAAAGGCCCACGGCGCCGGAATGGGGATGGCGCACCACCAACAGATCGGGATGCATCGCATTCAGCGTCATCGCGGTGTCGATCAGCGTCTCACCCTTTTTGATGCTGGACGCCTGCATCGCCATGTTCATCACATCCGCACCAAGCCGTTTGCCGGCCAGTTCGAAGCTGGCCTGCGTGCGGGTGGAGTTTTCAAAGAACATGTTGATCTGCGTCAGCCCCGCCAGCACGTCGGAATGTTTTTCCGGGCGGCGGTTCAGATCCACGTAGGTATCGGCCAGATCCAGGATCTCGGTGATCTCATGGGGCTTCAGATGCTCGATCCCCAACAGATGACGGGCTGCAAAACCGGGGCCGGTGAGGGGTGGGGAAACATGAGACATGAGGCAGGCTCCGCGCTGTTTGCGCGCCCTTATAGGCGCGGCGTCGCTGCCGGGCAAGGCACCGTGCTGCCGCTGCGGGGTGGTTTGGCTCAAAGGTGTTACCTCTTGTCCCGATGCGCAAGTCTCTGGTTCCGCTTGGCGCTGAGGCAGAGTAGCTTTGCGCCATGGAATCGGCATTGGATTATCACAGCGCCCGCGCCTTGCTCGCGTGGCAGATCGAACTGGGCGCAACCGAAGCCCTGTGCGAAACGCCCGTGAACCGGTATGAGCTGGAGCAGCAGGCGCCCAAACCCGCGCGCGGCGCGCAGCCTGATGCACCGCAGCCCGGACAGATCCAGCGCCTCCCCGAGGTGGACCCGGTCGAAGTCGCGCAAAAGGCCGCCGCCGCTGCGACCTCCCTGCCTGCCCTTCGCGAAGCGATGGCCGCCTTCGATCACTGCGAGCTGAAGCGCGGCGCCCGCAATCTGGTGTTCTGCGACGGTCAGGCCGGTTCCCGCGTGATGGTCATCGGAGAGGCCCCGGGGCGCGACGAGGACCGCGAGGGGCAGCCTTTCGTGGGCCGTGCCGGGCAATTGCTGGACAAGATGCTGGGCGCCATCGATCTGGACCGCGAAAAGAACGTCTATATCACCAACGTGCTGCCCTGGCGCCCACCGCAGAACCGCGATCCGCTGCCTGCGGAGATGGCGATGATGGTGCCATTCCTGAAACGCCACGTGGAGCTGGCCGAGCCGGAGGTGCTGGTGCTGATGGGCAATATCAGCTGTCAGGCGGTGCTGGGCAAACGTGGCATCACCCGGCTGCGCGGTCAGTGGGATCAGGTCTGGGGCAAGCCGGTGATCCCGATGTTCCACCCGGCCTACCTCTTGCGCCAGCCCGCGCAGAAACGCGCCGCCTGGGCCGACCTTCTGGAGCTGAAGGCGCGGCTCACCGCCCTTTGACGAGGCTTTGCCATGAAAATTCTTGCCTTTTCCGACCTGCATTTGACCCGCACCCGCGCCGCCGATCTGGTGGCGGCCAGCGCCGATGCAGATCTGGTGGTGGGTGCCGGTGATTTTTGCAACGGGCGGCAGGGGCTGGATCAGGCGATGGAGCTGCTTTCGGGTATTACCGCGCCGATGGTCATGGTCGCCGGCAATGCCGAAAGTGCCGAAGAGCTGCGCGCTGCTGCGCCCGGGCATGCCCATGTGCTCCATGGAAATGGTGTCACAATCGATGGCATTACCTTCTGGGGGTTGGGCGGCGGTGTGCCGGAAACACCCTTTGGCGCCTGGTCCTGGGATCTGTCCGAAGACGCAGCCGAGGACCTGCTCGCACCCTGCACGCAGGCAGACGTGCTGGTGACCCATTCGCCGCCCAAGGGGCTGGGCGATCTCACCTCCACCGGCCTGTCGGTCGGCTCCACAGCGATCCGCGCCGCGATTGAGCGCCTGCAGCCGCAGCTGGCCTTGTTCGGTCACGTGCACGAGGCCTGGGGCACGCGCGGGAAGATCGGGCAGACGGCCTGTGCCAACCTTGGCCCGACGGCCAGTTTTTTCGAGGTGAGCCATGATTGATCCGCTGACGCTTCTTGCCTTTGTGCCCGCGGCGCTGGCGCTGAACCTGACGCCTGGGGCGGATATGATGTTCTGCCTTGGGCAGGGGCTGCGTTCGGGGCGGCGCGCGGCGGTCGCGGCCAGCGCCGGGATCACGGCGGGGTGTTTCGTGCATGTGGCACTGGCTGGTCTCGGCCTTGGCGCGGCGGTTGCTGCGGTGCCCGGCCTGTTCGATGTAATCCGTTGGGTCGGCGTGGCCTATCTTCTCTATCTCGCTTGGACCACCTTCCGCAGCGGCCCGGCCCCCGGCGATGCGCCTGCGGTGCCTGCGGCGCGGGCCTTTCGTTCCGGATTTCTGGTGAATCTCACCAACCCCAAGGTGATCCTTTTCGTCCTCGCCTTTATCCCGCAATTCGTGGTCCCCGAGGCAGGCCCGGTGCTGCTGCAGTTCCTGATCTTCGGTGCGGTCCTGTCGCTGGGCGGTTTCGTGATCAACGGGTTGGTCGGGATCTTTGCGGGGCAGGCCGGGCGGCGGCTGATCACCAATCCGGTGGCGGGGCGCTGGCTGGGGCGGATCTCTGGCGGTATTTTTGCCGGTCTCGCGCTGAGGCTGGCCATTCTGGAAAAAGCATAAGGCGTAGCAGACCATGTCGCGTATCGATGAGAGCAAAGACTTCATTCCCGTCCGCATTGCCATCCTGACCGTCTCGGACAGTCGCTCTCTGGAGGAGGACCGCTCCGGGCAGGTCCTGGTGGACCGGCTGACCGAGGCAGGGCATGTGCTGGCCGACAGGAAGATCCTGCCGGATGAGCGCAGCGAGATCGCCGATCAATTGCGCGCCTGGGTGGCGAACCCGGAGGTGGACGTCGTGATTTCCACCGGCGGCACCGGCCTTACGGGCCGTGATGTCACGGTCGAGGCGCACCGCGATGTCTATGAAAAGGAAATCGACGCCTTCGGTACCGTCTTCACCATCGTGTCGATGCAGAAGATCGGCACCTCGGCGGTGCAGTCACGGGCCACGGGCGGTGTTGCCGGGGGCACATATCTGTTCGCGCTGCCGGGCAGCCCGGGCGCCTGCAAGGACGGCTGGGACGAAATCCTGGGCAGACAGCTCGATTTCCGCCACCGCCCCTGCAATTTCGTCGAGATAATGCCCCGTTTGGACGAACATCTGCGACGGAAGTGATCCGCGGCCGCGTGTAACCTCGTAACGGGTATGTTCAGTTGCTATCTTTTCAGGTGGGCGATTGCGCCTGCCCGGGTGTTTTGCGGGATCGAAGCGGCAACATCTGCCACCGGAAGGAATATGAATGCGGTTTTTGCGGCATAGTTTGACGGGTCTTTTTCTGACGGCGGCGATGCTGGGTCTGCTGCTCTACGCGGGCTGGCTGGTGATGGGCGCGGTGCAGGCGCGGCTCAATGCCGAACCGCGCACGCCGCCTGCGCGCGAACGGATCTTTGCGGTGCGGGTAGTCTCAGCCGATGCACAGACCATCGCGCCAGAGCTGATCGCCTTTGGCCGCATCGACAGCCGCCGGACGCTGGAGTTGCGCACCGCGTTGGCCGGTCGGGTCATTCACCTGTCCGAGAATTTCGAAGAGGGGGGCGGCGTCGAGGAAGGCGCGCTGCTGGTGCAGATCGATCCTGCCGATGCGCAGGCGGCACTGGACCGGGCCGAGGCTGACATGATGGATGCCCGCGCCGAAGAGCGTGATGCGGGACGGGCCCTGATCCTGGCCAATGATGAGCTCGAAGCCGCGCAGGATCAGGCGGAATTGCGTGGCAAGGCCTATCAGCGGCAGCTGGATCTTGAGGAACGAGGTGTCGGTACCACGGCAACGGTGGAAACCGCAGCGCTGGCGGCAGCGCAGGCACGGCAGGCGGTGATTTCCCGCAGGCAGGCGATTTCGCAGGCCGAGGCCCGGGTGGATCAGGCCAAGACGCGGGTGGCCCGCGCCGGGATTGCGCTGGAAACCGCACAGCGCGATCTGGCGGATACCACGATTTCGGCCGCCTTCAGCGGTACCTTGCAAGCGGTCAGCCTGGTCGAGGGGCGCCTCGTCTCGGCCAATGAAAAACTCGCCGAACTGGTGGACGCGGACCGGCTGGAGGTGGCTTTCCGGGTTTCGACCCTGCAATACGCCCGCCTGCTGGATGATGCCGGGCACCTGATCGAGGCCCCGGTGCGGGTGATGCTGGATGCTGCCGGGGCCGCGCTGTCGGCCACCGGGCAGCTGTCGCGGGTCAGCGGCGCCGCCGGGGACGGGCAGACCGGCCGTCTGGTCTATGCGCGCCTTGATGCGGCGCCAGGGTTCAAACCGGGGGATTTTGTGACCGTTTCGGTGACCGAACCGCCGGTGGAGAATGTCGTGCGGGTGCCTGCCTCGGCGCTGGGCAGCGATGGTCAGGTGCTGGTGCTGGGCGCCGAAGACCGGCTGGAGGCGCTGCCTGTGGAACTGGTGCGCAGGCAGGGCGATGCGGTTCTGATCCGGGGCGAAGGCCTAGCAGGGCGCGAGATCGTCACTGGGCGCACGCCCCTTCTGGGCGCGGGTATCCGGGTGCGGCCGCTGCGGATCGACGCCAAGGCTGAGATTGCCCCCGAAGCCGCAGGGCCTGAGCTGATAGAGCTGACCGAGGATCGCCGCGCCCGTCTTGTCGCTCTTGTCGAAGGCAACGCGCGGATGCCGGAAGAGGCTCGCAAACGGGTGCTGGCGCAGCTCTCGGAAACGGCGGTGCCTGCGCAACTGGTCAACCGTATCGAAGCCCGCAAGGGAGGCTGATCCATGCGCGATCTGTCCCGGCCCGCTGGCGGCCTGCTAAGCTACTTCACCCGTCACCGGACGGCGGCCAACCTGCTGTTGGTGATCCTGCTGGTGCTGGGCGCGGCGGCGATCCCCAACATGCGGGCGCAATTCTTTCCCGATGTGATCGTGGAAAACGTCACCGTCCGGGTGCAATGGGATGGTGCCGGCCCTGAGGACGTGGACAGCGCCATCGTGCAGGCGCTGGAACCGGCCCTTCTGGCGGTGGACGGGGTCGAGGAAACCAGCGCCATCTCCCGCGAGGGGCTGGGCACCATCACGCTGGAGTTCGAACCGGGCTGGGATATGTCACGCGCCTCGGATGATGTGCAGACAGCGGTCAGCCTGGTCACCACCCTGCCGGAAGAGGCGGAAGAGCCCACCGTCAAACGCGGTGCTTGGCGCGATCGGGTGACCGACGTGGTGATCACCGGCGATATCGGCCCCGAGCAATTGGGGCTTTTTGCGGATGAGCTGGTCGTGCGCCTGTTCGAGGTCGGCGTCACCCGCACCACCATCCGCGGTGTCGCAGCGCCGGAAACCATCGTCGAAGTGCCCTCGTCGTCGCTGATCACCCATGATGTCAGCATGGCGGAAATCGCTGCCGCCATCGCCGCCGAGGTCGATGCCGATCCGGCAGGCGATGTCACCGGCGCCAATACCCGCGTGCGCACCGGCAGTGAGAAACGCAGGCCGGACGAGCTGGCCGGGATCGTCCTGCGCACCAATGCGGACGGATCGGCGCTGACCATTGGCGATGTTGCCACCATCCGGGTTGAAGGCGTCGACCGCAGCCGCTCCTATTTCGTGGGGGAGCATCCGGCGATGTCGGTGCGGGTCGACCGCTCGGATCAGGGCGATGCCATCGGCATCCAGCACAAGGTTGAAAAGGTCGTCGATGAATTGCAGCTGAGCCTGCCGCAGGGGGTCACCGCCGGGCTGATCCGCACCCGGGCCGAGGCGATCTCGGACCGGCTCAACATCCTGGTGGACAACGGGCTGATGGGGCTCGGGCTGGTGTTGATCCTGCTGTTCCTGTTCCTCAACGTGCGCATCGCCTTCTGGGTCGCGGCGGGCATCCCGGCGGCGATGTTTGCTGCCGTGGCGCTGATGTACGCGGCGGGGCTGACCATCAACATGGTGTCGCTGTTCGGGTTGATCATCACCCTGGGGATCGTGGTCGATGATGCCATCGTGGTGGGTGAACACGCCGATTTCCGGGTCCGGCGCCTGGGCGAGACGCCGATGCAGGCGGCCGAGAACGCCGCCCGGCGCATGGCGCTGCCGGTGTTTGCTGCAACCCTGACTACGATCATAGCCTTTTTCGGTCTGGTTATCATCGGCGGGCGCTTTGGCGATCTGATCCGGGATATTCCCTTTACGGTGATCATGGTGCTGGCGGCCTCATTGGCGGAATGCTTCCTGATCCTGCCGAACCACATGGCTCATGCCCTGACCCATGCGCAGCAGCGGCACTGGTACGACTGGCCCAACCGGGCGGTGAACCGGGGTTTTCGCTGGGTCCGGGATGTGCTGTTCCGCCCGTTGATGGCGCTGGTGGTGCGCGCGCGTTACGTGGTGCTGGCAGGTGCTGCGGTCATTCTGGCCAGCCAACTGGCGCTGTTCATTGGCGGCGATGTCAAATGGCGGTTCTTCAATGCGCCGGAGCGCGGTTCGATCACCGGCAATTTCGCCATGGCCGAGGGCGCGACCCGCGAAGACACGCTGGACATGATGCGCGAGATGCAGCGCGCGACCGAGACGCTGGGCGCTGAATACGCCGAACGCTATGGCGAAAACCCGCTGGATTTTGTCATGGCCGAGATTGGCGGCAACGCCGGGCGCGGTCTGTCGGGCGTCGAAGCCAAGGACGCAGACCTGCTGGGCGGCATTTCGATCGAGCTGATCGACGCGGACAAGCGGGATTACTCCAGCTTTGCCTTTGTTGCGGAGCTGCAGCAACGGGTGGTGCGCCATCCGCTGGCAGAGACGATTTCCTTCCGCAGCTGGCGCTCGGGGCCGGGCGGCGATGCGATGGATGTGCAGTTCTACGGCGCCGATGTGCAGACGCTGAAGGCGGCCTCGGAAGATCTGAAAACCGCCGTCCTGCGCTATCCTGAGGTGTCAGCGGTGGAGGACAACCTCGCCTATGACAAGGAAGAGGTCATTCTGGATCTGACACCGCAGGGGCAGGCGCTGAACTTTACCATCGACAGTCTGGGCCGGGCCCTGCGGGCGCGGCTCAACGGGATCGAGGCAGCGACCTATCCGGACGGACCGCGCAGCGCCACCATCCGGGTCGAATTGCCCGAGGGAGAGCTGACGGCGGATTTCCTGGAGCGCACCCTGATGCGGGCGCCGGGCGGCAGCTATGTGCCGCTGGCCGATATCGTTTCGGTCAGCCAGCGCAGCGGGTTTTCCACCGTGCGGCGCGAAAACGGCATCCGGGTGATCAGCGTCACCGGCGATATCTCGGAGGATGATCCCGCCCGTGCCGAGGCGGTGATCACCGCGCTGCAGGAGGAGATCCTGCCGACAATCGCCAGCGAGCGTCAGGTGGAATGGCGCCTTGCGGGTCTCAGCGAGCAGGAGGACACCTTCCTCTCCGAGGCGGGCACCGGTCTGATCCTGTGCCTGACCGGCATCTACCTGGTGCTGGCCTGGATCTTTGCCAGCTGGACGCGGCCCATCGTGGTGATGGCGATCATTCCCTTCGGCCTCGTCGGGACGATCTGGGGGCATTACATCTGGGAGGTGCCTCTCAGCATGTTCACGGTGGTGGGGCTTCTGGGTATGACCGGGATCATCATCAACGATTCCATCGTGCTGGTCACAACCATCGACGAATACGCGGCTGAGCGCGGGCTGGTGCCTTCGATCATCGACGGGGCCGCGGATCGTTGGCGTCCGGTGATGTTGACGACGCTGACCACGGTGCTGGGGCTGGCGCCCTTGATGTACGAAAGCTCTCAGCAGGCGCAGTTCCTGAAACCGACGGTGATCACGCTGGTCTACGGGCTGGGTTTTGGCATGTTCCTGGTGCTTCTGGTGGTTCCTGCGCTGGTTGCGGTGCAGCGGGACGCGGCGCGGCCCATCACATCGCTGCGGCGGGCACTGCGGACTGGCCAGCGGGCCCATACCCGGGTTTTGCGCTGGCTGATCGCCGGATCGGCTTCGGTGCAGCTCGGCTGGCTGGTGCTGACGCTGGGCTGGGCCATGGCCACCGGCGCGTTGCATCCGGCCTTGCATGGGGCGCTCATGGTGTTGGACGCCGGGCTGGCCACGATGGAGCCGGTGCGGGCTGCGCTTATCCTGTTTCTGCTGGGTGCGGCGGTGCTGGGGCTGCTGACCTATGTGGTCGGGGCGCTGTCCCACGCGCTGCGCTCGCGCCAGCGTGAGCGGGCCAAGAGCGCCACTTCGGCCACCTGATCGATCAGCTCCAGCCCGCTGCGGGGCAGATCGTCCACCGCCACCCATTTGGCCTGCAGCGCATCGTCATCCGGGGTCGGCGCGCCACTGACATAATCGCAGAGCACGGCGGTCAGCAGGTAGTGGTGTGAAACCGCCTCATCCGGGCCGGGCAGGATCACGTCGACATTGGTCAGATAGCCCCGCGGACGGGCAAGGACGCCGGTTTCCTCGTGCAGTTCACGCGCGGCGGCCTCCAGCGCGGTTTCACCCCATTCCACATGGCCGCCGGGAAAGCCCCACCAGCCTGCGTTGGGCGGATTGCGGCGTTGGATCAGGATCACGCTGTCCTGTCCGGCCACGGTCTGGCAGACCACCGCCAGCGCGCCCAGAACCGGGCGGCTCATCCGGCGTCGCAGCCTTTGATGTCCACCGAATGGCTGCGCCCCAGCACGGTAATGCGCAGTTTTGACCGGTCAATGGAGGTCGGGCTGTTGCTGGTTGCGGGCATGAACTCGGTCCGTGCCAGTAGAATACCGCCGCGCCGTTCGGTGCTGGTTTCCCCGGCCATCAGATGCGGTGTGCCCGGTTCGATCACCGCGACTTCCTCGCCGCCGGCGCTGGGCATGGTGATCTGCGCTTCGACGCGCATGCCGTAACTGCCGGGGGACAGGCTGCAGATCGCCGAGGAGACGCCTGCCTCCTGCGCCGAATAAGGGCGCGAGGCCAGCGCCGCGACGATCGCCGGGTTGCGGCCTGCCTCGGGGTCTGGCCGGTGATCAAAGGACAGCTCGGATGGCACGCAGACGTCCTTGCAAACGCCCAGTTCCATGCGTCCCTTGATGCGGACGGGTTTGGCAGGATTCGCGGGGGTGATCTCGATCGGCAACACCAGCTGATCGTGATAGCCGATGGTGCGGTAGCCGGAGGTCATGAAGACTTCGGGGGCGGGCCATGTCATCGACACGTCGCCAATGTTGCGCGATCCACGCCAGGAAAATCTGGGCGGAATGCCGGCATCCCCGGGCGCCCGCCAGTAGGTTTTCCAGCCGCTGTCGAGCGTCAGCCGCAGCGCGCCCATATAGGTGCCCCGTTTCGTCATCCCGCCATCGAGGATCTCGATCTGCACCGGATCGGGCGATGCGCCCGCCTGCACAGTCGCGACCGGCATCAGCGCAAGAACGGCGCAAGCCGCCACGGCGGATTTCAGACGGGCCAGCCCGAACACAGATCGGGACACAGGGCGAGAGGAGGGGCGTTTATGTCTCATACACCAATAAATGCGCATTCCGTCTGCAAATGCCAAGTCACGTTCCGGTCAGACTTCGTCAGATCTGGCTGCTTCAGTGTCGCAGGGGACCAGCCCTTGCACCTCTGGGCGTGGGGCTGCATGCTGGTCGCATGCGGTCTGGTCCGATGGACCAAGCAGACAGAAAGACAGGCGATATGGATCTGACAGGTAAACTCTTGATTGCCATGCCGGGAATCGGCGATCCGCGGTTCGAACATGCGGTGGTGTTCCTGTGCTCTCACAGTGATGAGGGGGCGATGGGGCTGATCGTGAACAAGACGGCGCCGGGTGTGCAGCTGGGCAGTCTGCTGGAACAGCTGGAGATCGAGGCAAACACCGATGTTGCATCTCTGCCTGTCCGTTTCGGTGGTCCTGTCGAGACCCAGCGCGGCTTCGTTTTGCATTCGGACGATTATCATTCGCGGGTCAATTCTCTGGATGTTCCGGGCGGTTTTGCGATGACCGCGACGTTGGACATTCTGGAAGACATTGCCGAAGGCAGCGGGCCAGAGCAGATGGTCGTGATGCTGGGCTATGCTGGCTGGGGGCCGGGGCAGCTGGAAAGCGAAATCGTCGCCAATGGCTGGCTGACGGCCGAGGCCAGCGCCGAGCTGTTGTTCGAGATGGACGATCTGGAAAAATGGGGCGCGGCGTTGAAAACGCTGGGCGTGGACCCGGTGTCGCTGTCCTCAAGCGCCGGAACCGCCTGACCCCACACGGTCAGTGCGGCGAGATACGCAGGGACGGGTCGCCCCTGCGTGTTATTGTCTGTCAGGTCTGCGCCAATTAGGGACGGACGTAAGAGAACCCTTGTTCCTGCAGTTCCACCAGCCGGACCACACCGGAAGGCACGATCGAGGCTTCCTCGAGCAGGGCAACTTCCTTGCCTGCCTTCTCGCTCATCTTGCGGTGGGTGTTGCCGCAGGCGGAAAAGGACAGTTTGTCGTTCTCAAGGCTCATGGTTGCAATGCGGTCCGCGACCGGGCTTTTCCCCGGAATCAGCATGTGCAGGCCGGGGCCGTAGGCGACAACTTCCACAACCGCCGTGTCCCCTTGCGCCTCGTAATAGCGGGTCAGGTTCTGCACGTTATTGAGCGCCATGTTCATGACCTTGGGGTCATTCTGATTGACGTGAACGGCGATGTGATGCGTGGCACCTTCGGCAAGGGCTGCGGTGGTCCAGCCTGCGCACAGGCTTGTGGCTACAGCGGCCGCTGTCAGTAAATGTTTCATGATGTTCCTCCCTAGTAGGAGGTCAGGATAGCCCGGTATCCCATTTATGCATAGAGACTAGCGAATATATGAATAATTGATGGGGTTTTGGCGGATCTGGCTGGCCGTTAGGGCCGGGGTCAGTGCGCGGAACTGTCGTCCCGGGGCGCGGCGGCCCGGCGCAAACGGTCGTTGATCGCGCTGCCAAGGCCATGTTCGGGGATGGGCGCGACAGCAATCGGCTGACCGATTGCATCAAGCCGGTGCAGGTGTTCGAACAGATTGGCGGCGGCTTCGGCCAGATCGCCGACCGCTGACAGGTTCAGATCACAGTCCATGGAGCCAAAGCCGAGCAGCAGCTCGCCCTCACCGGCTTCTGTCGCGTTTAGGCGGACGCGGGCATTGGGCGCGTAGTGGGACAGCAACTGCCCCGGCGCCGACAGGGGATCGGCTGCGTTGCGGCCGGTCAGCGACGTACCGAGGGCTGCCTCAATATCCTCGGCTGCCAGTCCGCCGGGGCGCAGCAGCATGGGTTCTGGTCCGCTGAGGCCAACGATGGTGGATTCCACTCCTACGCCGCAGGGACCATCGTCCACGACGGCAGCGATCCTGCCGTTCAGCCCGGCCAGTACATGCGCGGCCGTAGTGGGGCTGATCCGTCCCGACGGGTTGGCCGAGGGCGCTGCCACCGGTCCGTCCACGAGGCGTAGCAGCCGCAGGGCGGTGGGGTGGGCCGGAACCCGAACTGCCAGTGTCTGAAGTCCCGCGGTCACCAGTCCGGAAACGCCGTGGCCCTCGCGCAGTGGTAAGACCAGGGTCAGCGGCCCGGGCCAGAAGGCCGCTGCCAGCCGTTCGGCCAAATCGTTCCACTGCACCAGCTGCTGCGCCGCCGCGACGGAATGTACATGGGCAATCAGCGGGTTAAAGCTGGGGCGCCCCTTGGCTGCATAGATCGAAGCCACCGCCGTGCCGTTGCGGGCATCGGCGCCCAGGCCGTAGACCGTCTCGGTCGGAAAGGACACCAGCTGCCCCGCCTTCAGAAGATCGGCGGCGCGGCTCAGATCAGCATCCGAGGTCCCCAGAATTTCGGTGGTCAGGCTGGACATGGCGGGTGACGCGGCGTTTTGGTTGATTGAAAAGGTCGAGAGGATAGGTAATCGGACAGGCCGCGAGATATAAAGGGCCTCGTAAGCAATGCCAAGACTGGGTAAAAGACTAGCCCAGACACGAGAGAGCCCCACAGGACGCCAAGAGGACGCCAATGACCTTCCGTTCCCCCGTTTCCGAGTATGAGTTCATGCTCAAGCACATCGTCGGTTTTGAGGAGGTCGCCGCAACCGACCTGTTTGCCGAGGCTTCGGACGACATGGTGACGGCGATTCTGACCGAAGCGGGCAAGATGTGCGACGAGGTGATGGCGCCGCTGGAGCGTCCGGGAGATCTGAACCCGGCCTATCTGGAAAACGGCGTTGTGCGTACTTCGCCCGGCTTTGCCGATGGCTGGCGTGCCATCGCCGAGGGCGGCTGGCTCGGGATGAGCGCACCGCAGGAGCACGGTGGCATGGGGCTGCCTATGACGATCACCTCGGCGGTCAATGAAATGATGTCCGGCGCCTGCCTGTCGTTGCAGCTGGCCCCGCTGATGAGCCAGGGACAGATCGAGGCGTTGGATCACCACGCCAGCGACGCGCTGAAAGAGCTATACCTGCCGAAGCTGATTTCGGGCGAATGGACCGGCACCATGAACCTGACCGAGCCGCAGGCCGGATCGGACGTGGGCGCGCTCAGTTCCAAGGCCGTGCCGAATGGCGATGGCACCTATGCCGTCACTGGGCAGAAGATCTATATCACCTGGGGCGACAACGATTTCGCAGGCAATGTCTGCCATCTGGTGCTGGCGCGGCTGCCTGACGGTGTGCCGGGCACCAAGGGGATCTCGCTGTTCCTGGTTCCCAAATTCCTGCCGGATGACAATGGCAACCCCGGCAAGGCGAACAGTCTCAAGGTGGTGAGTCTCGAACACAAGCTGGGCCTGCACGGCAGCCCGACCTGCGTGATGCAATATGATGGCGCCACCGGCTGGCTGGTGGGCGCCGAACATGGCGGTATGGCGGCCATGTTCACCATGATGAACAACGCGCGTCTGGGTGTCGGCGGTCAGGGTGTCGGCATTGCCGAAGCCGCCTATCAGAAGGCGCTGGCCTATGCGCTGGAGCGCAAGCAGGGCAAGACGCCGTCGGGCGGCATCGTCGACCACGCGGATGTGCGCCGGATGCTGATGGAGATGAAGGCGGATCTCTTTGCCTCCCGTGCGATCCTGCTGGCCTGCGCGCAGGCCATCGACATGTCCACCGCCACCGGAGAGGCGGATTGCAAGACCCGCGCGGCCTTCCTGACGCCGATTGCCAAGGCATTTGGCACCGACACCGGCATTCGCGTCGCAGATATCGGCCTGCAGGTGCATGGTGGCATGGGCTTCATCGAGGAAACCGGCGCCGCGCAATTCTGCCGCGATGTGCGCGTGACCTCGATCTACGAAGGCACCAACGGCATTCAGGCGATGGATCTTGTTGCCCGCAAGATGATGGATGGCGGCGAGATGGCCAACCGTCTGATGGATGAGATCGAAGAACTGGCCGAACGCGCCCGTCCGACCCACCCCAATATGGCCGAAGCCGTCTGGCAGGCCTGCGAAAGCTTGCGCGAAGCGACCGACTGGCTGGTGGGGCAGGGTGATCTGCAGAACCGCTTTGCCGGGGCGGTGCCCTATCTGCGGGCCTTTGCCCGTGTTCTGGGGGGGCATTACCACCTGATGGCGGCCTTGGCTGACAAGGGCGGCCCGCGCGAAAAACTGGCGCGGTTCTACATCAAGCGGATGTTGCCCGAGCATGTCGGCCTGCTGCAGCACGCGCAGGAAGGTATCGAGGGTGCCATGGCGCTGACACTGGACGAGCTGGCCAGCTGATGGCCTCCGTTCCCGAAGTCGGCCCGCGTACCCCCTGGGAAGAACCGCCCGCGCTGGGCGAGGTGATCGAGGTCGCCGAAGGCGTCCTGTGGATGCGCCAGCCGCTGCCGATGAAGCTGGACCACGTCAACGTCTACGCGCTTGATGAGGGCGATAGCTGGACGGTGATCGACACCGGGTTCAACACCCGCAAGAGCCGCGAACTGTGGCAAAGCCTGATGGCAGGCCCGCTGAAGGGCAAACCCATCAGCCGTGTCGTCGCCACCCACCATCACCCGGATCACATCGGTCTGGCGGGCTGGTTCCAGTCCGAATACGGCGCCGAGCTGGTCACCACCCGCACTGCCTGGCTGTTCGCCCGCATGCTGACGCTGGATGTGCAGGAAACCTGGCCCAAGGAAACGCTGGCCTATTACCGCAGCGCGGGCATGGACAAGGAAATCTATGACCAGCGGGTTGCGGACCGGCCGTTCAATTTTGCCGATACCGTCTACCCGATGCCGCTGGGCTTTACCCGGGTGCAGCAGGGCGATGTGTTCCGCATGGGCGGGCGCGACTGGGATGTGCACATGGGCAACGGCCACGCGCCGGAACATGCCACCTTCTGGAGTCGTGACGACAATCTGGTGATCACCGGGGATCAGATTCTCTCGTCGATCAGCCCCAATATCGGCGTCTATGCCACCGAACCGATGGCGGACCCCTTGGGCGAATGGCTGGAGGCCTGCGAACGTCTGGCGCCGCTGGCACGGCATGATCATCTGGCCCTTGGGGGTCACAAGCTGCCGTTCTCGCGCCTGCCGCTGCGGATGCGGCAGCTGATCGACAACCACCACGGCGCACTGGATCGGCTGATGGATCATCTCGACAGCCCGCGCACCGCGGCCGAGTGTTTTTCGCCGCTGTTCAAACGTGCCATCGGGCCGGGTGAATACGGCCTGGCCCTGGTCGAGGCGGTGGCCCACGTCAATCACCTCTTCCATCTGGGGCGGGTCACACGCGAACAGCGCCAAGACGGCGCCTGGCTGTATCAACGCAAAGACTGACGGGGTGGCGCCAGGGCGCCACGCCGGGAAAGGCGGGCACAGATGAGTGACAAGACACGCAAACCGGGCGCTTCGGCCATTCACGACAGTATCGATACCAGCGCCGAGGCCGTCGAAGCGGCGATCCTGCCGCAGGTGCATGAGGTGCATTGCGACCCGAGGCCGGGCCAGAGCAGCCCGACGCTGCCCAAGGCGATGCAGAAACCGGCCGAAGAGAAAAGCCCGGCCCGCTGGGCCTATGAGCGGATGATTCTCTACATCAAGAACTTCGAGGAGCAGCTGGACAGCGCTCATGAGGTCGCGATGGGGTTTGCCGGTGGCGACGCCGGTGTCATGCGGATCGAGGGTATGGGCTATTTCGACCCTGACATCGTGACCTTTTACGGGTCGGATAACTCCGGTGCCCGCACGCAGCTGGTCCAGCATGTGACGCAGCTCAACGTGATGCTGCGGGCCCTGCCCAAGGCGCAGCCGGAAACCCCGGCCATGCGGATCGGATTTCGTCTGGCGAAGGATCTGGAGCCTGATCCGGCCCCGGATGCTGATCCCGATATCGTGGCAGAGGCAGAGCCGGATACCTGAGAGACCCGGTGCAGGGGCAACCGCGCGATTCGGCGATCTGATGCGTGACGACCCGCAAGTCGGGGCGAAACTGCTGTGCAAACAGGCCGCAGGCCTTGGGTTTTTCGCCCTGCTGCGCTGCATTGACGTCGTGACAGGGCGCGGGAAATCCAGTAATCAGCAGGAAATCGAACGCGAATAGGACATTTAGACATGGCTGAGCATAAACACGGAACCATGGACATCTCGGTTCAGGAAAAAACCTTTGCGGGTTTTGTGACCTTCACGGTGCGCTTCTGCATCGCTCTGGCGCTCTTCGCGGTCTTCCTGGCCGTCTTCGCGACCTGATCTTCGGGCCATGTCCGTGGGCCGTTTGCTGCTGCGCCTGACGCTTTGTGCGTCGGTTGCAGGGGGAGCTTTTGCGCTGTCGGGCTGCGCGTCGCAGCCGCAGCCCAATGCCGATGATGCAACGCTGGAACGTGTCGCGTATCGCGCCGAGGGCGCCCCATCCCTGACCCTTTATACGATGGTCAACAACCGGACCGGACAGGGCGGGCATACCTCGCTGATGGTCAATGCTTCGGAGCGGGTCATCTTTGATCCCGCCGGGTCGTTTTATGCAGACCGCGTACCCGAACGGGATGACGTGCTTTACGGGATCACGCCTGCCGTGGAAAAGGCCTATCGCGGATCGCACGCCCGCAGCACCCATCACGTGATGGTTCAGGAAGTTGCAGTGACGCCGGAACAGGCGCAACGCGCCTATGAACTGGTTGTCAGCAATGGCCGCGTGCCCGGTGCCTATTGCGCCAATGCCACCGCTTCGGTGTTGAAACAGGTTCCCGGTTTCGAGGATATCAAGGTTACCTTTTATCCGGTGAAGCTGGCCGACCAGTTTGAACAGCGGCCCGGCGTGAAAACCACCCGTTATTACGAGAACGACAGCGCCGACCTTCAGGAAGGACTCGCGCGCAACAATGCGATCCTGAACGGAGAATAACGCGGCGAATCCTCAGAACGTGCGCCGCAGCGGAGGACCCGTGGCTGACGCTTGCGTTTTAGCCCGATACGTAGAGCAGCAGCACGAAGGACCCTGCGCCAGTTCCCATGGCCAAGAGTACATTCTTGGTCAGATAGCCGACTGCGAGCGTCAGCGCCGCCACCGCGACATGCGGCAGGCTTGGGGTGCCGCCGGTCGGAGCGGGCCAGGCCACCAGCGGCGCCACCAGCGCCGGGATGATGGCAACAGCGGTATAGCGCAGGTGGCGCATCAGCCAGTCCGGCATGGCGCGCCCGCCAACAATCCCGATAAAGGCAAAACGCAGGGCAAAGCTGCCAACAGCCAGTCCGATGATGGCCGTCCACAGGATCACGGGGTCGATCAGGGCAGGGGCAGTGCTGGTCATTGCGCGGTCTCCTCTTGGCTGCGGCGCAGCCGGTTTTCCAGCCAGACCTCTGTCTGGGCGCCGGCCATCATCCCGGCCAGCCCGGCCACGATCAGACCCAGGTTATAGGGCAGCGCCGCGGCGGGCAGGGCGGTCGCGACGGCGACGAAACAGGCCACCAGATGCGCCGGGGTGCGCAGCATCGGTCCGATCATCGCCAAAAAGGCCAGTGGCAGCACAAAGTCGAGGCCCCAACTGTCGGGGACCTGCGCGCCGATCATGGCACCGGTAAAGGTCGCGATCATCCAGCCCGGTGCCACCAACCCGTTGGTGCCAAAGAAATACGCCATGCGTTCTGGTACGGTCATCTCCGGCTCGGTTTCGAATTGCACGATCGACAGGGCATAGGACTGATCGACGGTGAAATAGGCGGCAATCGCCCGCTGCCACAGCGGCGCCGACCCCAGATAGGGCGTCAGCGAGGCCGAATACATCGCCACCCGTAGGTTCACCGCAAGCGCCGAAATCAGCACGATGAGAATCGGCGCGTTCTCCTGCATCAGTTGCAGAGCGGTGAATTGAGCCGATCCGGCAAACACCGCGAGCGAGAAGGTCAGTGCCTCGGGGACAATAAGTCCCGCCTCGGCGGCCAGAACACCAAACAGCAGGCCAAAAGGTCCTGACACCAGAAGAAATGGTGCGCCATCGCGGACGCCCTTCCAAAAGGCCGATTTGGGTGTGGTGATCGCCATTTGCACGTCCTAAATTGAGACGCAGCACGGGGCTGCTGTCATGGCCTACGGGGGATTGGGGAGGTTTGCAATTGGCAAAAGCCGAAGATCACGCAGAGTATATCATCGCGCCTGCGCCGAAGAACGCGCGGCTGACACGCGCGGTGACGGGCGTCGATCACACCGGCGCCCAAAGCGAGATTTCCGTGGTCGAGGAACGTCCGCTGACCATCTATCTCAACCGGCAGGAGATCGTCACCGCAATGACAATCGGGGATTATCCCGAGTACCTGGCGCTTGGCTTTTTACGCAATCAGGGCATGCTGCGCGACGATGATGTGATCACCGGCGTCGATTACGACGCAGAGCTGGAAACCGCCGTTGTGCGCACCGAGGTCGAGACTTCGTACGAGGAAAAGCTGCAGAAAAAGACCCGCACCTCGGGCTGCGCCGTGGGCACCGTCTTTGGCGACATGATGGAGGGGCTGGAGGATGTCCGCCTGCCCGCAACGCTGGTGCGCACCTCCTGGCTCTATGCGCTGGCGCATAAGATCAACCGCACGCCGTCGCTTTACCTTGAGGCCGGTGCGATCCACGGCACGGTGCTGTGCCATCGGGACCGCCCGCTGGTCTATATGGAGGACGTCGGCCGCCACAATGCGGTGGACAAGATCGCGGGCTGGATGCTGTCCACGGGCAGCGATCCGGCGGATAAGATCCTTTATACCACCGGGCGGCTGACCTCTGAAATGGTGATCAAGACGGCGATGATGGGCATTCCGGTGCTGGTCTCCCGCTCGGGCTTTACCGCCTGGGGGGTAGAGATCGCCCGCGAGGTCGGTCTGACCCTGATTGGCCGGATGCGCGGCCAGCGGTTCATTTGCCTGTCTGGCGATGACCGGCTGGAACGGGACGTGGACCCCGCATCGATGCCGCAGGAAGACAAGAAACATCGCAGGAAGAGCGCGGGATGATGTCAGCTACTCGTCATTGCCCGGCAAAGCCGGGCAGCGCCCAACCCGCCCCCCACGGGGCGGGCGCTTCGCACCCTCCCCGCCGGGTCGGACGCTGGGAGGGTGTGGCATGACCAAACCGCTCGGCGTGATCTTGGCGGGCGGTCTGGCCACCCGCATGGGCGGTGGCGACAAGGGGCTGCTGAACATCGGCGGGCAAAGCCTTCTGTCCCGCGTGATCGATCGGCTGTCGCCGCAGGTGGCGGGCCTCGCGCTTAATGCCAATGGCGATGCTGCGCGCTTTGCCGACCTCGGCCTGCCGGTGGTCGCCGACAGTATCGAAGGTTTTGCCGGGCCCCTGGCGGGTGTGCTGGCTGGGCTCGACTGGGCCGCCGAGCAAGGCGCTGAAGCCATCGTGACGGCGGCTGCCGACACGCCTTTCTTCCCTATCGATCTGGCGGCGCGGCTAATGGAGGCCTCCGAAGGGCAGACCCATCCCTTGGTGCTCGCCACAACCCCGCGCACCGGGGAGGAACTGAAATCCGGCGGGCGCAGCAAGGTGAACCGCCACCCCACATTCGGCCTTTGGCCCGTGGCGCTGCGCGATGATCTGCGCGCGGCCCTTAATGATGGCCTGCGCAAGGTGGTCCTGTGGACCGATGCCCATGGCGGGCGTGAAGCGCTGTTTGAGGCCGATCCCTTTGATCCATTTTTTAACGTCAACACGCCCGAGGATCTGGCGCGTGCGGAGAGATTACTAGTATGAAAATTTACGGAGTGACCGGCTGGAAAAACGCCGGCAAGACAGGCCTGATGGAGCGGCTGGTGGCTGAGTTCTGTGCTCGTGGCCTGAGCGTTTCGACCCTGAAACACGCCCATCACAGCACCGATGTGGATCAGCCCGGCACCGACAGCCACCGCCATCGCAGCGCGGGCGCCTCAGAGGTTCTTCTGGCCTCGCCCAACCGGGTGGCGATCATGCAGGAATTGCGCGATGCGGAAGAGCCGTCCTTTGTCGATCTGCTGTCGCGGCTCAATCCAGTGGATCTGGTCCTTGTCGAGGGTTTCAAACGCGAGCCGCATCCCAAGATCGAGGCCTATCGCACTGATGCGGGCAATCCGCTGATCGCGCCGGGGGATCAATCGATCCGGGCCGTGGCCAGCGACATTTCCCTCAATCTGGATCGGCCCGTGTTTGATCTGGACGATACCGTGGCGATTGCCGATTTCATCGCGGGTGAACTGGGCTTGTGAGGCCGTTTGACACCTTCGTGATGGTGGATTGGTCCGGCGGCAACGATGCCGGACCGCGTCCACGCCGCGATGCGATCTGGGCCTGCCTGGCGGTCCGGGACGGCGCCGAAGACCCGCTTTATTTCCGCAATCGCCAGCTGGTCGAAGACTGGCTCTGCGATCAGGTGGAATTGGCGCTGAGCCGGGATCAACGGCTTTGCATCGGATTTGATTTTCCCTTTGGCTATCCCGCAGGCTTTGGCCCGACGCTGACCGGGCAGAGCGATCCTCTGGCGCTCTGGGATTGGTTCGAGGCGCGCATCGAAGACAGCCCCAGGGCAAACAACCGTTTTGATCTGGCGGGCGAGATCAACCGCCGCTTTGGCGGGCAGGGGCCTTTCTGGGCCAATGCGCTGAAGCGCGATATCGACGGGCTGCCGCGCACCAAGCGCACCTACCAAAACCCCTTTCCGGATCGGCGCGCGGTCGAACATCTGGCGCCGGGCGCCTTCACCTGCTGGCAGATGGCTGGCGCAGGTTCTGTCGGTGGTCAGGTGATGATGGGATTGCCGGTGCTGTCCCGGTTGCGCCGCCGCTTTGCGCCGCATGTGGCTGCCTGGCCGTTTGAGGCGCTGGACAGGCCGGTGGCGCTGGTCGAGATCTGGCCCTCTCTCACCGTTCCTACGCCGCCTGCTGGCATGATCAAGGATGCCTGGCAGGTGCAGCAGGTGGCTCTGGAACTTGCCGGCCGCCCTGTGGCAGAACTGGAGAAGATGCTGGATATCACCGCCCCCCAAGAGGGCTGGATCCTTGGAGTGGAGCCGAGATGACCCTGAAGCCGCCGCCGCTGCGCGATGATTGCTTTGCCTTGCCGGCGGGCGTGAACTGGACCCCGGTCGAGGATGCGCTGGCGCTGCTGCGGCAGCGGCTGGGGCCGGTGACTGGCGTGGAGAGCCTGCCGCTGGATCAGGCTGTGGGGCGGGTGCTGGCCGCAGATGTGGTGGCGCAGCGATCGAACCCGCCGCAGCCCAATACCGCAGTGGATGGCTATGGCTTTGCCGGTCCCATAGCCGAAGGGGCACAGGTCATGGATCTGGTCGCCGGGCGTGCGGCGGCGGGGGTGCCCTTTGACGGCGTGGTGCCTGCGGGGCAGGCCATTCGTATCCTGACCGGGGCCGCTCTGCCCGAAGGCGTCGATACCGTTATCCTGGAAGAAGACGTGACCACGGATGGCAGTCAGATCGCCTTTCACGGGCCGCTGAAACAGGGCGCCAATACCCGCCGCGCCGGTGAGGATGTGGCGGCCGGAGATGTGATTCTGGGTGCGGGGCGGGTGGTGACACCTGCCGATCTGGCGCTAGCTGCGGCGACGGGAAACGACACATTACCACTTCGGCAGCCCTTGCGCGTCGGGGTGCTGTCCACCGGGGATGAACTGCGCGATCCGGGGGCGCCTGCCGGGCCGGGGCAGATCTATGATGCCAACCGGCCGATGCTGCTGGCGTTGCTGCGGCAGTTGGGCGTGATTGCCGTGGATCTGGGACGCGTCGGTGATGATCGCGCTGCGCTGCGGGCGCGGCTGGACGGCGCGGCGTCACAGGCGGATGTGATCCTGACCAGCGGCGGTGCCTCGGCGGGGGATGAAGATCATGTCTCGGCCCTCTTGCGGGAGGCAGGCGCCATGCAGGAATGGCGCATTGCCCTGAAACCCGGCCGTCCGCTGGCGCTGGGGATGTGGCAGGGGATGCCGGTCTTTGGCCTGCCGGGCAATCCGGTGGCGGCGCTGGTCTGCACGCTGATCTTTGCGCGCCCTGCCATCGGGGTGATGGCGGGGGCCGGGTGGCAGGAACCGCAGGGGTTCGATGTGCCTGCCGGGTTTGAGAAGCGCAAGAAACCGGGGCGGCGGGAATACCTGCGCGCCCGTATCCGCCAGGGGCGCGCCGAGGTGTTCAAATCTGAAGGCTCTGGCCGGATCAGTGGGTTGAGCTGGGCCGAGGGTCTGGTCGAGATTGGCGAGGATGCGGCGCATATCCGGCCCGGCGATCCGGTGCGTTTCCTGCCCTATGGCAGTTTTTCCCTTTAGGCAGGTGTCTGTGGGACGGGGAGCTCCCGCCCATTCAGTATCATTGCAGGCAATGACCTTCGCGGTTGGGCCGGGCGCCCTGCGGTGCAGGGCGCGGGATGGTGGCAACCGCGCCGCGCCTAGCGTGGCGCCGGACCCAACGGGAGAGCGGTGATCTGTGATCGCCGGGATCCGGACGGGAGCGCTCTGGCGGGCGAAACGGGGGGTGTTGGCTGAGGCTCAGTCGAAGGTGCCCGCGACGCGGCCCACCAGCATGAAGGCGCGCGCGGTGCGGGTGTCGCCAAGAGCGGAGATTTCGCTGTCGTTGGCTTCGGTCTCAAATTCGGTGAACATCTGGTCGAACCGGCGCAGGAAGTGATGCGCGGCATCGCGGAAGATCGGATCCTGTTTCATCCGCGCGGCGGTCAGGGCCAGCGATGTCCGGTCCCGCACCCCGCCAAGCGCCGCCACGGCGCGGCCACGGGCGCCCTGGGCGAACTGGCGCCAGATTTCGGGGCGCGCCATGTCCGGGCGCAGATCGTCCATATAGATGCCGTCTTGGCTGAGCAGGGTCAGAACGTCCTGGGCCGCCTGGATTACCTGCGAGGCTTTGCGGTCCTTGAGCGCGGCGCGCAGGGCCGAGAAGCCTTCTTCGTCCTCTGCGGTTTCCGGGAAATTGAGCGCGCGGATGAATTGGTCCACCGGCAGCGGCGGCGACATGTCTTCCGAGGAGGTGCCAAGGGCCAGCGTACCCTGATCCGCTGCGGCCATCTGGGCGGCTTCGGCGGGGATCGCCGGGCGCGGCGGGTTGCGGCGGCTGCTCTGGAAAGTGGCCAGTGCGCTTTCGGTCTTGCGCGTCGCCTCGGCGATTTCCTCGAGCTTCTTGGTGACCGAAGGCTCCGCCACCGCCGTGGCCTGCTGGGCGTGGGTCAGGTAGCTGTGCCGCAGCCCGTCGATGGCCGATTGCAGGCGCAGGGTTTCCTCGCGCATGATCCGGATCGACCGCAGCACCATGGCGCCGCCCCAGAGCAGGATCACCGGCAGGCAGACGGCCAGCGCCGTCTGCACCCAGCCGGTCCAGCCATCGGCACCGTCCGTTTCAGCAGGAGCCAGAAGGTAGGCCGCCAGAACCGCCAGGAGCCAGATGCAGCCCAGCACGATCGCCCCCATCTCGGCGCCGCCCAATCCCGTGGCCGAGGGGCGCTCGAACGTGCCGAGCGGCTGGTTATGGGCGGTCTTTGAGGCGGGATCCGGTGCGGTCATGGCGGATGGGTTCTGTCTTGTCAGGAATAAACGATTTGCAAAATCTCATAGGCGCGCTCCCCGCCGGGGGTGCGTACCTCCACACTGTCGCCTTCTTCCTTGCCGATCAAGGCCCGGGCAATCGGTGATTTGATGTTCAGCAGGCCTGCTTCGATATTGGCCTCGTGCTCGCCGACGATCTGCCAGGTCTTTTCCTCGTCGGTGTCTTCATCCACCACGGTGACCTTGGCGCCGAATTTCACAGACCCCGACAGTTTCGCCGGATCGATCACATCGGCGAGGCTCAGAATGCCTTCAAGTTCCTTGATGCGGCCTTCGATGAAGGACTGTTTTTCGCGCGCCGAATGGTATTCGGCATTCTCCGACAGATCGCCGAGCTCGCGGGCTTCGGCGATGGCCTGGATGATGGCCGGGCGCTCGACGGATTTCAGGTTCTTGAGTTCCGCTTCGAGGGCCTGAAAGCCCGTCGGCGTCATCGGGATCTTTTCCATGGTCTGCTCCGCTTTCGTCTGGTCGTGCCGTGCATGTGCTACGGGTCTTTTGAACGTGACAGCCCCGCCGCAGGTGCGACGGGGCATTTATTTGTGTTGGCATTTACCTGACCCAATCGTGGGACCAAATGCAAGGGGGACCTGCGGCCACGGGCAGAGTTTTGCTGCAGGGACCGGGACTTGCTGCGGGATTTATCGCCGCTTGATATGTCGCGGTGGCAGCGGGTCCGGTACCGGCAGATGCGCTTCGATGCGCCAGAACTGTGCCTCGGCCTGATCGCCGTGGAACCGCGTGTTGTGCCTGCCCCGGGGCCGCCTGTGTGCGTCGATCCCCAACAACTCAATCATATTGAACAAGCTCATATTCCACCCCCTCTCCATCCAGGAAATAGAACCGTCGTCCGGGTTCGTAATCGGCGTGGTTCATCGGCGTAAAGCCGACCTCCCGAACCGCCTCCTCGGTGCGGTCCAGATCCTCGACGATCAGCGCCAGATGGTTGAGCGTTCCCTTGTTGGCATAGCGGGGCAGCGGATCACCCAGGTCTTCCGGTGGCGTATAAAGCGCAAGATAGCTGTCCTTGCTGCCGACGTGGACCGAAAGGCCGCCGTGAATTGCCGGACCCTGCCAGCGGATGCGCCAGCCAAAGACCTTTTCCATCCAGGCGGCGGTGGCATGGGGATCGCTGACGCAGAGGTTCGCGTGTTCAAGAATGGCGGTCATTTCGAATCTCCTTTGATAATCTCTGCATCCTGTGTAATTTCTAAACCTAACTTTAGATCAAGGTATTTTTCATCACGTCAGGGAAGGGATCCGACATGGCAAAATCCGCAGGTGTTTCGATTGGCTATCTGGCAGAGCGCACCGGGCTGGCGGTCTCTGCCATCCGGTATTACGAGGCGCAGGGTCTGGTAGAGCCCTGGCGCAATGCGGGCGGGCAGCGGCGGTTCCTGCGCTCGGATCTCAGGCGGCTCAGCTTCATCATGATCGCGCAGCAGTTCGGGTTTTCCCTGCCGGAGATCCGCGAGTACCTGAAAAAACTGCCGGGCGGGCGCACCCCGACGCAAGAGGATTGGGCGGCGATTTCCTCGGACTTCCGCGATCACCTGGATCAGCGAATCGAGACGCTTATGAAGCTGCGTGATAACCTTGATGGCTGTATCGGATGCGGCTGCCTGTCCTTGCCGAGATGCGCGCTATATAATCCGCAGGACAAGGCAGGAGAGAAGGGCACCGGCCCGCGCTATCTGATGGGGGACAGCCCAGAGGTTGAAAATGACGGATGAGCGTCGGAAATGAGTATGTTTTATACGGAAAAGCCCGTTCTGCTGGAACGTAACGCAGAGTATGGATTGACCTTTGTAATCCCCAAACGCTAAGCAACCGCGAAAGAAAATTGCGCCCAGGACCATCTGTCCGATGGGGACAGAAACGAACGATAGCCAAGGAGCACATCATCTATGGCCGAGATTGAACGCGAAGCGATGGAATATGACGTTGTGATCGTCGGGGCCGGCCCTGCGGGTCTGTCGGCGGCGATCCGTCTGAAGCAGCTGGACAGCGACCTTGAGGTCGTGGTGCTGGAAAAAGGCTCCGAAGTGGGCGCGCATATCCTGTCGGGCGCGGTTCTGGATCCCTGCGGTCTTGATGCGCTGATTCCTGACTGGAAGGAAAAGGGCGCGCCGCTCAACACGCCGGTCAAGGAAGACAACTTCTACATGATGGGCGAGTCGGGCGAGGTGCGGATCCCCAACTTCCCGATGCCGCCGCTGATGAACAACCACGGCAACTACATCGTCTCCATGGGCAATGTCTGCCGCTGGATGGCTGAACAGGCCGAGGAACTGGGCGTCGAGATTTTCCCGGGCATGGCCTGCTCCGAGCTGATCTACGGCGACAACGGCGAAGTCAAAGGCGTGGTCGCCGGTGTCTTCGGTCTGGAGGCCGACGGCTCTTACGGTCCCAACACCGAGCCGGGCATGGAGCTGCACGGCAAATATGTCTTCCTCGGCGAAGGCGTACGTGGCTCGCTGTCCAAGGAAGTGATCGCCAAATACGGCCTGTCCGATGGCAAGGAGCCGCAGAAATACGGCGTTGGCATGAAAGAGATCTGGGAGATCGACCCGGCCAAACACAAGGAAGGCACCGTCACCCACACCATGGGCTGGCCGCTGAATTCCAACGCGGGCGGTGGCTCCTTTATCTATCACCTGGAGAACAACCAGGTTTACGTGGGCTTCGTGGTGCACCTGAACTACAAGAACCCCTACCTGTTCCCCTACATGGAATTCCAGCGGTTCAAGCACCACCCGATGGTGGCCGAGCTGCTGGAAGGCGGCAAGCGCGTTGCCTATGGCGCCCGCGCCATTACCGAAGGCGGATGGCAGTCGATGCCGAAGCTTGTGGCACCCGGTGTGGCGCTGCTGGGTTGCGCCGCAGGCATGGTCAACGTGCCGCGCATCAAGGGCAACCACAACGCCATGCTGTCGGGCAAGGCCGCAGCCGAAGCTGCCTATGACGCCATCAAGGCCGAGCGTTCCGGTGACGAGCTGTCCGCCTATGAGACAGACGTGCGCGAAGGCGCTATCGGCAAGGACCTCAAGATGGTCCGCAACGTCAAACCGATGTGGTCGAAGTGGGGTCTCACTGCCTCGCTGATGCTGGGTGGTCTGGATATGTGGACCAACAACATCCTTGGCCTGTCCTTCTTTGGCACCCTTGGTCACGGCAAGAACGACGCCGAAGCCACCGAAGAAGCCAGCAAGCACAAGCCGATTGATTACCCGAAACCCGATGGCACCCTGTCCTTTGACCGGCTGACCAACGTCTCCTTCGCGATGACCAATCACGAGGAAAGCCAGCCTTGCCACCTGCACCTTGGCAATGCGGATACGCCGATCTCGGTCAACCTGCCGAAATACGACGAACCGGCGCAGCGCTATTGCCCGGCCGGCGTCTACGAGGTGGTCGAAAAGGACGGCAAGCCGGAGTTCGTGGTGAACTTCCAGAACTGCGTTCACTGCAAGACCTGCGACATCAAGGACCCGAGCCAGAACATCACCTGGACCACGCCGCAGGGCGGTGACGGGCCGAACTATCCCAATATGTGATCCGGTTTGGGCAGATTTGCCCGCAGCCGGGCGGATTTCCTCCGGTTTTGCCGGAAATAACGCAAAAGTGGGGCGCCTTCCGAGGCGCCCCATTGCGTGTTGTCAGCGCCCGGATTACCCTTTTTCACAATCACGAATACATACCCTTGGGGGAGGTCCCGGTGCCGGTTCAAAATCTTCGCAACCTGTCATCCGCGGCGCTGGTTGCGCTGTCTGTTTCGGTCACATCCACGCTGGGCCTTGCGGCGCCAGTTGCAGCCAACGGATTGGCGGGGGCTTACCTCGCTGGTCGTGCCGCCACCTATGAGAGTGATTTCTCGGCAGCTGCCGAATATTACACCCGCGCTCTGGTCCGCGATCCGAAGAACCCCGTGTTGATGGAAAATGTGGTCTTTGCCCAGCTGGCGCAGGGCGATCTGGATCGTGCACTGCCAGTGGCACAGCGCCTGTGGGAGATGGAGCTGCGCAGCCAGGCGACGAATATGGTCATGGTGGGCGATTTCGCCCGCCGCGGCGCCTTTGTCGACATTCTGGCGCGGGATCTGGCGATCCGCGATATTCACCCGCTGGTGGATGGGTTGCTGACAGCCTGGGCGCATATGGGCGAAGGGGCTGTCTCCGCCGCGATGCAGAGTTTCGAAGCCCTTGCCGAAGACCAGAACCTGCGCCCCTACGCGCAGTTTCATCAGGCGCTGGCGCTGGCCTCGGTCGGGGACTACGAGGGCGCAGAGGCGATGTTCGCCGCCGAGGATGGCAAGCTGACCCGCCTGTCGCGCCAATCGGTTCTGGCGCGGATGCAGATCCTGTCGCAGCTGGGGCAGAACGAAAAGGCGCTTGAGGTGCTGAGCGGGGCCTTCAGCAGCGGCTTTGATCCGGCGCTTGCGGATTTGCGGGGCCGACTTGAGGCAGGCGAGGCGCTTGGCTTTACCATGGCGCCCGGCCCGGTCGAAGGGATCGCCGAAGTCTTTTTCACCATGGGATCGGCGCTGAATGGGCAGCAGGCGGATGACTATGTGCTGATGTATGCCCGCATGGCCTCGGTCCTGAACCCGGATCACGTCGATGCGGTTCTGCTAAGCGCGGAGCTCTTGGACAAGCTGGGCCGCTTCCCGCTGTCGATTGCCACCTATAAACAGGTGCCGCGCAGCCATCCCGATTATTATGCCGCTGAAATGGGCCGCGCCGAGGCGCTGCGCCGCTCGGCCAAACCGGACGCCGCAGCCGAGGTATTGGCGCAACTGGCAGAGATCTATCCTGAACTGCCGCAGGTTCAGGTCAGCCTGGGCGACCTGCTGCGACAGCAGGAAGACTACACTGGCGCCGTGACCGCCTATGACAAGGCGCTGACCTACACGCCCGAGCAATCGCCGAGTCGCTGGTTCCTCTATTATGCCCGCGGCATCTGCCACGAAAGGCTGGATAACTGGGCCGAGGCCGAGGCCGATTTCCGTGCCTCTCTGGCGCTGGAGCCGAACCGCCCGCAGGTGCTGAACTACCTTGGCTACTCGCTGGTGGAAAAGCAGAAGAACCTAGATGAGGCGCTCGACATGATCGAGCGCGCCGTCGCAGCACGTCCCGAGTCGGGCTATATCGTCGATTCGCTGGGCTGGGTGCTGTATCGTCTTGGCCGCTATAGCGAGGCGGTGGGCCACATGGAGCGCGCGGTGGAATTGATGCCAGTGGATCCGGTGGTGAATGACCATCTTGGCGATGTGTTCTGGGCAGTAGGCCGCCAACGCGAGGCGGAATTCCAGTGGAAACGAGCGCTGTCCTTCATCCACTCTGGCGAAGGCGATGGTGAAGCCGATCCCGAACGGATCCGCCGCAAGATCGAGGTCGGTCTGGATGTGGTGCTGGAAGAAGAAGGTGCGGATCCCCTGAAGGTTGCCAATGGCGGTTGAGGCTTTCGCCCCGGCCAAGATCAACCTGACCCTGCATGTGACCGGCCAGCGCGCCGATGGTTATCACCTGCTGGATTCTCTGGTGGCGTTTTGCGATGTCGGGGATCAGGTGCGGGTGCGCCCGGCTGAGGATCTGTCCCTGCAGGTAAGCGGGCCACGGGCGGCTGGCGTGCCCACGGACGGTTCCAACCTTGTGATGCGGGCGGCAGAGGTTTTGAAACCTGCCGGGCAGGGCGCTGAGATTACGCTGGAAAAACACCTGCCTGCAGCGGCTGGCATCGGTGGCGGCTCTTCGGATGCGGCGGCAACGCTGCGGGCGTTGGCGCAGCTTTGGGATGTGGAGCTGCCCGGCGAAGCGGATTTGTTAAGCCTCGGCGCAGATGTGCCCGTCTGCATGGCGCCGGGAGCCTGGCGCATGGCCGGGATTGGCGAGGACCTGACGCCGCTGCCACCCTTGCCGTCCTGCGATATCCTGCTGGTGAATCCTGGTGTGGCGGTCTCGACCCCGGTGGTGTTCCGCGGGTTGGCCTCGCGCGAGAATCCGGCCATGCCGCAGGACCTGCCGGGCTGGGGCGATGCGCTGGAGCTGTCGGCATGGCTGGCGCGGCAGCGTAACGATCTGCAGGCCCCAGCCGTGGCCGCTGCGCCGGTGATCGGAGAGGTTCTGGACGCGCTGCGTGGCTCGGGGGCGCTGTTTTCGGCCATGTCCGGCTCTGGCGCCACCTGTTTTGCGCTGTTCGAACCTGACGAGGGGCAGGCGCAAAGCACGGCAGAGGATACTCGTGCGAAACACCCTGACTGGTGGGTGGCTTCGGGGCGCTTGCTCTAGGCGCGGGGGGCTCCCGCGCCTGTATCGCCGCATCAAAGATGCAGCGAACCGCCTTGGGCCCGGCAGCGCGCCTGCGGCGCGCTGTTTTCCAGATCTGCTGAGAGGCGCCTGCAGTGCAGGTCTGCGCTGCAGGCGCCACATCGAGTGTGGAGTTCCAAAATCCGCCTCAAGGGCAAGCCGCGCGCGGCGCGGAGGCTAACGCCTCCCTTGACCCGGACTTTGGAAGAAAGGGGCTGATATGCCGACTTTGGCGTGTTGCTCCGGCGGTTAGTGCAGCCGAGCCACCACGTAATCGGCGAGATCATGCAGCATCTGGCGGATCGGGTGCTCCGGCAGGCTTTGCAGCGCGGTCTTTGCCTTTTCGGCCCAAGCCATGGCGTCGTCGCGGGTGGCCTCCAGCGTCTTGTACTTGCCCATCAGCGCCAGAGCGTGGTCGAGATCGCCCTCTTCCTGGCGGCCCTTTTCGATGGTGCGGGTCCAGAAGGCGCGTTCTTCATCGGTGGCCTGCGCCACTGCCTTGATCACCGGCAGGGTCAGCTTGCGTTCGCGGAAATCGTCGCCGATGTTCTTGCCCGTCGCCTTGCTGTCGCCCTGATAATCCAGAAGGTCATCGGCGATCTGGAAGGCAATGCCCAGGGCATCGCCGTAATCGAACAGCGCCTTGATCTGCGCCTCCTCCACCCCGGCGATGACGCCACCGACCTCGGTTGCGGCGGAGAACAGCGCTGCCGTCTTGCCGCGCACCACCTGCAGGTAGATCGCTTCGTCGGTTTTGAGGTCGGTTGCCGCGGTCATCTGCAGCACCTCGCCCTCGGCGATGGTGGCGGCAGCATTGGCGAGGATGTCCAGCACCCGCAAAGAGCCGGTTTCCACCATCAGCTGGAAGCTGCGGGCAAAGAGGTAATCGCCGACCAGAACGGAGCTTTTGTTGTCCCACAAGAGGTTGGCGGTGGGGCGGCCGCGGCGCTGGCCGCTTTCGTCGACCACATCGTCATGCAGCAGGGTAGCGGTGTGGATGAACTCCACTGTGGCCGCCAGTTTGACGTGATTGTCGCCCTCGTAGCCACACATGCGCGCCGCCGCCAGGGTCAGCATCGGGCGCAGGCGCTTGCCGCCGGCCTCAACCAGATGGGCGGTCACCTCGGGGATCCGGGGCGCGTGCTCGGAGGCCATCCTTGTGCGGATCAGCGTGTTTACCGCCGCCATCTCGTCGCTGAGGGTGGCTGCCAGCATTTCATGCGGCTTTTGCGTCATGACTTGGTCCATTGCTTTCCCGGCTTTCAGGCTCGACAAGGTATTGCCCTTGCTCTTAGATCCATCCCCATGAAGGAACTTCTGCGCAGCACCGATCCAACCGTCCTGGCCTTTGCCTCAGCCCTTCTTGAGGGAGAGGATATAGACTGCTTTCAGTTGGACGTAAATATGAGCATCCTCGAGGGCGGCATCGGAATTTTTCCGCGCCGCCTTATGGTGCATCCGGATGATTACGACCCGGCTTTGCGGGTGGTGCGCGACAATGACATCCCGCTGGGCCAATGAGCATTTTTGCCGACGCGGATCTGACCTGTAACGATTTCCTGGGCGGCCGGGTGCGGCTGTATCAGCCCGTCAAAGGCTACCGTGCCGGGGTTGATCCTGTGTTGTTGGCGGCCGCTGTTCCGGCGCGGGCGGGGGATCATGTGCTGGAGCTCGGCTGCGGTGCGGGGCAGGCGCTGCTGTGCCTTGCGGCACGGGTGCCGGGGCTGCGCCTTACGGGCGTGGAGTTGCAGGCCACCTATGCCGACCTGGCGCGGCGCAATGGCGCGCTGAACGGGCAGGACATTGATGTGATCGAGGCGGACCTGGCGCAGTTGCCGGTGTCTTTGCGCCAGATGCAGTTCGCCCATGTGATTGCCAATCCGCCTTACTACCGGGCAGGGGGACACAGCCCGGCGCAGGATGCCGGGCGGCGGGTTGCCCTCGGAGAAGAGACACCGCTGCAGGACTGGATCGCCGTTGCCGCCAAACGGCTGGCGCCGCGCGGATACCTGCACATGATCCAGCGCGCGGACCGGTTGCCGGATATGCTGGTGGCCTGTGCCGGGAGGCTGGGGTCGCTGGAGGTGCTGCCGCTGGCGCCGCGACAGGGGCGGGCGGCAGAGCTGGTGATCCTGCGCGCGCGCAAGGAGGGGCGGGCGGAGTTCCGGCTGCACGCGCCGCTGATCCTGCACAAGGGCGCGCGGCACGAGCGGGACGGCGAAAGCTATCAGGAAGAGGTGGCCGATGTGCTGCGGCAGGGCGCGGCCCTGCCCTGGCCCGGGGAAAAGCGGCCCGCCTGAGCAGCCAATCCTCTATCGCGGCGAGTCGGTCGCCAAGGCGGTGACGTGGTATCGGGGACTGCCATCAGAGCGTTGCCGGGGCCTGTCTGACCGGATGCCCATATGGGTAGGACCCTTGCGTCTTTCAAGCGTTACATAGTCGTTTTACCGTGGCTTTGCGCCTTTATTGCAAGGCTGAGCGGCGGTTTTTGGCAGTCTTCAGCCGATGCAACAAATTGATGACAAAACTGTGCGCCTGCAGCGTGACAGACGCATTTTCTTATGCTCCACTTGAGGTGTCCTGCTGACGCAGGGCGTATTTTGCTCAAAAAGGAGGAACGGCATGAGCCTCAGCTCGCATCTCACGGAACTGAAGAAGAAGCACGAGCACCTCAGCATGGAAGTCGAACAGGCCCAACGTGCACCCAGTACCGACGGTCTGGAAGTCGCTGCCATGAAAAAGCAGAAACTGAAGCTCAAGGAAGAGATTGAGCGATTGTCCGCAAGCGAACTGGCGCACTGACGCGCGAGCAACTCGGGCGCAGCCGCAAACCGGAGCAAAACCGGCACGGGCGGCGCGCCCACGATATGTCTGATGAAATTGGGCTGCCAGATCTGGTGGCCCTTTTGCTTTTGAAGGGGGCTGTCCGGGCGAACCGCGTGCGAGTGGTCAGGAATGCTGTATTCAGGGCTGGGCGATATCGGTGACCGGGATGATATCGAACCGCTCAGACACATAGGATGTCTTGTCGATCTCCCCCATGAACCAGTCGCGGAACGCCTTGATCTGGGGGCGATCCTCGGTGCCCTTGGCGCAGACAAAGCGAAACCGTCCTTCTGTTTCAATCGCAGTCGCGAAAGGGGCCACCAGACGCCCGGCGTGCAGATCGGTCACCACCATGGCGCGGCGGCCAAGCACGACGCCCGCCCCGGTCAGGGCGGCATCCACCGCATGGTCAGCCTGCGAGAAATGCGCGCCATGCGTGGGGGCAAAATCGATTCCGACGGCGGCGAACCATGCTGGCCAGTCGCAGGGCGGCTGCAGGAAGTTCAGGGATTCGTCGAACAGAAGCGGCGCCTCGGTCAGGCTTTCGGGGGTTTTGTATTTCTCTGCTAGTTCCGGCGTCATCACCGGTGTCATCCATTCCTTGCGCAGGGGCAGGGACCAAAGGCCCTCGTCCGGGCCGACGCCAAACCGGATTGCCACATCGACCTCGTCGCGCTGGAAATCCATCTGTCTGAGTGTCGCGGAAAAGCGCAGGTCGATTTCGGGATGGGCGCGCGCAAATTCATAAAGACGCGGCGCCAGCCATTTCGCGGTAAAGCCTGGGCCAGCGGTCACCGTCAGTGTGCTGTTGTCCTGCAGCCGCCGGGTGGCGTGCCAGGCATCGCCAAGAATTTCGAAACCCTCGGCGGCGCCTGGGGCCAGCGTGCGTCCGGCCTCGGTCAGCTCCACCGCACGGTTGAGCCGACGGAACAGCGGCGCGCCGAGGTGCTCCTCGAGCGATTTGATTTGAAAGGACAGCGCCGCCGGGGTCACGTTCAGCTCCTCTGCCGCCTTGGCAAAGGACATGTGGCGGGCGGCGGCATCAAAGGCGCGCAGGGCGGTCAGGGGGGGCAGGTGTTCTGGCATAATCACATCAGTAATACTTAACTGAATGACTGAAAAGTCTCGTTTGTAAGTTTTTTCACCCGCAATCATATTGGTGTCAGGTTAATGATGCTGATCCGAAACGGAGGTTTGCGAGATGGAATATACAGTCAACGCCGATATCAAACTGGCCATGCAGCGTGCACATGAAGAACGCGGCCAGGTGCTGAAATCCTTCTGGGCGCGCCTGTTCCGCCGTGGCAAGCCTTCGCTGGTCAGCACAAGAGTTTCCCGCTGGGCATAGTGCACATGTCCTTACGGGATTGAAAAAGGGCCGGTCCATCAGGACCGGCCCTTGTTGTTTTTACCATTGCGCACTCGGATCAGACGAAGAACTGACCGCCGTTGGCGGAAATGGTCGACCCGTTGATGAAGCCTGCGTCATCAGAGGCCAGGAAGGTCACGCAGCGGGCGATTTCCTCGGGCTCGCCCAGGCGGCCGGTCGGGATCTGTGCGATGATCGAATCACGCACCTTTTCCGGCACGGCCATCACCATTTCAGTGGCGATATAGCCGGGGCAGATCGCGTTGGCGGTGATGCCTGCGCGGGCGCCTTCCTGCGCCAGGGATTTGACGATGCCCAGATCGCCTGCCTTGGTGGCAGCATAGTTTACCTGAGCGAACTGACCTTTCTGACCGTTGATCGAGGAGATCACGATGATACGGCCGAACTTGCGCTCGCGCATGCCGGGCCAGATCGGGTGAATGGTGTTGAAGACGCCGGTCAGGTTGGTGTCGATCACCTGGTGCCACTGCTCGGGCGTCATCTTGTGGAAGGGGGCATCGCGGGTGATCCCAGCATTTGCCACCACGACGTCAATGGGACCCAGATCGGCTTCGACCTTTTCGATACCGGCCTTGCTTTCCTCGTAGTCTCCCACGTTCCACTTGTAGGTCTTGATGCCGGTTTCCTCGGTGAATTTGGCCGCGGCTTCGTCATTGCCGGCATAGGTGGCTGCGACGTCATAGCCTTCGGCCTTCAGAGCCTTGGAAATTGCTGCGCCGATGCCGCGGGAGCCGCCTGTGACGAGTGCAGTTCGTGCCATTGAGTTGTCCTCCAGTGATTCATTTACTTGGTAATCTTGCTACATGCAGAGGTTAGTTTGAGCAACAATATTGCGCAACGGATTTTGCTGCGCCGCCGCATAAATTGTCGCACCCCTGACAAACCTTTGAAGCCTAAAAGAAAAGGGCGCCAAGATGGCGCCCTTAGATATGTCCGGTTACGAGGCCACGTTACGGGCGCTCCACGCACATGGCGACGCCCATACCGCCACCGATGCAAAGCGTGGCGAGGCCTTTCTTGGCACCGCGCCGCTTCATTTCAAACAGCAGCGTGTTCAGAACCCGGCAGCCCGAGGCGCCGATGGGGTGGCCGATGGCGATGGCGCCACCGTTGACGTTGACGATGCTGGGATCCCAGCCCATTTCCTTGTTCACGGCGCAGGCCTGCGCGGCAAAGGCTTCGTTGGCCTCAACCAGATCCAGATCCGAGGCGCTCCAGCCTGCCTTCTCCAGCGCCTTGCGGGAGGCGTGGATCGGGCCGACGCCCATGATCGAGGGATCGACGCCAGCGGTGGCATAAGAGGCGATGCGGGCCAGCGGCTCGATACCGCGTTTCTCGGCTTCATCGGCGCTCATCAGCAGGGTGGCCGCAGCACCGTCGTTCAGCCCGGAGGCGTTGGCAGCGGTGACCGATCCGTCCTTGGTGAAGGCGGGGCGCAGTTTCTGCATGGCTTCGATGGTGGCGCCGTGACGGATGTATTCGTCGCTGTCCACCACGATGTCGCCCTTGCGGGTTTTCACGGTGAAGGGGGTGATTTCATCAACAAACTTGCCCGCCTTCTGGGCGGCTTCGGCCTTGTTCTGGCTGCCGACGGCGAATTCGTCCTGCTGATCGCGGGAGATCTGCCACTGTTCGGCGACGTTTTCAGCGGTCTGGCCCATGTGGTAGCCGTTGAAGGCATCCCACAGACCGTCGCGGATCATGGTGTCGATATACTTCATGTCGCCCATCTTGTGACCAGCGCGCAGATTTGCGGCGTGGGGCGACAGGGTCATGCTTTCCTGGCCACCGGCGCAAACGATGGCGGCATCGCCCAACTGGATGTGCTGTGCGCCGAGGGCCACGGCGCGCAGACCGGAGCCGCAGACCTGGTTGATGCCCCAGGCGGCGCTTTCGATGGGCAGGCCGGCATTGATATGTGCCTGACGGGCCGGGTTCTGGCCCTGAGCGGCGGTCAGAACCTGACCGAGAATGGTTTCAGAGATCTCGCTTTTGTCGACGCCGGCGCGGGCAACAACGGCCTCCAGAACAGCGGCACCCAGATCATGGGCGGGCGTATTGGCGAACGAGCCGCCAAAACTGCCGACGGCGGTCCGCGCGGCGGATGCGATTACAACATTGGTCATTGATATGGGTCCTCTGCCATCAATTAACTCCGGAGATGTTGCACCCGCGCGGTCGGTGGTGAAATCAAAACCCCGCGATGGCAAACACGTCCTCCCGTACTCCGGGGCAGGCATAGCGTATTGCTGCACCTGCAGCAATCGACAGGGTGTCCCAGCGGCTGACGGGAAGTCAACCGGCATAAACGCAAAAAAACCACCGGTGGCGGTGGCTCTTTTTTGGGGGTCATGCGGTCAGATGCACAGAAGACCCTGAAACAAGGAGGCTATTCCCGAACGCTGCAGCGCGGCGGATCAGGCGCGGCTGCGTTCCTTCAGTTCCTCCAGCCAGGGCGGGCTGACCGTCGGGGCGCCGAACAGGAAGCCCTGCATGCAGTCGACGCCGATGGAAACTAGGTATTGCGCATCGGCTTCGGATTCCACCGACTCGGCCACCACCAGCATGTCGAACTGCTTGGCAATGCCAACCAGAGCGCAGGTCACGGCCTGATTGTCCGGATTGCCGCTGATGCCGCGGATGAACTGACCGTCGATCTTTACCGCGTCAAAGAAGAATTCGCGAAAGTGAGCGATGGCCGTGGTGCCGGCCCCGAAGTTATCCAGCGCAAAGGCGATGCCGTGTTTCTGCAGCCGCTCCATGAAGTCGATGACCAGCTCTGGCGCGGCCATGGCCGAGGCTTCGGTGATTTCCAGAACCAGACGTTCGCCAATGGTGGAATCTTTCTTCAGGAAGCGGTTCAGCACGTCCATCCAGCGGCCGTAGCCGATGGAGCGCGCCGACATGTTCACGGACAGGCGGATCTGGGGCGATTTCATCAGCGCCCGCAGCCCGTGCTGTAGCGCCAGACAGTCCAGTGCGCGGCCGATTTCCTTTTCCTCGACCACGTGCATGAAGTCACGGGCAGGAATCACCCGGCCGGTGGCGTCCAGAACCCGGATGTAACCCTCATAAAAGGCGGTCTGATGCGGGGGCATGGCCTGCATGACCGGCTGGAAGGCCAGCATCGTCTGGTCATGCTTCACCGCCTCGGCAACCATATCCAATGTGGACCGGTCGCGGGATACTACCGCTGCGTTCAGTGGGTTTTCTGAGCCTTCTGGCAGGTCCGCTTTTTTCCAGCGACTGTGTTTCACTGTTTTGCCCCCTGGCTATACCTGTGCCTGATCATGTGCATGGAAACTATGCGTTGCTTTGCACTCTCGGACAAAAGGGTGAACCATGGATTAAAGTTAAAACTTTAGGAAAAGTCGCATCTGATGTCGCGGCCCGGTCCGTCAGGTCGGGTCGGCTGGTTGTTCAAATCCCGGCGTGCCGCGGTCACCCGGGTTGCGGGCCAGGTATTTCGCCTTGATGGTTTCGCTGGTGTCGCGGCTGCCATCGTGGCTGTAGCCGGGCGGCGCCAGCGCATAAAGCAGCCGTTGTTTCAGGGTCAGGCCGGGCTGCGTCATGTCGCGGAAGATGCCGACCCATTCGTGAAAGGCGACCCGTAGCGGGTTGAAAGTACCGATGTTGTGGACAAGGCCGTAATCGACGCGGTCGTTTTCCTGTTCAGGAACGAAGGTGCCGAACATCCGGTCCCAGATGATGAAGACGCCGGCATAATTACAGTCCAGATAGCGCGGGTTGCGGCCATGGTGGGCGCGGTGGTGGCTGGGGGTGTTCATCACTGCCTCGAACCAGCGGGGCATCTTGCCAATCGCTTCGGTGTGGATCCAGAACTGGTAGATCAGGTTGAGGCCACCGACGAACAGCACCAGCGCCGGGTGGAATCCCAGCAGCACCAGCGGCGCGCGGACAACCATCATGAAGGTAAAGGTGCCGGTCCAGGTCTGCCGCAGCGCGGTGGTCAGGTTGTAATGCTGGCTGGAATGGTGGTTCACATGACTGGCCCAGACCCAGCGTACCCGGTGGCCGAACCGGTGCACCCAGTAATAGCGCAGATCGTCCAGCACGAAACAGACCAGAACCGCCCAGATCGACGTCCCCATATCAAGCGGCGTGAGCCGCCACAGAACCATGAAGAACGCCCAGGCGATGAAACCCAGCAGGATCCCTGCCGCGACGCTGCCCGCCCCCATGATCAGCGAAGTCAATGCATCGCGGGTTTCATACCGCCCGCCCCGGCCTTTGATCGCGATCCACAGGAACTCGGCCAGGATCGCCGCGATGAAAAACGGCACCGCGTATTGGGTCACATCGGGGTAAGAGATTGGATCGCTCATCGGCGGGGTTCCTTCAGGACGGGATCATCATCTGTTGCCAGTCTGCGCGTTCGTGCGGCGCAAGAGAGAGCGAGACGCCCGGCGTGCCAAAATCGTGGAACTCCAGCCTGAGGCCGGTTCCGGTTTCAAAGACATCAAAATCAATAAGATGGCGCGCCACGGTATCGGCGCCAAAGGCCCAGAGAAGGCCGGTTCCGCCCTCGATCCGCACCAGCGCGGCGTGGCCGTTTTCGGCGATCAGCACCTGGTGGATCACATCATCGGGGAAATGGCGATGCCACTCGGCGCGGGCGTCCTCGACCGACAGCACCGTCTGCGCCGAGCGGCCCGACAGGTGTAGGATCGCGGCGACCGCGCTGACGCCGCCGATAACCATGATCAGCAGGATCTCTAGTGGCATATGCTCCTCCCTGATCCCTACATTGGCGGACCGGGAAGGAGCCTGTCAAAGGTCGCGTGAGGTCAAGCCGTGATCGGGGCGCGGCCGGACCCGTTGCGGGATGCGCAGATCAATGCGTTGCAATCATCTCTTTGATGATCGCCTTGGCGCTGTCGCTGTTCCATTCCGCATCGCCCAGAAGGCGGGCAACCTCTTCGCCTTCGCGGTTGATCAGAACGGTAATGGGCAGGCCGATCACTGCCATGTTGCGGGCCAGCGCCTGTTTCGGATCGGTGTGGCGGGGCAGGCCGGTGATACCGTTTTCCTCGAAGAACTTGACGATACCAGCAGGGGAATTGCGCCCGGTGGCGATGGTCAGGACCTCGAAGTCCTCGCCGCCGAACTCTTCCTGCAACTCGGCGATTTGCGGCATTTCCTTGCGGCAGGGGGCACACCAGGTCGCCCAGAAGTTCAGCAGAACGATCTTGCCCTGATAATCGGTCAGCGTGGCGGTGCCGCCATCGTTTTCCAGAAAGAACTCCGCGTCAGAGACGGGGCGCGGCTCGGAATGGACGACCAGCCGTTTCAGACTGTCGGCGCGCAGCGCCTCCAGCGTCGCGACATCTGCGGCGAAGGCGGCATTTGCACCCAAGGCAAGGGCCATATAAAGGGTGAGGTGACGAAACAGACGCATGTTATCTCCGGGGTTCAGCCATGACAGATCAATCCTCAAACCAGATGTGGGGCGGCCGCTTTGCCGCTGGCCCTGACGCGATCATGGAGGCAATTAATGCCTCGATCGGGTTTGACAAGCGTATGGCAGCCCAGGACATCGCAGGCTCAAGAGCCCATGCCGCCATGCTGGCCGCGACAGGCGTCATTACGGATAACGACGCCGAGGCCATTCGGGAAGGGCTACTCACGGTCTTGTCAGAGATCGAAAGCGGCAGCTTCCAGTTCTCTACCGCGCTGGAAGACATCCATATGAACGTCGAAGCGCGCCTGAAAGAGGTGATCGGAGAGCCCGCCGGGCGTCTGCACACCGGCCGGTCGCGCAACGATCAGGTGGCGACCGATTTCAAACTCTGGGTGCGCGATCAGTTCGACGCTGCCGAAAAGGGCCTGCTGGCGCTGATCAAGGCGCTGGTCGATCAGGCCGAGGCAGGCGCCGACTGGGTGATGCCCGGCTTTACCCACCTGCAGACCGCGCAGCCGGTGACCTGGGGCCATCACATGATGGCCTATGTGGAAATGTTCGGCCGCGATCTGTCCCGCGTGCGTGATGCCCGCGCCCGGATGAACGAATCGCCCCTGGGTGCGGCGGCGCTGGCTGGCACCTCCTTCCCCATCGACCGTGACATGACCGCATCGGCGCTGGGCTTTGACCGTCCTGCGGCAAACTCGCTTGATGCCGTGTCGGATCGCGATTTCGCGCTGGAGTTCCTGAGCACCGCATCGATCTGCGCCGTGCACCTCAGCCGTTTTGCCGAAGAGCTGGTGATCTGGTCGTCGGCCCAGTTCCGCTTCGTGACCCTTTCGGATCGCTTCTCCACCGGCTCCTCGATCATGCCTCAGAAGAAGAACCCGGATGCGGCCGAACTGATCCGCGCCAAGGTGGGTCGGATCTTTGGAGCCAACACCGCACTGATGATGGTGATGAAGGGCCTGCCGCTCGCCTATTCCAAGGATATGCAGGAAGACAAGGAACAGGTCTTTGATGCAGCCGACAACTGGATGCTGGCGCTGGCTGCGATGGAAGGCATGGTCAAGGATATGACTGGCAACCGCGAGTCGCTGGCTGCCGCCGCAGGTTCGGGTTTCTCCACCGCCACCGATCTGGCCGACTGGATGGTGCGGGTGCTGAAGGTGCCCTTCCGCGATGCCCACCATGTCACCGGCGCCTTGGTCGCGATGGCCGAGGGCCGTGGTTGCGATCTGCCTGACCTCAGCCTTGAGGACATGCAGGGCGTGCACGAAGGCATCACCGAGGATATCTTCACCGTTCTGGGAGTCGAAAACTCGGTCAACTCGCGCATGTCCTATGGTGGCACCGCGCCCGCGCAGGTGCGCGCGCAGGTGAAACGCTGGAAAGAGATCCTGGCGGGCTAAGCAGGCCTTTGCCGAGATCCTGTGGCGGGGGCGCTTGTGATTGGCCAGCGCCCCGCCCATATTGAACGAATACCCACCCGAGCCGAGGGCTTCTCTCCGATGCGCGTTCTTGTTTTTCTTTTCGTTGCAGCCACAACACTCGCGGCCTGTGGCGTGGATGGAGAGCCGGTGCGCCCCACACTCAATGCCGGGGTCGGGGTCTCTACCAGCGGTGTCCATGCCGGGGGCAGCGTTGGTGTTCAGCAGGGACCGTTCAGCCTTCTTCTGGGCTTCTGATGCCTTCGCGCGCGGCCTGCGCCGTCCTCTGGCTGCCGGTCGTGGTCGCTTTGGCGGGATGTGAGCCGCTGGCCCCTGAACGCACCACGAATACCGCAAGCGGTAGCTCTGCGTCTCAGACACCCGGGTCGGGTGTGATAGTTTCGGGGTACGCCCGGGTTGGCGTTTCTATCGGGAACTGAACGCCGAAACCTTTGTACCGGCACGATTTGAACAAATCCCAGCATAGTGATCGCCCAGCGACCGGCTGCCATATTGCGGTCCGATGGCGTCCTGCTGGCAGGAAGTAAGGAAAAACTCGAATGGCCCCCAGACATGACGCGGGGTGCAACGTTTCATCACTGATAGGGCCGCATGGCCCAGCCACAGCGGCAGGTGGGTGATCCGGGCGGGTTTACCGAGGGCGTCAAAGGCCAGTTCTGCGATCTGATCGAGGCTCAGCACCTGGGGGCCGCCGATCTCCACATCCGCCTCCCCGGCTTCGATGGCATCAAGAATGGCACAGGACAGATCGCGGGCATGAATCGGGTTGATCCGCACCGATCCGTCACCGATCAGCCAGACCCGGCCCTTTTTCGCCATCGACAGGATCTCTTCCATATCGGCAAAGAACCCGTTGGGGCGGATGACGCACGCCTGCAGCGGGGCGGTTTGCAGCACGCCGACGAACCGCGATTTGGCCGCCACCAGATCAGAGGTGGGGGTGCCCCGGGTCAGCACATGCACATAGGCAAACTGACCGACCCCGGCGTTCACCGCCTCTTTCAGCAGGTTGAGGTTGGCCTGATAATCCACATCCAGATAGGTCACACGGTCGGTCTGCCGGGTCAGCCCCAAAGCCGAGACAACGAGTTCCACCCCATCCATAAGTCCGCTGAGGCTGGCCGGGTCGGTGGCCTCTGCGGTGACGATTTCAACACCTCGGGGAAACCCGGACGTATCCGAGCCGGACCGGACCAGTGCCCGCACGGAGTAGCCCCGGGCCGACAGTTGCGCCACCAGATGGCGCCCCAGATGGCCAGTTGCACCGGCGACAAATGCAATCTTCTGATTTTCACTCATTGACACTAATCCATTTTTGACCAATTGGTCAGATATAGCGCGCTATCTAGGGGCCGCATGACTGACCCGCAAGTCATTTATATGCCGGGACAGGTCAACCCCGCTATGCATTCCGTGCAATCAGGCCCAAAAGGAACGGCAATGCCGAAGATCGTCGACAAGGATAAAATGAGGGCTGAGATCCTCGAGGCGGCGATGATGTGTTTTGCGCGCACGGGCTATCAGGCCACCAAAATGACCGATATTGCCAGGGCCGCGGGCGTGGCCAAGGGCACGCTCTATCTTTATTGCGACGGCAAGGATGACCTCATCCTGAGCTTGATCGGGCAATATTTCGACGGGCTGAGGGGCCAGATTACCCTGCTGCCCGCCCCGCAGACGCTTGAGCTTTATCTGGATGGCCTGCGCCAGACGGTGATCCTGGCGCAGCGTGATATGACATCGCTGATCTTTGAAGTGCTGGGACCGGGGTTCAAGGATCCCCGTGCCGTAGAGATCATTGACGGATTTTTCGATTGGCTGGCCCGGCACTGGGCAGAACATTTCGCAGATCTTGCCAAAGCGCAGGAAATCCGCGCTGACTGCGATCCGATGGCGTTGGCGCGGGCGGTGATCGCGATGCTGGATGGGGTTTTCCTGCATCTGAGCCTGTTCGATGCGGGGTCCAAGATCGCCACCCTGCGGCGCGAGACCGCCTTTACCATGATCGCATCGGGGCTGCGGGGATAAACGCGCAGTGGACAGCGCTGTAGCAGGACAAATTCCATTGATCCGGCGGCCTCTTTTGGTCTAATCGCCAAGGCATGGATCATTTTCTTTACCGCGATGGCGCGCTCTGCGCCGAGGACGTTCCGGTGGCTGAAATCGCCGCCGCCGTAGGCACGCCGTTCTATGTCTATTCCACCGCGACGCTGCTCAGGCATTTCCGCCTGTTCGACGAGGCGCTGGAAGGCACCGAGCATCTGGTCTGTTTTGCGATGAAGGCGGCCAGCAACCAGGCCATCCTGCAGACGCTGGCGCAGGCGGGCGCGGGCATGGATGTGGTCAGTCAGGGCGAATACCTGCGGGCCAAGGCGGCTGGTGTGCCGGGCGACAAGATCGTCTTTTCCGGCGTTGGCAAAACGGCCGAGGAAATCCGCTGCGCCCTGTCCGGTGGCATCCGCCAGTTCAACGTGGAATCCGAGCCCGAGATGGAGGTGATCAACGCGGTCGCTCTGGAACTGGGCACCCGTGCGCCGATCACCATCCGCATCAACCCCGATGTCGATGCAAAGACCCACGCCAAGATCGCCACCGGAAAATCCGAGAACAAATTCGGCATCCCGATTTCCCGCGCCAGCGAGGTCTACGCCCATGCCGCCAGCCTGCCGGGGCTGGAGGTGATCGGGATCGACGTGCATATCGGCTCGCAGCTGACCGAGCTGGCCCCGTTCGAGGCCGCCTATCAGAAGGTTGCGGAGCTGACCGAGACCCTGCGCGCCGAAGGTCATGACATCCGCCGCCTCGATCTGGGGGGTGGGCTTGGCATTCCCTATACCCGCTCGAACGAGGCGCCGCCGCTGCCGATGGAGTATGGCGCCCTGATCAAGCGTACGCTGGGCCACCTCGGCTGCGAGATCGAGATCGAACCGGGTCGCCTGATCGCGGGCAATGCCGGGCTAATGGTCAGCAAGGTAATTTATGTGAAATCCGGCGAGGGCCGTGATTTCCTGATCATCGATGGGGCCATGAACGATCTGATCCGCCCCGCCATGTACGAGGCGCATCACGATATCGTGCCGGTGATCGAACCGGAGCCGGGCGTCGAAAGCCAGCCTTATGATATCGTCGGGCCGGTCTGCGAATCCGGCGATACCTTTGCCAAGCAGCGCGATATGCCGCCGCTGGCTGCCGGGGATCTGATCGCCTTCCGCAGCGCCGGAGCCTATGGCGCGGTGATGTCGAGCGAATACAACTCGCGCCCCCTGATCCCCGAGGTACTGGTGCATGGGGATCAATTCGCGGTTATTCGCCGACGTCCGACCTTTGACGAAATGATAAACCGCGATACCATTCCGGAATGGCTCTGATCGCGGCTGCGGACTTTTCGCGGTCGGGGCACCCCCGCAACCGCGCCCGCACCCGCGCAGAGAGGCATCGCCGAAATGGCCGCATCCGACGCTGCATTCCCCAAGGCTGACCCGCGTCTGAAACCGCTGCGCTGGCCCCTGCGCCTGACGCGGGCGGGCATGATCGCGGAGCAGCTGCTGCGCGCCCTGTGGCCTGCGGCCTCGGTGCTGATGCTGGCGCTGGCGGCGGTGATGCTGGGGCTGCACGATGAATTACCGGTCGAACTGGTCTGGTCTGGTGCCGTGCTCAGCGTGCTAGCGCTGGGGCTGGCGCTCATCTGGGGCATCAAACGGTTTTCCTGGCCAAGCCATGCGGCGGCGCTGGCGCGGCTGGACGCAACCCTGCCGGGGCGACCAGTCAGCGCGCTTCTGGATAGTCAGGCGATTGGCGCTTCCGACCCGGCCTCGGCGGCCTTGTGGCAGGCACATCAGCGGCGCATGGCGACAGCGGCGCGGCAGGCCCGCGCGCCCTCTCCAAATCTGAAAATCGCAGCGGCGGATCCCTTTGCCCTGCGGTATATGGCGCTGCTGGCGCTGGTCGTGGCGCTGGTCTTCGGCTCGTTCTGGCGGGTCAGCAGCCTCAGTGGCATGACACCGGGCGCGGCCTCAGCGATGAACGGGCCGACCTGGGAAGGCTGGATCGCACCGCCGCGTTACACGGGCCTGCCGGTTCTTTACCTCAACGATCAGCCTGCCGGAGAGCTGACCCTGCCCGAGGGCAGCCAGATTACCCTGCGGTTCTATGGTGAGATCGGCGCATTGACGCTGGATGAAACCGTTTCCGCCCGCACTGGCGAACTGCCCCCGGCGACCGATCCGCAGCAGGAATTCGAGGCCCGTCAGGAAGGTCAGCTGGCCATCGCCGGGCAGGGCGGGCGCGATTGGCAGGTCACGGTGACGCCGGATGCACCGCCCGCAGTTGCGGTGGCGGGCGCGCCGGATCTAGGCCCCGAAGGCGCGCTGAACCTACCCTTCGCGGCGCAGGATGATTACGGCGTCGTCGGCGGAACCGTGCGGATTTCTCTGGACCTTGCGGCGCTGGACCGGCGGCACGGGCTGCAGATCGACCCGGACCCGCGCGAGGATATCGTACTGGACCTGCCGCTGCCTCTCACCGGCGGGCGGAGCGATTTTACCGAACGCCTGATCGAGGATTTCTCGCAGCATCCCTGGGCCAATTTGCCGGTCACTTATACCTTCACCGCGCAGGACGCGGCGGGGCAGAGCGGCACAGCGGCTCCATTTGGCGCGCCGCTGACAGCGCGGCGCTTTTTTGATCCGCTGGCCGCCTCGGTAGCCGAGCAGCGCCGTGATATCCTCTGGGCGCGGGCCAATGCGCCGCGGGTGGCGCAGATCCTGCGGGCGGTGTCGCATCGCCCCGATGGGATTTTCCGCGATGCGGGCAGCTATCTGCGCCTGCGCGGCATTCTGCGGCGGCTCGAAAGCCATCTGGCGGCAGGCGCACTGACACCCCCTGCGCAGGAAGACATCGCAGCGGCGCTGTGGGATCTGGCCATCGCGCTCGAGGAAGGCGATGTGGGCGACGCGCTGGAGCGGATGAAACGCGCTCAGGAGCGGCTGAGCCAGGCCATGCGCGAAGGCGCCAGCGATCAGGAGATCGCCCGCCTGATGCAGGAGCTGCGCGAAGCAACCGATGATTACCTGCGCCAGCTGCAACGTCAGGCCGAACAGAACGGCGAGATGATGGAACCGGGCGAGATGCCCGAAAACATGATGCAGCTCAGCCAGGACGACCTGCAGGCGATGATGGACCGCATTCAGGAGTTGATGGAACAGGGCCGCATGGCCGAGGCCGAGCAGGCCCTGCGTGAATTCCAGCAGATGATGGAAAACATGCGCATGACCCGCGGCCAGCAGGGCCAGCAGGGCGGCGATCAGGGACGGCAGGCCATGGAAGGTCTGGCCGAGACCCTGCGCGAACAGCAGGGCCTCTCCGATCAGGCCTTCCGCGATTTGCAGGAACAGTTCAACAGCGATGCACAGCGCGGTCAAAGCCAGGGCAGCGAGGGCCGCAACGGCGGTCAGGGCCGTGGACAGAGCCACGATGGAACCGGCGGTACCGGTGAGGGTGGCGAACAATCCGGCCAGCAGCAGGGTGGCGGCGGCGATCCGGGGCAAGGCCAGCCGGGGCAGGGCGGCTCTGGCGCGGATGGCAATCCCAGCGCGGGGGATCTGGCTCAGCGTCAGCAGGCCCTGCGGAATGAGCTGGAACGTCAGCGTGACGGCCTGCCCTTTGGGGGCGAGGAAGGGCGCAATGCCCGCGATGCGCTGGATCGGGCAGGCCGCGCCATGGAGGGTGCCGAAGAGTCGTTGCGGAACGGCGATCTGGCCGAGGCCATCGACCAGCAATCCGATGCGATGGAGGCCCTGCGCGAAGGCATGCGCTCGCTTGGCGAAGCCATGGCACAGCGCCAGCAGCCGGGACAGAACCAGGGACAGCAGGGACAGGCCCAGCCCAATGGCTCGGCCGAGGGGCTGGATCCGCTGGGACGCGCCAGCGGCATGGACAATGGCGACAGAGGTGCGGTTCCGGACCGGGGTTCGGCGCATGGCCGGGCCTGGGATCTGTTGGAGGAAATCCGCCGCCGGTCGCAGGATCGCAGCCGTAGCGAGGAAGAGCGCAACTATCTGCAGCGGCTGTTCGACCGGTTCTGAAGCCGCTAGGGGTGAATTGAGACCCTATGCACGGCATTCTCTAAAGAAATGATGCTCTCAAAGGCAATCGATCAATGCGCCTGCCGGACCGGCAGCGGTGATCAGGGCTGCGGTGTTTGCAGCGCCTTGACCTGCGCATCCAGCCACAGCCGCGCCTGATCGACCCAGGTGACATAGCTGCTGAGGTAAGGATCGGCCTGCGGTACCGCCTCGGCGATCTTGGCGGCGTTGGTGTAGATCATCATCAGGATCAGCGCGAGCAGGATGGTGAGCGCAAAACCGCGTGCAAAGCCGCTTTTGCGTGGCACTGGCGTGTCCTCGGCAGCGGCCTGAACGGCGGCGGCATCCCCGGCGCGCAGGGTCGAGTTGATCTCTTCGATATCCGGCAGCACGCCCCGGCGTTGTCCGCTGGCTTCGGCTGCCAGTTGACGCGGGTCCTGCCCCTTGATCCGGGCCATCCGGTCCTTGGCCTGACGGGCGCGCAGGGCCTGTTCGTTTTCGGGCAGATCATCCAGACCCAGATTGGGCTGGCTCTCCAGCCCCTGTGCAGGCGCAGAGGCCGCGCGGAGGGAGGCTTCGCGCTCTGCCTCTTCGCGCAGGATGTCCGATAGCGCCGGGTCCAGGCCCCGCTGCCGCCGCGCGGCGCGTTCGGCTTCGTCGTCCATGTCAGGGGCGGGGGCAGGCTCTTCCGGCTCGTCCTCTTCCTCGGCTGGCAGCTCCTCGGAGGTGGTCAGATCCTCTGCCGCCTCGGGCATCTGCTCTTCTTCAACATGGGGAGCGTGTTCTGGGGAAGGTATTTCCTCGGCTGCGGCCTCTGATGTGATGGCTTCTTCTGTGGCGACCTGTTCGGATACCTCTGGTGTGCCCTCAGGCTCTGGGGCTGTGTCCTCGGCCACAGGGGGCTCTGCGCTGGCGCCTGCAGCGGGCTGGAACCAGGTGGTGCCGCAGCTGGAGCACTGAACATCGCGTCCTTCTTCCGGGATAACGTCATCCGGCACTTCGTACTGGGCAGCGCAATTCGGACATGTCAGGCGCATTCTCGGTCTCCTTGGACCCGGAGTGTTCCGGGTGCAATTCAGCGGTATTTCCAAATGACCATAGGGAGTTCGGGGCCATCAAGGAAGGGGCAATTGCGCGGGGCACCGCGCACGCGGGCGTGACCGGCGGCGCCCGCACGGCTGCGGGCCATTGAAACTGGCGGTGCTCTGGGGCAAAACGAGCAAGCAGCACCAGGGGGACGCCGTGATCGAGCTGGACAACGTAGGCTACAATTATGGCGGCGGAGAGCTGCTGAGCAATCTGTCGATGCAGCTGGCGCCGGGATCCTTCCATTTCCTGACTGGTCCTTCGGGCACCGGCAAGACAACCCTGCTGAAGCTATGCTATGGCGCGCTGACCCCGACCTCGGGGCGGGTGCGCGTCTTCAACATGGATGTCAAAGGGCTGGACCGGGACCAGATGGCCTTTCTGCGCCGCAGGGTCGGCGTGGTGCATCAGGATTGCCGGTTTCTGGACCACCTGCCGGTGATCGAGAATATCGCCCTGCCGCTGACCGTCTCGGGGCGGGATCTGGGGCAGGAGCAGGCGAACCTGCGCGAATTGCTGAACTGGGTCGGGCTCGCGGAGCGCTCGGATGCGCTGCCGCCAGAGCTGTCCGGCGGCGAACGCCAGCGTGCGGCGCTGGCGCGGTCGGTGATCCTGTCGCCGGATGTGATCATCGCCGACGAGCCGACTGGGAACGTCGATTGGGAAATGTCGCAACGGCTGCTGCAATTGCTGGTCGAGCTGAACCGCATGGGCAAGACCATCCTTGTGGCAACCCATGATCTGTCGCTGATCCGGGCAGCCAAAAACCAGGTTCAGGCCCGGGTGCTGAGGATTTACGACAAACAGCTGCATCTTGCGGGAGCGGATCTATGAGCAGGGACGGCTTTGGCGGGCGCCTGCGGGCGCTGATCAGCGGCGATGCACAGGCCGACCGGGTGGTGCCCCCCAGTGGCTTCACGGCGCAGCTGACCCTGTTTGCCGCGGGCGCGATGGCGTTTCTGGCGGTCTTTGCGCTGGCGCTGTCGCTGGCCTCGGGGCGGCTGGCGGACCGTTGGGCGGATGAACTGGCCCGCGCCGCGACCCTGCGCATCAATGCTCCCGCCGAACAGCGTGCCGCCCAGACCGAGGCGGCCCTGACCATTTTGCGGCAGACGCCGGGCGTGGCCTCGGCACGCGCCTTTACCCCCGAGGAACAGGCGGCGCTGCTGGCGCCCTGGTTCGGCGCCTCGGTGCCGATTGATGCGCTACCGGTGCCGCAGCTGATCGAAGTGATCGAGGATGATCCCGGCTATGATGCCACCGGGCTGCGCCTGCGCCTGCAGGCCGAGGTGCCCGGTGCGGTGCTGGACGATCACACCCGCTGGCGGGCGCCGCTGGTGGATGCGGCGCAATCGCTGCGGCGTCTGGCGGTGGTGTCGATCCTGCTGATCGGTGGCGCCATGGGGGCGATGATCTCGCTTGCGGCCAATGCGGCGCTTGCGGCCAATGCCCAGGTGATCGAAGTGCTGCGCCTTGTCGGCGCGCAGGACAGCTATATCGCGCAGGCCTTTATCCGCCGCTTTACCCTGCGGGCCTTCAGTGGCGCGATTGTGGGGATGGGATTTGGCATGTTGGGTGTCTGGCTGATGCCTGCCGCCTCGGACGAGGGCGGTTTTCTGACCGGGCTTGGCTTTCAGGGCTGGGGCTGGCTGCTGCCGCTGGTCATTCCGGTGCTGGGGGCGCTGGTGGCCTATGTGGCGACGACCCGCGCGGCCAACAAACGTCTGGGAGAATTGACGTGAAGGATGCAATTCAATGGCTGCGCTCGCTGCTGTTCGTGGGCCAGATCTATCTGATGATGCCGGTGATTGGCCTTGCCTTTGCGCCCTGGGCGATCTTCAGCAAGCGCGGTGCGCGCGTCTGTTGCAAGACCTATTCGCGCTGGGTGTTCTGGAGCGCCCGCTGGATGGTCGGTATCCGCTGCGAGGTGCGCGGCACCCCGCCATCGGGTGAAGCGCTGATCGCGGCCAAGCATCAGTCGTTCCTTGATATCATGATGATCTTCACCGCGCTGCCAACGGCCAAGTTCATCATGAAAAAGGAAATCCTGCGCACCCCGGTGATCGGCCAGTATGCCAAGCTGTTGGACTGTGTGGCGGTGGACCGGGGCAAGCGCGGCGCCGCCATCCAGAAGATGGTTGCCGACGTGCATGCCGGGCGGCAGGAGGCGGGCCAGTTGGTGATCTATTCGCAAGGCACCCGCGTGGCCCCGGGCGTGAAGGCCGAGTATAAGGTCGGCACCGGCGTGCTCTACGAACAGTTGCAGCAAACCTGCGTGCCGGTGGCCACCAACGTCGGTGTGCTGTGGCCGCGCAAGGGCATTATGCGCCGCCCCGGTGTCGCGGTGGTGGAGTTCCTTGACCCGATTGAGCCGGGCATGGCGCGGCAGGAATTCATGAAGATATTGGAAGACCGGGTCGAAGAGCGATCCGATGCATTGATGCGCGAAGCGGGGTTTGAACCGGATGGATTACATCGAAACACTTGAAGATCTGGAGGCGCTTTACGGGGAACCGGGAGCGCCTTCTTTACGAAAAGTGGCGCGTCGGATGACGCCGCTCTATCGCAAATGGATCATGGCCTCGCGCCTGTGCGTCCTCTCGACCGTCGGTCCCGAAGGCACCGATGCCAGCCCGCGCGGCGATGATGGTCCCTGCGTGCTGGAGCTGGACCCCGGCACCCTGGCGCTGCCCGATTGGCGCGGCAACAACCGGATCGACTCGCTTCGTAATATCGTGGTGGATCCGCGGGTGTCGCTGATGTTCTTCGTGCCCGGATCGAACAACGTGGTGCGTCTGAACGGTCAGGCACGGATCACCGCAGATGCGGACCTGCGCGCCCGGTTCGAACGGCAGGGTAAACAGCCCGCCACCGTGATCGTTATCGCCATCGACGAAATCTACAGCCAATGCGCCCGCGCCCTGATGCGGGCGAAGACCTGGACCGCAGGTGACCAGAGTGAGGGTCTGCCCAGCATGGGCGAGATCCTCGCCGAGCAGACGAATGGCGAGGAAGGCGGCAAACCCTATGATGACGCCTGGGGTGCACGGGCGGCGGCGACCATGTGGTGAGAGGGCAGGAGCCAGCGCGGCCTGCGTATTCTGCACCGGGCCTGCTAAATGAAAACGCCCCCGCAGCATGTTGCGGGGGCGCTTGTTTTTGGTCAAAGGGCAGGCTGCCCTCATATGCCTGGTGTCAGGCGTGGATAGCACCGTCGCCGCAGGCTAGGGCAGCTTCGCGCACGGCCTCGGAGTAGGTCGGATGCGCGTGGCAGGTCAGGGCCAGATCCTCGGCAGAGGCGCCGAACTCCATCGCAACGCAGACTTCGTGGATCAGATCACCGGCGCCGGGGCCGATGATAGCTGCGCCCAGAATGCGGTCGGTTTCCTTGTCCGCGATCAGTTTGACGAAGCCTTCGCCCTGGTGCACGGCCTTGGCGCGGCCATTGCCCATAAAGTTGAACTTGCCGACCTTCAGCTTGCGGCCCTCGGCCTTGAGCGCGTCTTCGGTGGCGCCGACGGTGGCAACCTCGGGGGTGGTGTAGACGACACCAGGGATCACGCCATAGTTCACGTGGCCATGCTTGCCCGCGATCACCTCGGCCACCGCCATGCCTTCATCCTCGGCCTTGTGCGCCAGCATCGGGCCTTCGATCACGTCGCCGATGGCATAGATGCCCTTGACGTTGGTGGCCCAGTGCGCGTCGGTTGCGATCTGGCCGCGTTCGGTCAGTTTGACACCCAGCGCATCCAGACCCAGGCCTTCGGCGTAGGGTTTGCGGCCGGTTGCGACCAGCACCACATCGGCGTCCAGCACCTCTGCATCGCCGCCTTTCTTGGGCTGGTAGGTCACCTTGCCCTTGGTCTTGGTGGTCTCGACGCCCTGAACGGCGGCGCCCATGATGAAGTTCAGGCCCTGCTTTTCAAGGATCCGTTTGAAGGTACGCTGCACGTCCTTGTCCATGCCGGGGCAGACCGCGTCCATGTATTCGATAACCGTGACTTCAGCGCCAAGGCGGGCATAGACCGAGCCAAGCTCCAGCCCGATGACGCCCGCACCGATGACGACCATCTTTTTCGGCACCTTGGGCAACTCCAGCGCGCCGGTGCTGTCCACCACGATGCCCTTGTCGTTGTCGACCTCGACGCCGGGGAGGGAGGAGGGAACCGAGCCGGAGGCGATCACGATGTTCTTGGCCTCGTGCACATCGTCGCCAACCTTGACCTGGCCAGCAGCGGGGATCGAGGCCCAGCCTTTCAGCCAGTCGATCTTGTTCTTCTTCATCAGGAATTCGACACCGCCGGTGTTCTGGCCGATGACATCGTCCTTGTAGGCCTTCATCTGGTTCCAGTCGACGGAAGGGCTTTTGCCCTTGAGGCCCATCTTGGCAAAGTTGTGCTCTGCCTCATGCAGGCTATGGGTCGCGTGCAGCAGCGCCTTGGACGGAATGCAACCCACGTTGAGGCAGGTGCCGCCAAGGGTTTCACGCCCTTCGACGATGGCGGTCTTGAGACCCAGCTGGGCGCAGCGGATGGCGCTGACATAGCCGCCGGGGCCGGCGCCGATGATGATCACGTCATAGGAAGCCATGAGAGGTCCTTTCGTTGGAACTAAGGAAAGGGCAGGGGCGATGGTCATGCATCGCCAGCGGCCCGTATTCGGGAATATGGGGAGGAGCGCCGCGCATCAGATCAGCGCCGCGATCAGCATGAGGGTAGTGGCCAGGAAGCCTACCGACCAGACGACCGAGCGCCAGGGCGTGAGGCCGAATGCATAGGCGGGCACATAAAGCACCCGGCTCAGCACATAGACCCAGCCGCAGGCGGCGGTGAATTCCGTGGACTGGCCGCCAAGGGTCACCACCACACATGCGATGGTGAAGAGGATCAGTCCTTCGAAGTGATTGTTCAGCGCCCGTTGTAGGCGGCCTGCCGTGCCGGTCAGTTGCACCGGCGTGTCACGCGGCCCCATTGCTACCTTAGGGCCGACCTGCCGGTTGGCGGTGATGGAATAGGCGAAGAACTGCAGAACCTGCAGCAGGGCGGCAAGTGTGAGGGCGGTGAGTTCAGCGGTCATTCCTAGCCTCTTCGTTTGCCCGGCAGTGCCGGGCAGCGCCCGACCCTCCCCACGGGAGGGCGCTTTCGCACCCACCCAGGGTCAGGCGCTGCCCTAGGTTCTTTACAGATCCATCAGCAGGCGGCGGGGATCTTCCAGCGCTTCCTTGACGCGCACCAGGAAGGTCACGGCGCCTTTGCCGTCGACGATGCGGTGGTCATAGGACAGCGCCAGATACATCATCGGGCGGATCACCACCTCACCATTGATGGCCATCGGACGGTCCTGGATCTTGTGCATACCCAAAATACCCGACTGCGGCGGGTTCAGGATCGGCGAGGACATCAAGGAGCCATAGACACCGCCGTTGGACAGGGTGAAGGTGCCGCCCTGCATTTCCGCCATCGACAGCTTGCCGTCACGGGCGCGCTTGCCCTTCTCGGCGATTGCCTTTTCGATCTCGGCAAAGGACATGCTGTCCGCATCGCGAATGACCGGAACCACGAGGCCGGTGGGGGTACCGGCGGCAACGCCCATGTGCACGAAGTTCTTGTAGACGATGTCGGTTCCGTCGATTTCGGCGTTGACCTCGGGAACCTCTTTCAGCGCGTGGCAGCAGGCCTTGGTGAAGAAGGACATGAAGCCGAGACGCACGCCGTGCTTCTTCTCGAACTGGTCCTTGTACTGATTGCGCAGGGCCATCACCTCGGTCATGTCCACCTCATTATAGGTGGTCAGCATGGCGGCGGTGTTCTGGCTGTCCTTCAGACGCTTGGCGATGGTCTGGCGCAGGCGGGTCATCTTCACCCGCTCTTCGCGTGCAGCATCGTCGGCAGCAACCGGTGCGCGCGGTGCGGCGGGGGCTGCTGCGGGCGCGGGGGCAGAGGCTGCGGCGGCCACGGCGCGGGCGACGTCATCCTTCATGATGCGGCCATCGCGGCCGGTGCCTTCGACATTGGCGGCGGAGATCCCGGCTTCGGCCATGGCCTTTTCTGCCGAGGGCGCATTGGCGACGTCCTTGGCCGCGGCGGCAGGTGCCGCAGCTGCAGCGGGCGCAGCAGCCGGGGCCGCCGCCACCGCAGCACCGGAGCCCGAGATCACGCCGAGTTTCGCCGAGGCATCCACGGTGGTGCCTTCGGGCGCGGTGATTTCGGCCAGAACACCAGCGGCGGGCGCGGGCACTTCGACAGAGACCTTGTCGGTTTCCAGCTCGCAGAGCATTTCATCCTGCGCGACAGTGTCGCCGACCTTCTTGAACCAGGTGGAGACGGTCGCCTCGGTCACGGATTCGCCAAGGGTCGGCACCATCACGTCGGTGGAGGCACCGCCGGCCGCGGCGGTGTCTTCCCCGCCTGCGGGGGCCGCTTCGGCCTGGGCTGCGGCCTTGGGCTGCGGCGTCTCGGAGCCGGCGCTGCCTGCTTCGGAGATATTCGCCAGCAGCGCATCAACGCCCACTGTGTCGCCTTCGGCGGCAACGATCTCGGCCAGCACCCCAGCGGCGGGGGCGGGCACTTCGACGGTGACCTTGTCGGTCTCCAGCTCGCAGAGCATTTCATCGGCAGCAACCGCATCACCGGGTTTCTTGAACCAGGTGGCCACGGTTGCCTCGGTCACGGATTCACCCAGGGTGGGTACGCGCACTTCGGTGGTCATATCTCTTTTCCTCAGATGCTCAGCGCTTCATTCACAAGCGCGGCTTGTTGGGCTTTGTGTTGGCTGGCCAGGCCCGTCGCGGGCGAAGCCGATGTGGCGCGGCCGACGTATTGGGGCCGGGTGTGCTTGGAGCCGATGCGGGTCAACACCCATTCGATGTTGGGCTCGATAAAGGTCCAGGCGCCCTGGTTCTTGGGCTCTTCCTGGCACCAGACCACTTCGGCATCCTTGAACCGCTCCAGCTCCTTCACCAAGCTGATCGCCGGGAAGGGGTAATACTGTTCGATCCGCATCAGGTAGATGTCGTCGATGCCGCGGGCGTCGCGCTCTTCCAAAAGGTCGTAATAGACCTTGCCCGAGCACAGCACGACACGCTTGATCTTGTCGTCGGCAGCCAGTTTGGTTTCCGAATTGCCGTGCTGGGCGTCATCCCAAAGCACCCGGTGGAAGCTGGAACCGGTGGTGAATTCCTCGGTCTTGCTGACCGCCAGCTTGTGGCGCAGCAGCGACTTCGGTGTCATCAGCACCAGCGGCTTGCGGAAGGTGCGGTGCAGCTGACGGCGCAGGATGTGGAAGTAGTTCGCCGGCGTGGTGCAGTTGGCGACGATCCAGTTGTCCTGTCCGCACATCTGCAGGAAGCGTTCCAGACGCGCCGAGGAGTGCTCGGGGCCCTGACCTTCGAAACCATGCGGCAGAAGGCAGACAAGGCCGGACATCCGCAGCCATTTGCTTTCACCGGAGGAGATGAACTGGTCGAACATGATCTGGGCGCCGTTGGCGAAATCGCCGAACTGGGCTTCCCACAGGGTCAGCGCGTTGGGCTCGGCCAGCGAATAGCCGTATTCAAAGCCCAGAACCGCGTATTCCGACAGGGCGGAATCGATCACCTCGTATTGCGACTGGCCCGCCCGGATGTTGTTGACCGGGTAGTAGCGTTCTTCGGTGTCCTGGTTCACGATGCCGGAATGGCGCTGCGAGAAGGTGCCGCGGGTGGAGTCCTGCCCGGCCAGACGTACCGGGTAGCCTTCGGTCAGGAGCGAGCCAAAGGCCAGTGCCTCGCCGGTGGCCCAGTCGATGCCGGCACCGTTTTCGAACATCTTGGCGCGTGCATCGAGGAAGCGACCGATGGTCTTGTGCACCGGGAAACCGTCGGGCAGGCGGGTCAGAGCACCGGCAACCTCGTTGAAGGTCTCTTCGCTGATCGAGGTCTGACCGCGCTGATAGTCGTCCTTCTGCTTGTCCAGATGCGACCAGCGGCCATCCAGCCAGTCGGCCTTGTTGGGCTTGAAGTCCTTACCGGCTTCGAATTCCTCGTTCAGCTTGGCCTGGAAGGCGGCCTTCATGTCCTCGATTTCGCCCTCGGGGATCAGACCGTCCTTGACCAGACGCTCGGTATAGAGGCTGAGCGTGGTCTTATGGCTCTTGATGTTCTTGTACATCAGCGGGTTGGTGAACATGGGCTCGTCGCCCTCGTTGTGACCGAACCGGCGGTAGCAGAACATGTCGATGACCACGTCTTTGCCGAACTTCTGACGGAACTCGGTCGCGACCTTGGCGGCGTGCACCACGGCTTCGGGATCGTCGCCGTTGACGTGGAAGATCGGCGCCTCGACCACCAGTGCGTTGTCGGTGGGGTAGGGCGAGGAGCGCGAGAAATGTGGCGCGGTGGTGAAACCGATCTGGTTGTTCACCACGATATGGATGGTGCCGCCGGTCTTGTGTCCGCGCAGGCCCGACAGGGCGAAACATTCCGCCACAACGCCCTGACCGGCAAAGGCCGCATCGCCGTGCAGCAGGATCGGCAGAACCTTGGTGCGGGTGGCGTCACTCTTCTGGTCCTGCTTGGCGCGGACCTTGCCCAGAACCACCGGGTTCACCGCCTCAAGGTGCGAGGGGTTGGCGGTCAGGGACAGGTGAACGGTGTTGTTGTCGAACTCGCGGTCCGAGGAAGCGCCGAGGTGATATTTCACGTCGCCCGAGCCATCCACGTCTTCGGGCTTGAAGCTGCCGCCCTGGAATTCGTTGAAGATGGCGCGATAGGGCTTCTGCATCACGTTGGCCAGAACCGACAGGCGGCCACGGTGGGGCATGCCGATGACGATTTCCTCGATGCCGAGGTTGCCGCCACGCTTGATGATCTGCTCCATCGCCGGGATCAGGCTTTCGCCGCCATCTAGGCCAAAGCGCTTGGTGCCCATGTATTTGACGTGCAGGAACTTCTCGAAACCTTCGGCCTCGACCATCTTGTTGAGGATCGCCTTGCGGCCCTCGCGGGTGAACTGGATTTCCTTGCCGAAACCTTCGATCCGCTCTTTCAGCCAGGAGGACTGCTCGGGATCGGAGATATGCATGTATTGCAGCGCAAAGGTGCCGCAATAGGTGCGCTTCACGATGTCGATGATCTGCCGCATTGAGGCGACCTGAAGCCCCAGCACGTTGTCGATGAAGATCGGCCGGTCCATGTCCGCATCGGTGAAGCCATAGGTTTTGGGGTCGAGCTCCGGGTGCGGGGTCTGGCCGCGCATGCCCAGCGGGTCCAGATCGGCGGCCAGATGGCCCCGGATCCGGTAGGCGCGGATCAGCATCAGGGCGCGGATCGAATCCAGCACCGCGCGTTGGATCTGTTCGTCCGAGACCTCAACCCCGGCCTTGGCGGCCTTTTCCGCGATCTTCTTGCCTGCGGCCTTGGCCTCCACCGGAGCGGGCCATTCGCCGGTCAGCGCACCGGTCAGATCGTCATTGGGCGCGGGCGGCCAGTCGCTGCGGGCCCAGGACGGGCCTGCGGCCTCGGCTTTCACGTCAAGCTCGGCATCGCCCATCTGGCGGAAGAACTCGGCCCAGGCGGCATCTACCGCACTCGGGTCATTGGCATACTGGGCATAAAGCTGCTCCAGATATTCCGCATTGTGTCCTTGCATGAACGAGGACGCATGGAAAATGTCATTTGGGCTTTGGTCGGTCATCTATAACTCCCGAAGAGTCGGTATGCGGTTGTGGGGTCAGATCAGGGTTCGCACTGGAACGTGACTTGTTCCTTGGTCGGGTCAAGCGCCGGTTCCGGGCCGGAGGTAATTGTTATGGAACTGGCGCCTTTGCAGATTTCGTTTGCGAGGCGGGCTTTGATGTCCTCGATGGGGGTGCCGGGTTCGAAATTCAGAACACCCTGCATCGGGGCGGTGATGGCCGCAGCGGAGGTTGCGGTCAGCACGGAAAGACACAGCGCGCCTGCAGTGGTGTGCAGCCGCGTGCGGAATGAGGACGCAGGGAAGACATCATCTGGGTTGTGTTCAGTCATTTGGGCGCCTCTTGCAGGGTGGAACCGTGTGCGACGTGGCCTGTGGTCATTCGGAGCAGACTGGCCGACCCGGGTTTCCGAAAGGTGAAGCCGCAACGGGACGCTGCTGCAAAAGATGCCGGGATGGCCTCTTCAGCAACAGGGTCCGGGTGAATGTGATTTGTCAAAACTGAAGACACCGCCCGGCAGCAACGCCGGGCAGCGCCCAACCCACTCCACGGGAGGGCGCTTTCGCACCCCCCCAGGGTCGGGCGCTGCCCGTGGCTGATATGGTCAGCCGCAGACATGTCAGCCCAGCTCGATCGCTTTCAGCACCGCTTCGCCCAGGCCCGCGGGGCTGTCGGCGACCACGATACCGGCCGATTTCATGGCTTCGATCTTGTCTTCGGCGCCGCCCTTGCCGCCGGCGACAATCGCGCCCGCGTGGCCCATGCGGCGGCCCGGAGGGGCGGTACGGCCGGCGATGAAGCCAGCAACCGGCTTCCAGCGGCCTTTCTTCTTCTGCTCGGCGAGGAAGGCTGCGGCTTCCTCTTCGGCGGAACCGCCGATTTCACCGATCATGATGATCGACTGAGTCTCGTCGTCATCGAGGAACATGTCCAGCACGTCGATATGCTCGGTGCCCTTGATGGGGTCACCGCCGATGCCAACCGCAGAGGACTGGCCGAGGCCGATATCAGACGTCTGTTTCACGGCTTCGTAAGTTAGGGTGCCGGAACGGCTCACAACACCCACGCTCCCGCGTTTGTGAATGTGGCCGGGCATGATGCCGATCTTGCAGGCGTCGGGGGTGATGACACCGGGGCAGTTCGGGCCGATCAGGCGCGATTTGGAGCCTTCCAGCGCGCGCTGCACCTTCATCATGTCCAGAACCGGGATGCCTTCGGTGATGCAGACGATCAGCTCCATCTCGGCGTCGATCGCTTCAAGGATGGAATCCGCCGCGAAGGGGGGCGGCACGTAGATGACGGATGCATTGGCTTCGGTCACGTGCTTGGCCTCGTGGACCGAGTTGAAGACCGGCAGGTCAAGGTGGGTCTGACCGCCTTTGCCGGGGGTCACGCCGCCGACCATCTTGGTGCCATAGGCGATGGCCTGTTCAGAGTGGAAGGTGCCCTGCGAGCCGGTGAAGCCCTGACAGATGACCTTGGTGTTTTCGTCGATGAGGACTGCCATTTGGCGTTCTCCTTAGAATTCTGAGCTTTGGGGAAAGGTGGGTTGTCACCCACCCCAAGGATTAGCCTTTGACGGCCTTAACGATCTTCTCGGCGCCGTCGGACAGGTTGTCTGCCGCAATCACATCGAGGCCGGAGGTGTTGATGATCTCCTTGCCTGCTTCGACGTTGGTGCCTTCCAGACGCACGACCAGCGGAACCTTGAGGCCGACTTCCTTCACCGCGGCGACAACGCCCTCGGCGATGACGTCGCAGCGCATGATGCCGCCGAAGATGTTCACCAGGATGCCTTTGACGTTGGGGTCAGAGGTGATGATCTTGAACGCCTCGGTCACTTTCTCCTTGGTGGCGCCGCCGCCCACGTCGAGGAAGTTCGCAGGCTCAGCGCCGTAGAGTTTGATGATGTCCATGGTGGCCATCGCCAGGCCCGCGCCGTTCACCATGCAGCCGATCTCACCGTCCAGCGCGATGTAGTTCAGGTCATACTTGGAGGCTTCGAGTTCCTTGGGGTCTTCTTCGGTCTCGTCGCGCAGGGCGGCCACGTCGGGGTGGCGGTAAACGGCGTTGCCGTCAAAGCCCAGCTTGGCGTCAAGCACCTTCAGATCGCCGCCATCGGTCACGATCAGCGGGTTGATCTCCAGCATCTCCATGTCTTTTTCGACGAAGGCCTTGTAGAGCTGACCCATCAGCTGCACGCACTGCTTGACCTGCGCGCCCTTGAGACCGAGCGAGAAGGCGATGCGGCGGCCGTGGAACGGCTGGTAACCGGTGGCCGGATCGACCGAGAAGGAGAGGATCTTTTCCGGGGTTTCTGCCGCGACTTCCTCGATGTCCATGCCGCCTTCGGTGGAGCAGACAAAGGAGATGCGCGAGGTCTGGCGGTCTACCAGCAGCGCCAGGTACAGTTCGGTCTCGATGCCAGAGCCGGCTTCGATGTAGATGCGGTTGACCTGTTTGCCCGCCGGGCCGGTCTGGTGGGTCACAAGGGTGCGTCCCAGCATCTTCTTGGCTTCTTCGGCGGCTTCTTCGACCGATTTGGTCAGGCGCACGCCGCCTTTTTCACCGGCATCGGCTTCCTTGAAGGAGCCCTTGCCGCGGCCACCTGCGTGGATCTGCGCTTTGACAACCCAGAGCGGGCCGTCCAGCTCGCCGGCTGCGGTTTTTGCTTCATCGGCTTTCAGCACCACGCGCCCGTCGGACACCGGAGCGCCGTAGCTGCGGAGAAGGGCCTTGGCCTGATATTCGTGGATGTTCATAGAAAACTGTCCCGTCTGGCTAAATTGGTCGTCACTATAACGCCGTCATAGAGCAAAGGTTTAAAGGGTTTTCTGACGGCAGTCCGAGAAATGATGAAGTTTTTTCGCATTTGTGATCACGCGTTTGAGGGCTGTGATCACAAATTTGACGGCGCGGCGCTTGATTCGTCTGGCGCTGAAAATTTATTCAAAATACCGAATGTCGTCACCCTCGCACGGGCGGCTCCGGCAAAGCCTGTCGCCATGATCCCCTCCGGAACAACGCATCGGTCAGATCGTCAGCGCAATCCCGGACCGCAAAACGGGTCTCACCCACCTTTGAATTATGATGGGATGAGACCCGCAAGACCCGGTTCTGGAGGTGGGTGGGTTAGTGCGCAGCCATCGGCTGGGCAGTGTCGACAGATCGCCCGCGCCGCAGCAGGATCAGCGCGCCAAGGACAAACGCCCATTCGGTCACCGTCACGATGATCAGTGCGGCATCTGGGGTACCGTCAAATCCGATGCTGACGATGCGGCCCAGCCCGTAGCCTGCATAGATCAGCAGGGACAGCAGCAGGGCAGGCTGCATATTCTGTCCGCGCAGCGCCGCGCCCAGCACGAAAAGGCCGGAAATCAGTACCACCACCCCGCCTGCGCGCAGGTCCGATCGGATCATGGTGCTGTTCGGCAGGATCTGGGCAGAGCTGGCATAAAGCGCTTCGGGCGCAAAGCTGAGCATCACCCCGACGAAGAGCAGGACTGCAGCGGACAGAAACAGATAGAGTTTTACGTATTTCGACATGAGAATGCCTCCTTTGACACGGTGTAAGATTTGTGATCTTGTGGCGCATAATCTTACATCGTGTCAAGCTGGAATCTTACATCGTGTCAAATAAGCGCGTGCAAACCCGCAATCTACTCCTTGAAACCGTCCTATCGTTGCTTCTGGCCCCCGGGGGATCGCCCCTGCGGATGGTGGATGTGGCCAAGGCTGCCGGGGTGACCCGGCAAACGGTCTATGCCCATTTTTCTAATCGTTCGGAGATGCTGATCTCGGCGATCCTGCATTTCGGCGATCAGCTCGATATAGAGGCGCGGCTGGCGCCCAGCCGCACGGCGCCGGACGGGCGCAGCCGCCTGGAGGCTTACACTCGGGCGATGCTGGAGTTCTTTCCGGAGATCTACCCGCTGAAACAGTCGTTGATGCGGATGGGCGCGAGTGACGAAGAGGCGAAATCCGCTTGGCAGGACAGGATCCGCGCCATGAAGGAAGGCTGCGCCGAGGCGGTGAAGGCGCTGAAATCAGATGGCGACCTGCTGGAGCATCTGAGCGAAGCACAGGCAACGGATCTCTACTTCACCCTGCTCAGCATGGATGGATGGGCCCATTGCGTGCTGGAAAACGGCTGGTCTGATGAGGACTACCTGGCCGAGATGCAGCGGGTGATCACCCTGGCGCTGGTCAAGCAGTGAGCCGCTGATCCGCAACGAAAAAGGGCCCGGAAAACCGGACCCTTTTCCAAATCGCTTGGTGCTGGTCTTAGGCCAGCGAGGCGTCGATGCCTTTGCAGGCGTCGACCAGACCTTTGACTGCGTTGACCGAGTTGTCGAACATGGCTTGCTCGTCTTTGGTCATCTTGATGTCGATGACGCGCTCGACACCGCCGGCACCGATCACGGTGGGCACGCCCACGTACATGCCGTTGAGACCAAGTGCACCGTCCACATAGGCGGCGCAGGGCAGAACGCGCTTCTGGTCTTTCAGGTAGGCTTCGGCCATTTCGATTGCCGAGGTCGCCGGTGCGTAGAAGGCGGAGCCGGTTTTCAGCAGGCCAACGATTTCGGCGCCGCCATCACGGGTACGCTGCACGATGGCGTCCATCTTCTCTTGTGTGGTCCAGCCCATCTGCACCAGGTCGGGCAGCGGGATACCGGCAACGGTGGAGTAGCGGGTCAGCGGAACCATGGTGTCGCCGTGGCCGCCCAGAACAAAGGCGGTGACGTCTTTCATGGAGACCTTGAATTCTTCGGCCAGGAAGTGGCGGAAGCGGGCGGAGTCCAGAACGCCGGCCATGCCGCAGACTTTCTCGTGGGGCAGGCCCGAGAATTCGCGCAGAGCCCAGACCATCGCGTCCAGCGGGTTGGTGATGCAGATCACAAAGGCGTCGGGCGCGTTGTCGCGGATGCCTTCGCCAACGGATTTCATGACTTTCAGGTTGATACCCAGCAGGTCATCGCGGCTCATGCCCGGCTTGCGCGGCACGCCGGCGGTGACGATGCAGACGTCTGCGCCCGCGATATCGGCATAGCTTTGGGTGCCCTTCAGCGAGGCGTCAAAGCCTTCGGAGGGACCGGATTCTGCGATATCCAGCGCTTTGCCTTCCGGGGTGCCTTCGGCAATATCGAAAAGAACGACGTCGCCGAGTTCTTTCAGAGCTGCGAGATGGGCAAGGGTGCCACCGATCTGACCTGCGCCGATAAGGGCGATTTTGGGTCGTGCCATGGGGATGTCTCTCCGGTCCGGTTGAATTTGCAGCGATGCCTAAGCCCTAACGCGCCGCCACGCAAGCCTTCTGCGCTGCGGCGTGGGGTTTGCGCGGCTTGCGGGCCAGTGGATAGGCGGGCTAAATGATTTTGAAATAAAGGAGTTCTGCTGCGTGCCGATGGTGGATGTCAGCCCGATGTTTTTCGCCGTTGCGGTGCCTGCCGTGGTCTTTGCCGGGGTGTCCAAGGGCGGCTTTGGCTCGGGCGCGGCCTTTGCCGGAGCTTCGATTCTTGCGCTGATTGTCGAGCCGGGTCAGGCGCTTGCGCTGATGCTGCCGCTGTTGATGCTGATCGATGTGGCGTCTCTCAGACCCTATTGGCGGCGCTGGAATGGGCGCGATGGTCTGTTGCTGATCGCGGGCGGGTTGCCGGGGGTGGCGCTGGGGGCCTGGCTGTTCTCCGCAATCGAGGCCGATACCATGCGGCTGTTGATCGGGGGGCTGTCGATTGCCTTTGTGATCTGGCAATTGCGCGGCCGCATCGGGCTGGCCATGCAGGCGCAGCGCGATCTGCCCGGCTGGAGCGGGGTTCTGGCCGGGGGCGTTGCGGGCTTCACCAGCTTCGTCAGCCACGCGGGCGGGCCGCCCGCCGCGGTCTATCTGCTGAGCCGCCGCCCCACGAAAACCGAATATCAGGCAACCACGGTGCTGGTCTTCTGGGTGCTGAACATCGCCAAGGCCGTGCCCTATGCCGGGCTGGGCCTGTTCAGCGCCGAGACGCTGAAACTGGATCTGATGCTGGCGCCCTTTGCCCTATTCGGGACATGGGCGGGGGTGCGGCTGCACCACAGCATTCCCGAAAGGGTATTCTTTGCCCTGGCCTATGTCCTGCTGACGGTGACGGGCGTCAAACTGATCTGGGACGGGCTGACCTGAGGGCTACGCCCTGCGCATCCCGGCCCGTGTCAGCAGGCCGTATCAGGCGTCGTTGTCTGCGTTGGGCAGGGCTTCGGCCAGCGCCTCGTAGGATTGGCCCGAGGCCATCAGGCAGGTCATGCCATTGGGCATCGTCACGGTGATGGTCCAGGTGCCGGATTCGGTCGAGGCAAAGGTCTCCATCACCACGCCCTGACCGCCAATGCCGATGCTTTGGCGGCTTTCGCCGTATTTCTCGGCCAGTCGTCCGACGACGACCTCGCGTGGGGCGCAGTTGCGGCCCTGGGCGAAGGATTGCGTTGCGGTCAGCACCAGGATGGCCAGACCTGCGGTTGTTTTGAACATCGTCTTCTTCATGGGTTTTACCCTTTCCCGAACGGCCTGACAGGGAAAGAGACAGCAACCTGCGCTCTTCCGAAGTCCCATGTGTGGGCCGGTGTGTGAGTGACGTAATCGTTATGCGGGCCTTTGGCCCAGGGGAGTGCTGCGGACCGCCGGGTCAGCAGGTTCAATGCAGGCCATTCCGGCCCCGTGCGGGCGGATCACAGTCGGACTGAAATGGGCTGGCCGTGATCACCTGCGCGATAGGTAAACTGTGCCAAGAAGGTGCTGATAACAGGTTAACCCTGTGCGCGCTCACGATTCGGTTGGAAATTCAAGGACTTTGTTGCGCGGATTTTGTGCTTTCTGCACTGCGGCAGGATTTTTCTTGAAAGTATCTGGCCGAATCTGTACCGGTTTGCGCAACAAAATAACTTGGAGAGATCAGATGGACCCGCGCACCCGCCCTTATCGTTCGGTTCTGTATATCCCCGGCTCAAAGCCGCGCGCGCTGGACAAGGCCCGCAACCTGCCGGTTGATGCGGTGATCTTTGACCTCGAGGACGCGGTTTCGGTCGAGGAAAAGGAAAACGCCCGCGACACGCTGGCTGCCGCGCTGGCCGAAGGGGGGTATGGCGCCCGGGTGCGGATCGTGCGGATCAACGGGCTGGACACCCAGTGGGGCCGCGCCGATGCCGAGGCGGCGGCAAAGATGGATTGCGATGCGATCCTGCTGCCGAAGGTTTCCTCTCCCGGCGATCTGGACGCGCTGGCCGAAATCACCGGTGACAAGCCGCTCTGGGCAATGATGGAAACCCCGCGCGGCATGCTGAATGCGGCGGAGATCGCAGCGCATCCCAAATTGCAGGGCATGGTGATGGGCACCAACGATCTGGCCAAGGAGTTGCAGACCCGTTTCCGCGCCGACCGCCTGCCGATGATGGCCGGGCTGGGCCTGTGCCTGCTCGCGGCCAAGGCCGAAGGTAAGATCATCGTCGATGGCGTCTACAATGCCTTCAAGGATGATGAGGGGCTGAAAGTTGAATGCGATCAGGGCCGCGACATGGGGTTCGACGGCAAGACGCTGATCCACCCGGCGCAGGTTGATGTGACCAACACCGCCTTTGCCCCGTGTGAGGCCGAGATTGATCTGGCCCGCCGCCAGATTGCCGCCTTTGAAGAGGTCGAAGCCTCGGGGCAGGGCGTAGCCGTGGTTGATGGCAAGATCGTCGAGAACCTGCACGTGGCGACGGCGCGGGAGATTCTTGCAAAAGCGGATGCAATCGCAGCCATTTCGGCCTAGGTGTGAATCAGTTTAACACCTAAATCGGAGACTGATATGGCACTTCTGGTCCTGGGCATCCTGCTTTGGTGGGGCGGGCATATGTTCAAACGCCTCGCCCCCGACGCGCGCGCCTCCCTTGGCGACAAAGGCAAGGGGATCACCGCATTGGCCATCGTGGCGGGCATTGTCCTGATGGTCATCGGCTATCGCGCTACAGATTTCATCTACGTCTGGGCGCCGCCGTCCTTCATGGTGCATATCAATAACCTGCTGGTGCTGATCGCCATCTATATGATGTCTCCGGCCCCGAAAAAGGGCGCGCTGCTGTCCGGTATGCGGCATCCGATGCTGACGGGTTTCGCGCTTTGGGCGATTGCGCACCTTCTGGTCAATGGCGATCTCGCCTCGATCGTGCTGTTTGGCGGTATGCTGCTTTATGTGCCGGTGCAGATGATGCTGATCAACCGTGCAGAGCCGCAATGGACGCCCGGCCCCAAGGGCAGCATCGCCAAGGATGGCATGTTCTTTGTCGCCTCGATCGTGCTGCTCGCGGTGATCGGCTATATTCACGGGCTGATCGGCCCCACACCATTTCCGGGATAACTGAGCCATGAAACTTTACCGCTTTCTGAGCGAAGACGACACTTCTGCCTTTTGTCACAAGGTGACCGATGCGCTGAACAAGGGATGGGAGCTGTATGGCAGTCCCACCCAGACCTTTGACCCGGTCAAAGGCATCATGCGTTGCGGCCAATCCGTGGTGAAAGAGGTGGAGGGCACCTACACACCTGACACAAAACTAGGAGAGCACTGATGGCGAAGACCACAGCTGCGAAAACCAATCCGGGGCGCTTTTTCGAAGACTACAAGGTGGGGGATGTGATCGCCCACGCGGTGCCGCGCACCGTTTCGGGGGGCGAAAGGGCGCTGTATCACGCGCTCTATCCGGCGCGTCATGCGCTCTATTCCTCGGATGAATTTGCGCGCGGCTGTGGTCTGCCTGCAGCGCCGCTGGATGATCTGGCGGCCTTCCACATCGTATTCGGCAAGACGGTGCCGGATATCTCGCTCAATGCCGTGGCGAACCTGGGCTATGCTGAGGGCCGCTGGCTGCTGCCTGTTTACGAGGGCGATACCCTGCGCTCGGAATCCGAGGTGATCGGGGTCAAGCAGAACTCCAACGGCAAATCGGGCGTGGTCTACGTGCGGACCCGCGGGCTGAACCAGAACGACGATGTCGTGATGGAATACGTGCGCTGGGTGATGGTGCGTAAGAAGGACCTTGATGCGCCCGCGCCCGAAACCGTGATCCCCGAGCTGAGCAAGGTGATCCCGGCCTCGGATCTGAAGATCCCCGGTGGGCTTGATTTCAGCACCTATGACTTCACCCTTGCCGGTGAGGCGCATCGCTGGGGCGATTACGAGGTGGGCGAGACCATCGACCACGTCGATGGTGTGACAGTCGAAGAGGCCGAGCATATGCTGGCCACCCGTCTGTGGCAGAACACCGCCAAGGTGCATTTCGACGCCACCGCGCGGCCCGATGGTACTCGGCTGATCTATGGCGGTCACGTGATCTCCATGGCGCGGGCGCTGTCCTTCAACGGGTTGGCCAATGCGCAGATGATCGTCGGGCTCAACGGCGGTGCGCATGCGAACCCCTGCCTGTCCGGCACCACCATCCGCGCTTGGTCCGAGGTACTGGACAAGGCCGATACCGAAGCCCCCGGCGTCGGTGCCATCCGCCTGCGCCTGGTCGCCACCAGCGGCGGCGCCCCCTTCGCGCTGAAGGGCGAAGACGGCAAATACCTGCCCGAGGTCCTGCTGGATCTCGACTACTGGGCGCTGATGCCCAAGTAAGCTCAAAAGACCCGCCCCCGCTTGCGACCCGGCTGTTGCCCGGGACGGTGCGGGGGCACTACACTTCTGACATCGAAATACGGATATATCGTCGGCCAGGCGGAGCCGAAGCGCCGCAGCCGTGATTCTGCGCAATTTTTGGGAAACCAAGATTTGTGATCACTTATCTGACCCGCGTGATCACAAAATCCGGCTTTTCTGCGATGCAGTACAAATATGACCCGATTTTTACCACTCGTTTGCGTGACAGCGCGCAAAAATCCGCTAAAACGTGAGCAGCTAACCGGAAAGGAGCCAACATGGCCGATGTAAATCGGGGCAATCGCCCGCTTTCGCCGCATCTGTCGATTTACCGCCCGCAGATCACCTCTGTCACCTCGATCCTCACGCGGATCACAGGCAACGCCCTGATCGTGACCGCATTGCTGGTTGTCTGGTGGTTCCTCGCTGCGGCGACCTCTGCTGAATATTTCGCAATCGCCAACGGAGTGCTGACCAGCTGGTTCGGCGATCTGGTCCTCAGCCTGTCGGTCCTGGGCATGTGGTATCACCTGCTGGCCGGTGTGCGTCACCTGCTCTGGGACAACGGCAAGATGATGGATCTGGAACCCGCGCAGAAACTGGGCTGGGTTGTCGTCATCGGGTCGGTTGTCCTGACCGCCATCACCCTGATCATCGTCTGACGCCAAGGGAGAGAGAAAGCTATGCGATATCTTACAGACCGCAAGCGCGCCATTGGCATGGGCGCCGCGAAATCCGGAACCGAGCATCATTGGTCGATGCAGGTCAGCTCGGTCGCGCTGCTGATCCTGGTGCCGCTGTTCATCTTCACCTTCGGCTGCGCGCTGGGCGGATCCTACGAAGAGATCACCGCCTATTACGCGCGTCCCTTCCCGGCGATCATCGCCGCGCTGACCATCTGGGTCGGCATGATGCACTTCAAATCGGGTGCGCAGATCATGCTTGAGGATTACGTCCACGGCTTCAAGGGCCGCCTAGCGATCATCCTGATGACCTGCCTGTCCTACGCCGTCGCCGTGACCGGGGTTTACGCCCTCGTCCGTCTGGCCCTTTAATCCCCGAGGTTCCCAATGGCTGCTTACGAATACGAAACACATGACTATGACGTGGTCGTGGTGGGTGCCGGCGGCGCCGGTCTGCGCGCGACCCTCGGCATGGCCGAACAGGGTCTGCGCACGGCCTGTGTGACCAAGGTTTTCCCGACCCGCTCCCACACGGTTGCGGCGCAGGGCGGTATCGCCGCCTCCCTGTCGAACATGGGCCCGGACCACTGGCAGTGGCACATGTATGACACCGTCAAAGGCTCGGACTGGCTGGGTGACACCGACGCGATGGAATACCTCGCCCGTGAAGCGCCCAAGGCGGTTTACGAGCTGGAACACTATGGCGTGCCGTTTTCGCGTACCGAAGAAGGCAAGATCTACCAGCGTCCGTTCGGTGGCCACACCACCGAATTCGGTGAAGGCCCCGCCGTGCAGCGGACCTGTGCCGCGGCTGACCGGACCGGTCACGCCATCCTGCACACGCTTTATGGTCAGAGCCTCAAGAACAACGCTGAGTTCTACATCGAGTATTTCGCCATCGACCTGATCATGTCCGAAGACGGGCAGTGCCAGGGCGTTGTCTGCTGGAAACTCGACGACGGCACCATGCATGTCTTCAACGCCAAGATGGTCGTTCTGGCCACTGGTGGTTATGGCCGCGCCTATTTCAGCGCCACCTCGGCCCACACCTGCACCGGCGACGGTGGCGGCATGGTGGCCCGTGCGGGTCTGCCGCTGCAGGACATGGAATTCGTGCAGTTCCACCCGACCGGCATCTATGGCTCCGGCTGCCTGATCACCGAAGGCGCGCGCGGCGAAGGTGGCTATCTCACCAACTCCGAAGGCGAACGGTTCATGGAGCGTTACGCGCCCCAGTACAAGGACCTTGCCCCGCGCGACTATGTCTCCCGCTCCATGACCATGGAGATCCGCGAAGGCCGCGGTGTGGGCGAACATGGTGATCACATTCACCTGAACCTGTCGCACCTGCCGCCCGAGGCCCTGGCCGAACGTCTGCCGGGCATCTCGGAAAGCGCCAAGATCTTTGCCGGTGTCGATGTCACCAAGGAGCCGATCCCGGTTCTGCCGACGGTGCACTACAACATGGGCGGCATTCCGACCAACTACTGGGGTGAAGTGCTGAACCCCACCGCCGAAGATCCCACCGCCGTGGTGCCGGGTCTGATGGCCGTGGGCGAAGCGGGCTGCGCCTCGGTGCACGGTGCCAACCGTCTTGGCTCCAACTCGCTGATCGACCTCGTCGTGTTCGGCCGCGCCGCTGCGATCCGCGCCGGTAAGGTGGTGGATGCAGACGCGCCGAACCCGGAGCTGAACCAGTCGCAGATCGACAAGGCCTTCGACCGGTTCGACGGGCTGCGCAACGCAAATGGCGGCATCCCGACCGCGGATCTGCGTCTGGAAATGCAGCGCACCATGCAATCCGACGCGGCGGTCTTCCGCACCTCGGAAACCATGGCCGAAGGCGTTGAGAAGATGACTGCCATCGCGGCGAAACTGGGCGACCTTAAGGTCACCGACCGCTCGCTGGTCTGGAACTCTGACCTGATGGAGACGCTGGAGCTGACCAACCTGATGCCGAACGCGCTGGCCACCATTGTTGGCGCAGAGGCCCGCAAGGAAAGCCGCGGCGCCCACGCGCATGAGGACTTCACCACCCGTGACGACGAAAACTGGCGCGTCCACTCGGTTGCCCGCGTCGAGGGCAATTCGGTCGACCTCAGCTATCGTCCGGTGGTCGTGGATCCGCTCAGCACCGAAGCAGAGGGCGGCATCAGCCTCAAACGGATCGCGCCCAAAGCGCGGACCTTCTGAGGTAGAACACCCATGCGTCTGGCCGCATATCCCTTGCATCATGCAGCGCGTCCCCTTCCGGGGGGGCGCCTGCCTGCATGCGGGGCTATGCGGGCCTGTGACAATGCGGGGGGCATCTGATGGCCTCTGTCGCATCCCAACAGGACTTTGCATGGCAGCAGTTGGGGATTATCCCCGGCGTTGCCCTGCGCCTGTTCGGCATGCGCCGCTCGGGCAACCACGCCATCGTGGGGTGGATGCAACGCAATGCGCCGGGCGGACGGTCGGTGTTCCTTAACAATTGCAAGCCGGGCAGCGATCCGTTCCGGTCCTTTCGCGGGATCGAAGTGGATGGTGCCCACGCGCCCCAGCACAAGGCGCTGCGTGATATGGCTTCGGTTGCGGGCACGGCAGGCAATGGCGCGCTTCTGGTGATGTCCTACGAGGATACCTCTCCGGCAGAATTCACTGGTGAGCGGCAGGTCTCTGGTCCCTTTGATGAGGGGCTCTTGACCCGCAACGTGGTGATCTATCGCAGTTTCCTCAACTGGTCCGCCTCGCTTTTGAAAAAGATGCAGGGCAATTCCGGTTACAGCCTGGTGCGGCGCAACGCGATCCTGCTGCGCGCCATGGACACCTATACCGGGCTGCTGGGACTGGTCGAACAGGCCCGCGATCTGGCGATCAGCTGTATCTCTTATGATCGCTGGTGCGGTGACGCGGCCTATCGCGCCGCGTTGCTGGGAGAGCTGGGTCTTGAGACGCGCGACAATACCCTTGGCACCGTGCAGCGCTATGGCGGTGGCTCCTCTTTCCAGAAAGAGGCGCAGAGCGCCGAAGACCTGCAAACCGATCAACGCTGGCGCCAGATGGCCGGGGATGCGGAATATCAGGCGGTGCTGCACCTTGCGGCGCGCGATACCGCGCTCACCGACCGGCTGTCGCGCCTGTTCCCCGCAGATGCTGCCGTGCTGTCCGGCATCGCGGCCAAGGCACCGATGGCAAACGGAGGGCTGGCATGATGGCCCCCGCAGATAACAACGCTGACGCCCTTTTGGGCGCAACACTCGCTTTCCGGCAGGGTCGCCCCGCGCCGGTTCATCCGATCTCCTGTCTGCAGGCACCGCTTTGGTCCCTGACGATGGGCGGCTAAGCAAGGAGACAGATCTATGGTCGAATTCGCACTTCCGAAAAACTCCAAGATCACCACGGGTAAGACGTGGCCCAAGCCTGAAGGCGCAACCAATGTCCGAAAGTTCCAGATCTATCGCTGGAACCCGGATGACGGCAAGAACCCGCAGGTCGATACCTATTTCCTGGACATGGACAAATGCGGTCCCATGGTTCTGGACGCGCTGATCAAGATCAAGAACGAGATCGATCCGACGCTGACCTTCCGCCGCTCCTGCCGCGAAGGCATCTGTGGCTCCTGCGCGATGAACATCGACGGGATCAACACCCTGGCCTGTATCTATGGCCTGGATGAGGTGAAGGGCGACGTGAAGATCTACCCGCTGCCGCATATGCCGGTGGTGAAGGACCTGATCCCCGACCTGACGCATTTCTACGCGCAGCATGCCTCGATCATGCCCTGGCTGGAAACCAAGACCAACCGCCCGGCGAAAGAGTGGAAACAGTCCATCGAGGACCGCAAGAAGCTCGACGGTCTGTATGAATGCGTGATGTGCGCCTCCTGCTCCACCTCCTGCCCGAGCTACTGGTGGAACGGCGACCGCTACCTCGGCCCAGCCGCGCTGCTGCACGCCTACCGCTGGATCATCGACAGCCGCGATGAAGCCACCGGCGAGCGTCTGGATCAGCTGGAAGATCCGTTCAAGCTTTATCGCTGCCACAGCATCATGAACTGCGCCAAGACCTGCCCGAAGGGCCTGAACCCCGCCAAGGCGATTGCTCATATCAAGCAGATGATGGTCGAACGCGCCGTCTGATCCCAATAACGGTTTTGAAATCTGATCCGCCGCGACGAGTCCCTCGTCGCGGCGGTTTCTTTTGGGCTGGGGGCGCCGCTCCTCCTTGCCGCGCTTTGCCAAACCTGTCTAAGTCACCGGCATGGATCCTTTCATCTCTGCCCTTGTTCTGGCTGGTTTTGCCGGCTTGGCGCTGCCGATTGGTGGTGTGCTGGCGTGGATCGAGAACATCCGCGATGCAGAGCTTCACAAAGCGGTGCTGTCCTGGGTTACCTCCTTTGGCGGTGGCGCCCTGCTGAGCGCGGTAGCGCTGGTGCTTATCCCCGAGGGAACAAGAATGCTGACGCCGATGGAGGCCCTGTTCTGGCTGGGGGCAGGCGGGCTCGCGTTCTACTGGATCGACAAGGGCATGTCCCGGGGGCAGGGCAGCCTGGCGCTGCTGTTTGCCATGCTGCTGGATTTCCTGCCTGAGGCGCTGGCCCTTGGCGCCATGCTGAGTGCGGAGGACGGCACCGCGCTGTTGCTGGCGCTGATGATCTTTTTGCAGAACGTGCCCGAAGGCTTTGCCGCATTCCGCGATATCTGGCGTTGCGACAGTCCAGCCTGGCACGTGCTGCTACTGTTTGTCGGCCTGGCAGCCCTTGGCCCGCTTTGTGCCGCAGTGGGGCTGATCTGGCTGGAACAGCAGTCGCATATCCTGGACGTGATCATGGTCTTTGCCTCGGGCGGGATCCTGTATCTTCTGTTTCAGGACATTGCTCCGAAAGTGCATGAGGCGGGCAGTTCGGCGCCGTCGCTGGGGGCCGTGGCAGGCTTTGCGCTGGGGCTGGCCGGGCATCTGCTGATCGGATGATGTGCGGGCTGTTCAGCGATGGCCCGTTTGTGGGGCGGCAGAGCTGCCGCTGCGCCAGGTCTTCTTGGGTCAAAGGTTTGCCATTTCTGCATGGCGACTTTGCTCAAAAGCGACCTGCTCACGCCTGCGTTCCTTGCATATGTTCTGGCCAAGGGAGGAAGCAGCCTGAACACAAGGACATGTTTCCATGGAAAATACCGTCGCACAGACCGCCAAACTCATCGAAGACAAAGCCGCCGCAGCGCTCAAGGATCTGGAGCAGGCATGGGCCTATTTCACCCCCGCTGCCCTGCCGCAGCGGCGTGAAGAGCAGCCGTTTGCCGCCTACGCGCCTTACTACGAGGCAGCCTGACCCGGGCACCTTGGCTGAGGCCGGATTGATAGGCTTGCAGGAGGGCGCTAGACAGCGCGTATGCCCATTCTTCTGCTGATCCTTCTCGCCGGTGTCTTTGCCTATTTCATTTGGCGCCATACCACGTCTTCGCTGACCCGCAACTGCCGCTGGCGTGCCGAGCGCAGCAAGGGCCAGTGGCGCTGCACCTTCTGCGGTGCGGTGCAGCCGGGTGATGCGGCGCCGCGCCAATGCCTGAACCCGGCAAGACAGGGCAGGGGAGGGCGCTGATCGGGGCGCCGGGGGATCTCCCGCGCACGACACGGCAGCCAGAGGCTGCCTTTCGCCCTTGGGCGTAGCGCCGTGCGATGCGCGGCGCGGGACACGCGGCAGATGGCGTGTTTCTGACGCGAGGGTTGCACCCCTAGGGTAGGGCTGGGCGTTGCCGATTCAGTGCAGCTATCGGGGCGCTGAAAAAATCCGCAGCCTCGTGCAGAAAACCACTTGAACGACTCAAAGGTTTGCCCGATATGCGCGCTTAAGACGCCAACGCACGCGCCTCTGTCGAAAGGGCTCAAAGCCCTAGGGTTACGTAGCGACGGTAACGTCTCTGATTGAAGTGAGCGGTCATAGATGGCCGGGTCTTTTGGAGATGACCATGAACGCAAACGTCACCGGGCAAATCGCCCGCGAATGTGAAGTCGTACCTACAGCACGCCACATCGAGTATATCGCGAACACCGCTTTCGCACGTCCGACCCTTGTGATCGACGGCGCCGCAGTGTCGCGCCAGTATCAGGCGCTGGCAAATGGTCTGGGCCGCGCCCGCATCCACTATGCGGTCAAGGCTAACCCCGAAGCTGCCCTGCTGCGCCGCCTCGTGCGCTCGGGTTCCAACTTCGATGCGGCCAGCCGCGCCGAGATCGAGATGTGCCTGGCCGCCGGTGCCGCGCCGCATCAGATCACATTCGGTAACACCATCAAACGCCCGGCTGACATCGCCTTTGCCCATGGCATTGGCATCCGTCATTTCGCTGTCGATGCGGTGGAGGAGCTGGAGAAACTGGCCGAACACGCCCCCGGCGCCCACGTCTGTGTGCGTCTGCTGGTCGATGCCACCGGTGCCGACTGGCCGCTCAGCCGCAAGTTCGGCTGCACCCCGGATATGGCGCTGGCGCTGATGGATCGTGCGCGCACGCTGGGCCTCGTGGCCGATGGTCTGTCCTTCCATGTCGGCTCGCAGACACGTGACCCGATGATGTGGGGGGCGACGCTGGATCAAGTCCACGTTGTCTGGCAGGCTGCAAAAGATGCAGGCCATTCCATGCGCCTTCTGAACATCGGTGGCGGTTTTCCGGCGTCTTACGTCAATACCGTGATGGGGCCGAGTGACTATGCCCGCGCGGTGATGGCGCAGGTTGATGCACGTTTCCCCGATGCGTCCGAGGTGATGGCCGAGCCGGGCCGCGGTCTGGTGGCCGAGGCAGGCGCCATCGTGGCCGAGGTGCTGCTGGTGTCGAAAAAACACGACGAAGATCTGCACCGCTGGGTTTATCTGGATATCGGCAAGTTCTCGGGGCTGGCGGAAACCATGGACGAGGCGATCCGCTATCGCATCACCTCTGACCGCGATCATGAGAGCACTGGGCCTTGCGTTCTGGCGGGGCCCTCCTGCGACAGCGCGGATGTGCTTTATGAAAAGCAGCCCTACCAGTTGCCGCTTGGCCTCAAGGCTGGGGATCGCGTGGTGATCCATGCTTGTGGTGCCTATACCTCGACCTATGCCTCGGTCGGGTTCAATGGCTTCCCGCCGCTGGATGTGGTGGTGATCTGACCCCGGCGCGGGCCATGATCAGGGAAATTTGAAGGTCGCAAGGGCGTTCGGGGCTTGTACCCGGGCGCCTTTGGTTTTTTGAATGCAGAGAACGACAACCGGACACCGCGCCCATCGTCGCAGATCGACCGCTTGTTCGGCCATAGGCCGGACAGCCCCCGCCCGCCCCCAAGGCGGGGGCTTTGCCCCCACCACGGGCGAGGCCTGTCCTGCGCGCAATGGAAGAGGAGACACGGTGCCCAGACACGAGGAGCCCTTGCGACCATGACCCATACCCATCATCCCGCCCCGGCAGACGCCGAGGCCCGCAAGGCCGTCAAACCGGTCATCTGCTATCCCAATGAAACACTGCCGGTGCCGGATCTACCGCTCTACCGGGCGGCGCGCGAGGGCGCGGAGAAGACCGGCGAGGTGCTGGTTCCGGCCCGCGATGCCGCTTGTTTCGAAGTGCCCGCCGGGCATTTCTTCCGCATCTCCTCGGTCGAGGGGCCGCAGGTGGGGGATCTCAACCTATGGAACCGCAATGACCTGTCCGAGCGTTTCTATTCTGGCAAGAGCCGCGCCCTGCATGGCACCCACCTGACCAGCGGGGAGCGCATGTGGACCAGTTTCCCGTATCTGCGCCCAATGGCCACCATCACCGAGGATACGCTGGAGTGGTACGGCATGGATGCCTATGGCGGATCGGTGCACGATGTGATCGGCACCCGCTGTGATCCCTATACCGGCAATCTGCTGGCGGGCAGCCAGTACCACCATTGCTGCCACTCCAACCTGACCCGGGCGCTGGCCGATCATTTGGGCGTGAGCCTTGTGGAGGCGGAACCGCATGTGCATGACGTGCTGAACGTTTTCATGTGCACCGGCTTCACCCGCGACACCGGGCAGTATTTCATGAAGGCCAGCCCGGTGCGCCCCGGCGATTATCTGGAGTTCTTTGCCGAGATAGACCTGCTGGGGGCGCTCAGCGCCTGCCCCGGCGGGGATTGCTCCTCCGAGCATTCCAGCGATACCGCTGCGTGCCATCCGCTGCTGGTAGAGGTCTTTGCCCCCGCTGCGGGCGCGTTGGAGGGATGGAGCAGCCCGCCGGTGAATGGCTACGACCGCAGTCACGGCCGCTAAAGCGGGCTCTCCCGCGTCTCTTTGCAGCCCCCTGCCGGGGGCCGCAAAAGCCTTGGGCCCGGCAGCGCGCGTGCCGCGCGCTGCGCCATCGCCTGACGCACGCGCATGAAAAAAGGCAGCGGAGGCGATCCGCTGCCTTTCTTATGTTCCGGAGAGATTGTGATCGCGCCGGTCTCAGGCGAAGGCGGCTTCCAGCGCGATTTCAACCATATCGCCAAAGCTGCGCTCGCGCTGATCCGACGGCAGCGCTTCGCCGGTTTGCAGATGGTCCGACACCGTCAGTACCGCCAGCGCCCGGCAACCATAGCGGGCCGCGAGGGTGTAGAGCTCGGCGGCTTCCATCTCGACGCCCAGAATGCCGTGACGCACCATCTGTTCATTGAGATCGGGCCGTTCGTCATAGAAGGTATCCGAAGAATAAATCCCGCCCACGTGGGTGGTGACATCACGCGCCTCGGCGGCCCGCGCAGCGGCCTGCAGCAGCGACCAGTCAGCGCAAGGGGCGAAATTGACCTCTTTGAAGATCGTGTCCGAGGGGGATCCGGCAGTGGTGGCCGTCATCGCGAGGATGACATCTCTCAGTCCAACCGTTTTCTGCATGCCACCGCAGGAGCCGATACGGATCAGGGTTTTGGCGCCAAAATCCCGGATCAGCTCATTTGCGTAAATGGAAAGCGATGGCATTCCCATGCCGCTCCCCTGAATTGTCACCGGATTGCCGTTCCAGCTGCCGGTAAATCCCAGCATGCCCCGGACGTCATTTACCAGACGGGCGTCCTGTAAAAAGGTTTCTGCCGCCCATTTCGCGCGATAAGGATCGCCGGGCATCAGAACCGTTTCGGCAATCTCGCCATTTTTGGCGCCAATATGGATTGTCACTGCGTTTCTCCAGTCCGGTCAGGATCAGATTTCCAGATCCGAGATATCCATTCCGGCGGTCAGGGCAGCATGCACCCAGTGCGGTTTACGGCCACGGCCGCTCCAGGTTTCTTCGGGATTGTTCGGATTGCGGTATTTGGCGGCCGCTTTTTGTTTTTTACCGCCGCCACGTTGGTTGCCACCGGTAATCTCTTCCAGAGCAAAACCGTATTTGGCAGCAGCGGCTTCGGCGGCTTTCAGGGCTTCCTGACGTTCGCGGATTTCTGCCGATTTAATTGCCACATCAATTTGAGATTTCAGCTCAACAAGTTCGCTGCGCGACATGGAAGAAAGATCAATGCTCATTGTGATACTCCGGATCGTTAGGGCCACACCCGATTTTTCGTGCGGCCCTATATGACGATATTGACCCGGAAATATTAGCGGAATTTTCCCCATTTTGGGAAAAAAATCGTGATCAACCCATTAAGATGCAATCGCGGGTGGTTTTGCGAGGTCGACAATGTCGCTCATAATTGAATTTAGCTCGAAATCTTTTGGCGTATAGACCCGCGCCACTCCCATTTTTTTCAACCGTTCGGCATCGTCATCGGGAATAATACCGCCGACAACCACCGGAATGTGATCCAGCCCGGCATCGCGCAGCAGTTGCATCATGTCCTCGACCAGTGGCAGGTGGCTGCCGGACAGGATCGACAGGCCGATCACATGGGCGTCGTCCTTCTGAGCCTGAGCCACCAGTTCCTGCGGCGTCATGCGGATACCGTCATAGGTGATATCCATGCCGCAGTCGCGGGCGCGGAAGGCGATCTGTTCGGCGCCGTTGGAGTGACCATCAAGGCCGGGTTTGCCGACCACGAACTTGAGCCGCCGTCCCAGCTGGTCGCTGACCGCGTTGACGGCATCGCGCAGGTCCTCAAGACCCTCGGTCTTGTTTGAGGGGGAGCCGGAGACGCCGGTCGGGCCGCGATAGGTGCCATAGGCCTTGCGCATTTCCTCGGCCCATTCACCGGTGGTGACGCCTGCCTTGGCTGCCGCGATGGAGGGTTCCATGATGTTGCTGCCGTCCTTGGCCGCCTGACGCAGCGCGGCCAGCGCCTGCTCTACGGCGGCATTGTCGCGTTCGGCGCGCCAGGTGTTGAGGCGGGCGATCTGCTGCTGCTCTACGGCAGGATCGACGACCATGATGCCGCCATCTTCGGTCTGCAGCGGCGAGGGCTCGCCCTCGGTCCAGCGGTTGACGCCGACCACGACGGTCTCGTTGCGCTCGATCCGGTTCAGGCGTTCGGCGTTGGAATCCACCAGACGCGATTTCATGTATTCAATCGAGGCAACCGCCCCGCCCATGGAATCGAGGTTAGCCAGCTCGGCGCGGGCGCCGTCTTTCAGTTCCTCGACCTTGCGGTCTACCGCCGGGTTTCCGTCGAAAAGGTCCTCGTATTCCAGAAGGTCGGTCTCATAGGCCAGGATCTGCTGCATGCGCATCGACCACTGCTGATCCCAGGGGCGGGGCAGCCCCAGGGCTTCGTTCCAGGCGGGCAGCTGCACGGCGCGGGCGCGCGCCTTTTTCGAGAGCGTCACCGCCAGCATTTCGATCAGGATACGGTAGACGTTGTTTTCCGGCTGCTGCTCGGTGAGGCCAAGGGAGTTCACCTGCACGCCATAGCGGAAGCGGCGGAATTTCGGGTTGTCGACGCCATAGTGCTTTTCGCAGATCTCGTCCCAGAGATCGACAAAGGCACGCATCTTGCACATCTCGGTTACGAACCGGATGCCTGCGTTTACGAAGAAAGAAATCCGCCCCACCAGTGCCGGGAAATCCTCGGGCGCGATGCGCGGGCGCAGTTCATCCAGAACCGCCTGTGCGGTGGCCAGCGCAAAGGCCAGCTCTTGCTCCGGCGTCGCGCCGGCCTCCTGCAGGTGGTAGGAGCAGACGTTCATCGGGTTCCAGTTGGGCACGTTGGTGTAGCAGTATTCGGCCACATCCGCGATCATCTTGAGGCTGGGTTTCGGCGGGCAGATATAGGTGCCGCGCGACAGGTATTCCTTGATCAGATCGTTCTGCACCGTGCCTTGCAGCTTGCTGATGTCAGCGCCCTGTTCCTCGGCCACGGCGATATAGAGCGAGAGCAGCCAGGGCGCGGTCGCGTTGATCGTCATCGAGGTGTTCATCTGCTCCAGTGGGATCTGGTCGAACAGGGTACGCATGTCGCCCAGGTGGCTGACTGGCACACCGACCTTTCCCACCTCGCCGCGCGCCAGCACGTGGTCACTGTCGTAACCGGTCTGGGTCGGCAGGTCGAAGGCGACGGACAGGCCGGTCTGACCCTTGGCCAGGTTCGAGCGGTACAGCGCGTTGGAGGCCTCGGCGGTGGAGTGTCCGGCATAAGTACGGATCAGCCAGGGACGATCGGCTTTGCGGTCATTCTGCGTCTGCGACATGGGCGGGCCTCGCGATTCTATGGTGGGTAATTTTATTTCGCTGTGGCGATGTAAAGCGGAATAATAAACCCATGTCAATTCGCTGCGTTGCGGCGAACACCGCGTCAGGTGCTGATCCCGCGTCACAATTGCCCGGCCAGGGCTTTGCTGCCACAGTCGGGCCATGACAAGTACCGTAGAGCTTCCGCTTTGGCTGTTTGTGCTGATCCTGCTGTTTGCTGCGGTCACCTTTGCCTCGCATTTCCTGTTTCCATCCGTGCGCTGGTTCTTCCGGCGGCGGCTGGAACGGGCGGTGGCACGGCTCAACCAGCGGCTGGAGCGCCCGATCGAGCCATTCCGCCTTGCGCGGCGCTATGACATGATCCAGCGGCTGATCTATGATCCGCAGGTGGCGCAGGCGGTGGCCGATCACGCGGCGGCGGAAGGCATTCCCGACAACGTCGCCTTTGAAGAGGCGCGGCGCTATGCGCGCGAGATCGTTCCGTCCTTTTCCGCCTTCACCTATTTCAGCTTTGCCATTCGCGTCACGCGCTGGCTGTCCAATGCGATCTACCGGGTGCGTCTGGGCCATCAGGACGAAGAGGCGCTGCGTCGCATCGACCCGGAGGCAACGCTGGTTTTTGTAATGAACCACCGCAGCAATATGGATTACGTGCTGATCACCTATCTGGCAGCGCGGCGCTCGGCCCTGTCTTATGCGGTCGGGGAGTGGGCGCGGGTCTGGCCGCTGTCGCGGTTGATCCGGGCCATGGGGGCCTATTTCATCCGTCGCAAATCCCGCAATGAACTCTATCGCCGGGTGCTGGCCACCTATGTGCGCCTTGCCACGCAGGGCGGGGCTACGCAGGCGATGTTCCCCGAAGGGGGGCTTAGCCTGGACGGCGCGCTGGCGCCGCCGCGTCTTGGGCTGCTGAAATACATTGTCGACGCGCGGGACCCGGCCGGGGCGGGGCGGGATGTGGTCTTTGTGCCGGTGGGGCTGAATTACGACTGGGTGCTGGAGGACAAGATCCTGACCTCGGCCGGGCGCGCCGGAGAGCGCCGGTTCCGCGCCCGTATCGGCGTGGTGATGGCGCGGATGCTGCGGCAGCTGTGGCTGTGGATGACCGGTCGCTATCACCGGTTCGGCTATGCTGCGGTCAACTTTGGCCGCCCTTTGAGCCTTGCGGAATTCACTGCCGCGCAGCAGGCTGCCGATCCTTCTGGGCCGGTCACGGCGTCAGATCTTCCCGAACCCCTGTCGCAGGAGTTGATGGAGCGGATCGGTGATATCGTACCGGTACTGCCGGTGCCCGCGGTCTGCTGGTTGCTGCTGTCCGAAGGCGCAATGACGCGCAGCGCGCTGGAACAGCGGCTTGCGGCGCTGCTGGAGCGGATGCCGCTCTCCCATATTCATCTGCCCCGTGACAGCCGGTCCTATGCGGTTGAAACAGCGCTGCGGATCCTGGTGCGGCGCGGCATCCTGCGCTCCGAACACGGGCGTTACGTGCCGGTGCCCGCCAAACGGGACCTGCTGACCTACTATGCCAACTCCATTCGTCACCTGCTGCCTGCAGCGGCCCTGCCTACGGATGCTGCAGACGCCAAGGAAATTTCTGCGTCTGCGAGGTCATAAAATTACAAAACAACCTCAATTGGGGTTGCATTATTACCTTGCCGTTTTTATTCCCTAGGTAGACCCGCGATTCTGCATTGCGGCAAAACCGTTTTAACGAAGGAGGCCATCATGGCTCTGGACACGCAGACCGACGTTCTGTCCTACGAGGCGCCCGAGAAGGATCTCTATGAGATGGGCGAAATCCCTCCGATGGGTTACGTCCCCAAGAAGATGTACGCCTGGACCATCCGCAAGGAGCGCCACGGTGAGCCGAACACTGCCATGGTCGAGGAAGTGGTGGATGTGCCCGAGCTGGACAGCCACGAGGTGCTGGTCCTGGTGATGGCCGCCGGCGTCAACTACAACGGTGTCTGGGCCGCGCTGGGCAAGCCGATCTCGCCCTTTGACGGTCACAAGGCGCCCTATCACATCGCCGGCTCCGATGCCGCGGGTATCGTTTGGGCCGTTGGATCCAAGGTGAAGCGTTGGAAAGTCGGCGACGAGGTCGTGGTGCACTGCAACCAGGACGACGGCGACGACGAGGAATGCAACGGCGGCGACCCGATGTATTCGCCGAGCCAGCGTATCTGGGGCTATGAAACTCCCGATGGCTCCTTTGCTCAGTTCACCAATGTGCAGGCCCAGCAGCTGATGCCGCGCCCCAAGCACCTGACCTGGGAAGAAAGCGCCTGCTACACGCTGACGCTGGCCACCGCCTACCGCATGCTGTTCGGCCACGAGCCGCACGACCTGAAGCCGGGCCAGAACGTTCTGGTCTGGGGCGCGTCGGGTGGTCTTGGCTCCTACGCGATCCAGCTGATCAACACCGCCGGCGCCAACGCCATCGGCGTGATCTCGGACGAGAGCAAGCGGGAGTTCGTCATGGGCCTGGGTGCCAAGGGCGTTCTGAACCGCAAGGACTTCAACTGCTGGGGCCAGATGCCGACGGTCAACACCCCGGAATATGCCGCCTGGTTCAAGGAAGCGCGCAAGTTCGGCGCCGCGATCTGGGAAATCACCGGCAAGGGCGTGAACGTCGACATGGTGTTCGAACACCCCGGCGAAGCCACCTTCCCGGTCTCCACCTTCGTCTGCAAAAAAGGCGGCATGGTGGTGATCTGTGCAGGCACCACCGGTTATAACCTGACGCTTGATGTGCGCTACATGTGGATGCACCAGAAGCGCCTGCAGGGCAGCCACTTTGCCCACCTGAAACAGGCGTCTTCCGCGAACAAGCTGATGCTGGAGCGTCGTCTTGATCCCTGCATGTCCGAAGTGTTCACCTGGAACGACCTGCCTGAAGCGCACATGAAGATGCTGCGCAACGAACATCTGCCCGGCAATATGTCGGTTCTGGTGCAGGCGCCCAAGACTGGTCTTCGCACCCTTGAGGACGTTCTCGAAGCGGGCAAATAATCCCGCCCTGCCGGGTTTCTATTGCTGAAAATCAGAAGAGCGAATCATTTCAAGTGGTTCGCTCTTTTTTGTTTTCTGAATCTTAAAATATAACAATTTCAGAATGTTACTCTGGGCTTTCCTCACCATTTCTGGGGAAGGAAAATCTGCGAATATACGAAAAATTCTCGCAAAATTAGGCTGTCCTTGGGTGACATAGGCTCAAGGGGGGGCCGATATGGCAAAAAATGAATGGATTCTGGACGTTCTCGTTGACCTCAGAGAGGTTGCCGCTGCAAAAGGTCTGGGGAGGCTAGGCGACCAGCTCGATATCGCGCTGGATATTGCTTATGCAGAGATCACGCCTCAGCTTGATGACAACGGTACGCGATCCTATGGGGAAAACGGTAGATCTGGACGGCATCCTGGAGGACTTGGATGCCACCACGACACTTGAGGGTCTGCAAAAGATCACCGAGCGCGTCCGGGATGCCTTTGAGATCGATCATATCGTCTATCACTGGGTCGATAGCGCAGGTGAGCAATACGGCTGTGGCACCTATGATGATGTCTGGGTCCAGCGCTATCTGGAGCAGGGCTATCTGCGGACCGATCCGGTCATCATTGGTTGTTATCAGCGGTTTCATCCGGTCGATTGGAAGCGGCTCGACTGGTCTACCAAATCGGCGCGTATTTTTCTGAAAGACGCACTGGCGCATGGGGTCGGCAATCAGGGTTATTCAATTCCGATTCGCGGTCCCAACGGGCAATTCGCGCTCTTTACCGTCAATCACAATTGCTCAGATGAGGACTGGGAGGAATTCACCGCAGCCCACAGCCGCGAACTGATTCTGATGGCGCATTATTTCAACCGCAAAGCGCTGGAATTCGAACCTGATCGCGGACCGGAACAGGCCCAAACCCTGTCGCCAAGGGAAATTGATGCACTGACCCTGCTGGCAATTGGTTACAGCCGTGCGCAGGTCGCACAAACGCTTTCAATTTCGGAACATACCTTGCGCGTTTACATTGAAAGTGCTCGATTTAAACTCGGCGCGCTGAATACGACTCATGCAATTGCCCGCGCATTAAGCTGCGGCTTTATCGTTGTCTGATCCGGGCGCGAAAATCTGCTCAAATCCAATCTTATGAATTCGTTAATGTCTTTGGCGCATCGCCTTCTGGGCGTAAGCTCCCCCTGCATTTCAAGCAAAAGGGGACGAAAAAATGCTTCGCTATATCTACGGACACGACCTGCATAAACATCCTGAACTGGCCCGCTCCATGTTTCAGGATCGCGCCGACCAATTCCGCACCCGTCTGGGCTGGGAGGTCAGCGTCGATGCCAACGGACAGGAACGCGATCAATACGATGCGCTGGATCCGCTTTATGTGATCTGGGAAATGCCGGATGGCAGCCATGGCGGCTCCATGCGGTTTTTGCCGACCACCGGGCGCGTGATGGTGAATGAAATTTTTGGCCATCTCACTGGCGGCAGCCCGATCACCAGCCCGCTGATCTGGGAATGCACCCGGTTCTGCCTGTCGCGCAATGCGCCGTCCAAGGTGGCAGGTGCGCTGATGTTGGGCGGGGGTGAGATCATGCGCAATTTCGGCATTCGCCATTTCGTCGGTGTCTTTGACCGTCGGATGATCCGGATCTATCGCGCCATCGGCTCCAGCCCCGAGGTTCTGGGCACCGAGGGAGAAGGCCGTGACCAGATCAACGTCGGTCTGTGGGAGTTCACTCCGGACAGTTATGACATGGTGGCCAGCCGCGCGGGCATCGCGCCCGAGCTGTCGCGGCTGTGGTTCGACCGCTCCTTTGGCGGTGCCGACCCGATGAAGCAGATGGCGCTGACTGGCTAGGACCCGGGTCTGTCTTGCGACCCCACATGCCACGGGGCCGGTTGCATCTGGTGCAGCCGACCCCGCAGCTGTAGGGTCGCGCCATGACAAAGCCGCTTATTCAATTCTCCGACGATCAGGCCGCCGCTTTTGACAGCGTGACTGCGCTTTTGCACCAGGCCGGGGTGGATCTGGACGATGGTCTGCTGCATCCGCCGCGCGGCGATGCCGGGGTGATGGCGGTGATCGGCAAGGCGGGATCGGGCAAGACCCTGCTGCTGGCCGAGCTTTACAAGGCGCTGGAAGATGCCGGCGTCGAAGTGGTGTCGGGCGATTACGAAAGCCGCAAGAAAAGCGGCAAGCGCACCCTTGCGATTCTGGCCCCCACCAACAAGGCAGCCAGCGTGCTGCGCCTGCGTGGGGTGCCCGCGACCACCATTCACCGGATTCTCTACACGCCGGTCTACGATCCCGAATACGAACGCATCGCCGAATGGTTGGCCGGAAACGGCGAAGAGCCCGATATCGAAGGTCTGACCGAAGAGGCGCTGGCCCGCGCGGCGGCCTTTTACGAGCGCAACAAATCGATCCCCGGGGCGCTGGCGGCGGCAGGGCTGCGCGGCTCCGATTTCATCACCGGCTGGAAACGCCGCGAGGACCCGCTGGACATCGGCTTTGTCGATGAAGCCTCGATGCTGGATGACCGCCAGTTCAGCGATCTCAAAGAGATTTTCCCGACCCTGCTGCTGTTTGGCGACCCGGCGCAGCTGGCGCCGGTGAACCAGTCGGGCGCCATGGTCTTTGACGGGCTGCCCGAGACGCGCAAGCTGGTGCTGAGCCGTATTCACCGACAAGAGGCCGATAACCCCATTCTGGACCTCGCCCATGCGCTGGCGGACCCGCAGCTGGGGTTCGAAGATTTCGAACGCATGGTCGAAGACACCGCCCGGCGCGACGAGCGCGTGGTCTGGGGGCAGCGGGTCGAGGTCGACCTGATGGCGCGCTCTCCGGTGCTGGTCTGGCGCAACAACACCCGCATCCGTCTGATCAACGCCTTCCGCAGCGTCCATGGCGCCCCCGAGGATGCGTTGATCGAAGGCGAACCTTTGATCTGCGATGGCATCGAATTGCCGCTGAAACACCGCAAGAAACGTCTTGATCTTGAGGCCCGCGGGCTGATCAAGGGGGCGCAGGTGATCTACCTCGGCCCCGGCCGCAAACCCGGATTTTCCCGCCTGCACGTGATGGGCGCCGAGGATCCGCAGGTCTCGGCCGCCTCCATCGTGAAGATCGAAAAACCGGACGAGGAAGAACCCTTTATCCCCTATGCCGCGCGCATGGGGGCGACCTTTCTGCATGGGGCGGCGGTGACCATTCACAAGGCGCAGGGCTCGCAATGGGAGACCGCGCAGGTCTTTGCCCCCGATATCTATGCTGCTGCGCGCATGGGCCGGGTCGAGGCCGGCCAGCCGCTGTGGAAGCGGCTCGCTTATGTGGCGATTACCAGGGCGCAGGAACGGCTGATCTGGGTGGTGCGCAACCGGCTCGCCAAACCCACCGGTCCGCTCCGGGTGGACGATCTGCGCGCCGCACCGGTGGCGGCGCTGACACTCGAGGCAGAGGAGGAAACCGCGTTATGAGCAACAAGACAATCCTGATCACCGGCGCCAGCTCGGGCATTGGCCGGGCGGTGGCCGAACAGTTCCTGACCCAAGGCTGGACCGTGGGCCTGCTGGCCCGGCGCGCGGACAAGCTGGCGGATGTGGCGCTGGGGCACGACCGGGCCTATGTGCTGCCTGCGGACGTGACCGACGCCACTGCCGTGGATCATGCGGTCAACAGCTTTGCCATGCAGGCCGGACGGCTGGATGTGCTGTTCAACAACGCGGGTATCTTCACGCCGCCCGGTACCATCGATGAGATCGCGCTGGAGGACTGGCATGCCTCGGTCAATGTGAACCTCACGGGCATGTTCCTGGCGGCGCGGGCGGCCTTTCGGCAGATGCGCCATCAGGCACCGCAGGGCGGACGGATCATCAACAACGGCTCCATCGCTGCCCATGTGCCGCGTCCCGGCTCGGCGCCCTATGCTGCCACCAAATCGGCGATCACCGGGCTGACGCGCAGCATCTCGCTGGACGGTCGGCCCTTTGACATCGCCTGCGGGCAGATCGACATCGGCAATGCCCGCACCCCAATGGTGGAGGATCTGGCCCATCGCCATGCCGAGGCCAATCCCGAGGCGGCGCCGATGGACACTTTCGATGTGGCGGATGCGGCGCGGTCGGTGCTGCATATGGCTGAATTGCCGCTGGAGGCCAATGTGCAGTTCATGACGGTGATGGCCACCAAGATGCCCTATATCGGCCGCGGCTGATCAAGGCAGGGCAGGGGACATGGCGGGGGAGCGCTCCCGCCCGTCTTCGGTCTGCGGACGCAGCTCTCATCCCGTTGGGCCCGGCACCGCGCATGGCGCGCTGCCTGTTTCGAGTGGTCGTGATCCTGTCGCCCTTGAAGACCTGGGCTAACCGTCTCGTCCCGGCTCGTTCGGGTTGCTGGAAAACAATGCGATCTTGTTGCCTTGTGGATCGCGCAAGTAGCCGACAAAGAACCGGGGGCCATAGGTGTCACGAAATCCTGGCGGCCCTTCGTCAGAGCCACCTGCGGCCAGCGCGGCGGCGTGGAGGGCGCGCACCTGTTCCTGGCTGCGCGCCTCAAAGGCCACCATGGCGCCATTGCCAGCCGAGGCCGCCTCTCCATCGAAGGGCGGTTTGACGTAGAAATCAGGCAGAGCGGGAGACTGGCCCGGCTCCACTGGCAGGGCGTAGCTTAGACCTTCAGGCCCCTCCGATAGCCCATAGCCAAGGGCCGGTAGGAAGGCAGAATAGAACTGTTTGGCACGCGTGATATCGTCAGCTCCGACGGTGACATAGGCGATCATGCTTGCTGTCCCATTGCGCGATACATCTGATTGCCAAGGTGGCAATCCGACTGGCTGTTTAGACTGCGAAACGGCATGAATTGACGCTCCTACCGGTCGCGCAGCAGCTGGAAGGCTGCCGAGGCGCCCCAGCCGGCAAGGACGGCAATAACCAGTGACATGATCCCGTAAATGAAGGGCCGTTCGCGCGAGAGGGCGTAGAGGAACCGCTCCAGCCCGACCTTGCGCACGTCGATTGCGGTTTCATAGCTGGAGACCACCTCGCCGCCGCGGGTCAGCAGCACGCGGGTGGTATAGGCGCCCTCGGTCAGGTTCGCGGGCATGTCGATCGCGGTGCGGAACAGGGTTTGCTGGTCCACGGTGACGGTGCTGGGCCGTAGGGAGTAAAGCCCTTCCTCGCGGCGGATGCGCACCACGGCCTCGGCAAAATCCTGGGCGCCGCGGATGTTCATCGCGGCCCCGACCGATCGGATGGCGCGTTCGACCGATACCTTGTGGCGCAGGTCCTCGATATCCGTCAGCACCGCGCCGAAGGGGGCGCTGGTGGCTACGGCGTAAAAGCTAGGCGCGGAGTCGACCAGCACGCTGTCGACATTGACCCAGATGCCAAGCTTCTTTTCCTTGCGACGCACGGTGACCGGGGCGGAGGGGCCGGACACGGTGACGATCACTTCGAGCGGCGGCGCATCCGCCGGGATCGGAGTGTCGCGTTTCACCGCGCCAAAAACCAGAATTTCAGAGCCGTCAAAATCAGCAGTAATGGCGACGCGGTTCTGGCTGAGGCCAAGCACAACCGCTTCGCGCTCGTTAGCGCGACCCGGGGAAGCGAGAACCGCAGGAAGGCTGAGCAGGGCAATTAGCAACAGGCGGAAGAGCGGCGTCATCAGTGACCTCCTGCCACGCCGAGCGAGAACAGCTCGTCCGGCTGAATAAGAAGCTCAAGCCCCAGTTTACCGCAGACCAGCAGCACCATCAGTGCCAGCAGGATCCGCAGCTGTTCGGCCTTGAGATAGGTGCCGATGCGGGTGCCGATCTGTGCCCCGACGACGCCGCCAACCAATAGGAGCACGGCCAGCACGATGTCCACGGTAAAGTTGGTCGTGGCGTGCAGCATGGTGGTAAAGGCGGTGACGAGGATGATCTGGAACAGCGAGGTTCCGACCACCACCTTGGTCGGCATGCCGAGGATATAGATCATCGCGGGCACCATGATAAAACCGCCGCCCACGCCCATGATCGCGGCCAGAATGCCGACAGCGACGCCGACCAGAACCGGCGGGATCACCGAGATATAAAGCCCGGAGGTGCGGAACCGCATCTTGAAGGGCAGGGCATGCACCCAGCTGCGCTGCCGCCGCGCTGCGGGCGCGCCGCCCGATTTGCGGGATTTGCGTAGGGCGCTGAGGCTTTCGATGAACATCAACCCGCCAACGACGCCAAGGAAGACAACGTAGCAGAGCTTCACCAGCAGATCGACCTGACCCATCTGTTTCAGATGGTTAAAGACCACCACGCCGAGCGCGGCGCCAAGCAGACCACCGGCCTGCAGCACAAGCCCCATCTTGATATCGACGGTACGCCTTCGAAAATGAGCAAGGACGCCGGAAAAAGAGGAAGCGACGATCTGGTTGGCCTCGGTCGCCACCGCTACGGCGGGCGGAATGCCGATGAAGAACAGCAGCGGCGTCATCAGAAATCCACCGCCGACGCCGAACATCCCGGAAAGGATACCCACCAGCCCACCCAGCCCCAGAAGAAGGAAGGCATTGACCGAAACCTCGGCGATGGGAAGGTAGATCTGCATACTCAATTTAGACCCCTTTGCCGGTGCAAAATCAACTGGCGATGCCGCCCCGCAGCATTCAGGACCGATAATCGGGATCAATCTGGACTTATCACCTCGACTGAGGGGGAAGGGCACGTGCAAAACACAAAACCGCCCGGCGTGGGGCCGGGCGGTTTGACTGGGTCATGCGGCTGTGTGAGCGGTGCGCTCTTAGCGCTCCTTCACGTAAGGTTCGCCGCCCGCGCGGGGCGGAATGGCCTTGCCGACGAAACCGGCCAGGATCACCACGGTCAGGATATAGGGCAGGGCATCCATCACCTGCACCGGGATGGTAACGCTGCCCAGTTCGATATTCTGGAACCGCAACGCGACCGCCTGCAACAGGCCGAACAGCAGGCAGGCGCCCATCGCGTGCCAGGGCCGCCATTTGGCAAAGATCAGCGCCGCCAGCGCGATGAAGCCACGACCGGCGGTCATGTCTTTCACGAAACCGGCCTGCAGGGCCGTCGCAAGATAGGCGCCCGCGATGCCACACAGAAGGCCGCAGATCGCAACGGCGGCAAACCGCAGCCCCACCACCGAAACACCGGCCGTGTCCACCGCTGCCGGGTTTTCCCCGACCGCGCGCAGACGTAGGCCGAAACGGGTGCGGAACAGAACCCACCAGGTGAGCGGCACCGCGAAGAAGGCGGCATAGACGAGGATGGAATGCCCCGACAGCAGCTCGGAATAGACCTGCTGGAACATGCCCGCTTCGGCGATCAGTTCGGACAGGGGGCGGCCCGCTGCCTCGGCGTCGCTGGGGCCGATGGCAAAGGGCAGTTCAAGACCGCCAAAGCGTCCTTCGCGCAGCAGCGAAGGCGTGCGCCCGCCTTGCTGGAACCAATCCTGGGCGATCAGCACGGTCATGCCTGCGGCCAGAAAGTTGATGGCAACCCCGGAAATCAACTGGTTGCCCCGGAAGGTGATCGAAGCGACCCCGTGCAGCCCGGCCAGCACCAGCGAGGAGGCGATACCCGCGAGCAGTCCCAGCCAGACATTGCCGGTGACTGCGGCCACCGCAGCGGACAGAAAGGCGGCCATCAGCATCTTGCCTTCAAGGCCGATGTCAAAGATGCCCGCGCGCTCTGAGAACAGGCCGGCCAGGCAGGCCAGAAGCAGCGGCGTCGCCAGACGGACGGTGCTGTCCAGCACCTGAATTATGGTCAGGAATTCCATCAGGCTTTCTCCTTCCGCAATGCAAGGAAGATCTTTTCAAGCGGTATCCGCACCATATTGTCCAGCGCGCCGGTAAAGAGGATGACCAGTGCCTGAATGACGACGATCAATTCGCGCGGGATCGAGGTCCAGAGCGCCAGTTCCGCGCCGCCCTGATAGAGGAAGCCAAAGAGGATGGCGGCCAGGAAAACGCCAAAGGGATGGTTGCGCCCCATCAGCGCCACGGCGATGCCGATGAAACCAGCGCCCTCGGTAGAGTTCAGAACCAGACGCTCGGCCTCGCCCATGACGTTGTTGATCGCCATCATGCCCGCAAGCCCACCCGAGATCAGCATCGAGATCATGATGATCTTCACCGGAGAGATTCCGGCATAAAGAGCGCCGGGTTCGGAATGGCCATAGGCGCGGATTTCATACCCCAGCCGCGTACGCCAGATCAGCAGCCAGACCACCACGCAGGCGGCAACGGCGACCAGAAGGCTCACGTTGGCCGGTGCCGATTTGGAAAAGGCGATACCGAATGGGGCCAGAAGCTCGTGCAGGCTTGGCAGGTGAACAGCTTCGGCAAAGCGGGCTGTGGCTGGATCCATGGCCCCTGCGGGCTTCAGCACATTGACCAGCATATAGTTCAGAACCGCGGCTGCGATGAAGTTGAACATGATGGTTGTGATGACGATATGGCTGCCGCGCTTGGCCTGAAGATAGGCCGGTATGGCAGCCCAGGCGGCCCCAAAGAGGGCAGCGCCTAGGGAGGCAAAGATCAGAGCCAGAGACCAGTGAGGCCAGGGGATGTAAAGGCAGACAAGCGCAACGCCAAGCCCCCCCAGCATCGCCTGACCTTCGCCGCCAATGTTGAACATCCGGGCGTGGAAGGCGACGGCGACCGCAAGGCCGGTGAATAGGAAATTGGTTGCATAGTACAGCGTGTAGCCCCAGCCGTAGGTGGAGCCGAGCGCGCCTGTCACCATCATCTTGACCGCGGCGAGTGGGTCCTCGCCGATGGCCAGAATGACCAGAGCCGACAGGAAGGCAGCCAGTATCAGGCTGATCAGCGGAATCAGGACCACATCGGCCCATTTCGGCATTTTTTCCATTTACGCGGCCTCCCCCGCGACACCGGCCATCAGAAGGCCCAGTTCCTTTTCATCGGTCTGATCGGCGGCGCGTTCGCCCATGATCATACCGTCAAACATCACCGCCACCCTATCAGACAGGGACAGGATCTCTTCCAGCTCGACCGAGACCAGAAGGATCGCCTTGCCATCATCGCGCAGGGCGACGATCTGCTTGTGAATGAATTCGATGGCGCCGATGTCGACGCCGCGGGTGGGCTGGCCGATCAGCAAGAGGTCGGGATTGCGCTCGATTTCACGGGCGACGACGATCTTCTGCTGGTTGCCGCCGGAAAAACTTTTGGCGGCCAGCCAGGGATCCGGCGGGCGCACGTCGAATTTCTCCATCTTCGCAGCGGTGTCGGCGCGCAGGGCGGCGTTGTCCATCAGAAGGCCCCGCTGGTATTCCGGCGCGTGGTGATAGCCAAAGGCGACGTTTTCCCAGGCGTGGAAATCCATGATCAACCCCTCGCGCTGTCGGTCTTCGGGGACATGGGCCACATGGGCGGCGCGGCGTGCCCGCCCGTCCGATCCGGCGCCGGACAGGGGCAGCGGTGTGCCATTGAGGCGGATCGTGCCGGTGCCGGGGCGCATACCGCCCAGCACCTCCAGCAGCTCCGACTGGCCATTGCCCGCCACACCGGCGATGCCGAGGATCTCTCCGGCGCGCACATTGAGGTCGATGCCCTTGACGCGCTCGACGCCTGCCTCGTCCACGACGCGCAGGTTCTCGACTTCCAGGATCGGCTTGCCGGGCTTCGCGGGGACCTTGTCCACGCGCAGCAGCACCTTGCGGCCCACCATCAGCTCGGCCAGATGTTCGGGGCTGGTCTCGGCGGTTTTTACCGTTGCGGTCATCTCGCCGCGGCGCATGACGCTGACCGTGTCGGTCGCCTCCATGATCTCGCGCAGCTTGTGGGTAATCAGGATGATCGTCTTGCCCTCGGCGCGCAGGCGGTCGAGGATGCGGAACAGCTGGTCGGCCTCTGCCGGGGTCAGAACGCCGGTGGGTTCGTCCAGGATCAGGATCTCGGCCTTGCGGTAAAGCGCCTTCAGGATCTCGACCCGCTGCTGCATGCCGACACCGATCTCGTCGATGCGCTTGTCCGGGTCCACGAAGAGTTCGTATTCCTCTTCCAGCGCCTTCAGTTCCTTGCGGGCGCGGGTCAGCGAGGGCATCAACAGCCCGCTGTCCTCGGCGCCCAGAACAATGTTTTCCAGCACCGTGAAATTCTCGACCAGCTTGAAATGCTGGAACACCATGCCGATCCCGGCGGAAATGGCGGCCTGGCTGTCTGGGATCTCGGTCTTCTTGCCGTTGATCCAGACCTCGCCGCTGTCGGCCTTGTAAAAGCCGTAAAGGATACTCATCAGGGTGGATTTGCCGGCGCCGTTTTCGCCGATGATCCCGTGGATCGTGCCGGGGGCGACGCTGATGGAGATGTCCTTGTTGGCCTGGACGGGGCCAAAGGCCTTGGAGATGCCTTTCAGTTCAATCGCTGGTGCCGTCATTCTGGCTCCTCAACATGCGGGGGCGCGGACCGGTTGGTGCCGGGGTGATGCGCAGGGGGCGGATACCGGTGCGGCAGTGCGTCCCTCGGATGGGATGGAAAAACCAAACCCGGAGGCGGCGTTGCGGCAGCCTCCGGGTAAAGTGGGCTCTGGCTATGCCTTTTCAGGCCGGGCCAGAGCGGTTGCCGATCAGAACGACAGCGCCGGGCAGCTGTCGTCGGACATGTAGTCATGTACCTTCAGCTCGCCCGAGGCGATCTTGGCTGCTGCAGCGTCCACCATGGCTTTCATCTCGTCCGAAACCAGCGGTGCGTTGTTGTCGTCGAGCGCGTAGCCGACGCCGCCATTGGCCAGCCCCATGACCGAGAAACCGGTTTCCATGTCAGCGCCATCGCTGAAGGCCTCGTAAACCGCGTTGTCCACGCGTTTCATCATCGAGGTCAGTACCTTACCCGGGTGCAGGTGGTTCTGGTTGCTGTCCACGCCGATGGACAGGATGTCCTCATCCGCAGCGGTCTGCAGAACGCCCACGCCGGTGCCGCCTGCCGCAGCATAGACCACGTCAGCGCCCTGGCTGATCTGCGCCTTGGTCAGTTCGGAGCCTTTTACCGGGTCGTTCCAGGCCGCCGGGGTGGTGCCGGTCATGTTGGCGATCACCTTGGCGTCGGGGTTGGCGGCCATCACGCCCTGGGCATAGCCACAGGCGAATTTGCGGATCAGCGGGATGTCCATGCCACCGATGAAGCCGACGGTGCCGGATTTGGAGGCCTCAGCCGCCATCATGCCGACGAGGTAGGAGCCCTCGTGCTCGTTGAAGACAACCGAGCGCACGTTGGGCGCGTCCACGACCATGTCGATGATGGTGAATTTGGTGTCCGGGTAATCGGCAGCCACCTGGCCCAGAGCGTCAGCAAAGGCAAAGCCCGCCATCACGATCGGGTTGGAGCCCGCTTCGGCAAAACGGCGCAGGGCCTGCTCGCGCTGGGCTTCGGACTGCAGTTCGATTTCGCGGAAGCTGCCGCCGGTTTCATCGGCCCAGCGTTTTGCGCCCATGAACGCCGCTTCGTTGAAGGATTTGTCGAATTTGCCGCCAAGGTCAAAGATCAGCGCCGGATCCGCCAGGGCCGCGCCCGCAGTGACGGCCAGTGCGGCCGAGCCGCCCATCAGGGTTTTCATCAGGCTCATTAGAATACTCCCAGTTGTGTTTTATGATTGTCACAGCCGCCGTTGGGCTGCCCGGTGCGTTATGTGACCGGGACGAATAGAGGTGCGGCAATTTAGCCCGCAGCATCGCGGCAGGGTCAACCGCTTTTTGACCAAACGGTGGAATTCCATACGGGTGGCCTAACGTAAGCTGCACCGCATAAGCACCGCGTCCACAGGGGCGGCGCCTTTGCGGGCATAATACCCGGGCCGGGTGCCGCAAGTGGCGAATCCGCATGCGTCATACAGCGCCTGCGCCGGGGCATTGTCGGCGGCCACCTCCAGAAAGGCTTCGGTGGCGCCGCGTGTGCGGGCGAGATCCTGCCAGTCCTGCATCACCTGCCGGGCCAGACCCTGGCGCTGGTGCGCGGGGTGGGTGGCGATGGTCAACAGCTCGGCTTCATCCGCGATGACGCGGACAAGGGCGAAACAGCGGGCATCACCGATTGCAAAGGTCAGGGGGCTGTCCTGCAGATCGGCGAATTCCGCAGCGCTCCAGGGGCGCGACTGGGTAAAGGCCGCGGCGTGGGTCTTGGCCATGTCGTCTGTGGCTGGGGCAGGGGCCACGGCGTCAGCCATCGATCAGCGCAGGCGGAGTATCGCGCGCGGGCGCGGCATCGGCAGCGCGCAGATAGAGGGGCGCGGGGGCGGCGGTGTCCTGATCCATCCGGGCGGCTGCCAGACGCGCGATCGCCTCGGCCAGCCCTGCGGGAGAGGCCTCGGGCGCAAAGGTCAGCCCGGCACCGCGCGCGGCTTCTTCGGCTTCCTCGCGGGGCATCAGACGCGGTGCCTGATCCGGCAGGGCGGCATAGACCTGATCACGCGGGGCGGGAATGCCGGGCAGGGTTCCTGTGGCGGCGCGGGCGTCAAAACCGTCGATGCCCACGGCCGGAACGCCAAGACCCAGCGCCAGACCTCGGGCGGCGGAAACGGCGATGCGGATACCGGTGAAATTGCCGGGGCCGACGCCGACACCGATGGCATCCAGATCCGCCCATGTGGCGCCGCCTGTCGCCAGCACCTCTTCCAGCAGCGGCATCAGCCGTTCGGCCTGCCCGCGTGTCATCGGCTCCAGCGCCTCGGCAACAAGGGTGTCACCGCGCAGCAAAGCGGCCGCGCAATGCGCGGCCGATGTGTCAAAGCCCAGAACCAGTGGTTCGGTTGTCATCCTCTGTCCTTTCAGGTCGCCAGCATGGCGACGGGTCTGTCCTGCCGCTCAGACGGCGACCGGGCGGACCTCGGTGACTTCGGGGATGTAGTGGCGCAGCAGGTTCTCGATGCCCATTTTCAAGGTCAGCGTCGAGGAGGGACAACCCGCGCAGGCGCCTTGCATATGCAGGTAGACGACGCCGCGTTCAAAGCCGTGGAAAGTGATGTCACCGCCGTCCTGGGCCACTGCCGGGCGCACGCGGCTGTCCAGCAAGTCCTTGATCTGGTTCACGACTTCACCGTCTTCGCCGCTGTGTTCGGCATGGCCCGAGGCCTGCTCACCGCCCGCGCTGATCACCGGCTGGCCGGATTGGTAATGCTCCATCACCGCGCCCAGGATGGCAGGTTTGATGTGATCCCATTCGACGTCGTCGGCCTTGGTGACGGTGACGAAATCATTGCCGAAGAACACGCCGGTGACGCCGCTGACGGCGAAGATGCGGCTGGCCAGAGGAGAGCTCTCTGCCGCTTCGGGGCTGGCGAAATCGGCGGTGCCTGCCTCCAGAACGGTCTGCCCCGGAAGGAATTTCAGCGTCGCCGGGTTGGGCGTGGATTCGGTCTGAATGAACATTTCGGGTCTCCGTTGGTCTGCAGGAGATATGCGCGCCGTGGCCGCACAAGTCAAGGTTTGGAACGGTTCTAAATTACCAGAGCCATCTGTGCATCAGGAAACAGCGGCAGCAATTGGGGGCTCAGGTAATCGCTTCCAGCCGGTCCTTGGACAGATCGCCCGGCACGATGGTGATTGGCACCGGCAGGCTGCCCGAGGTCTTGCTCAGCTGGTTTACCAGCGGTCCCGGCCCCTTGCGGTCGGTGCCCGCGCCCAGCACCAGAACGCCGATGTCGGGATCGGCTTCGATCTGGGCCAGGATCTCGGGCACGGCCTCGCCTTCGCGGATGATCAGCTCCGGATCCACCCCCTGACGGTCGCGCATCCATTTGGCGAAAACCTCGAAATGGGCATGGATGCGTTCGCGGGCCTCTTCGCGCATGACCTCGCCCACGCCGATCCAGTGATTGAATTCATCGGGTGGGATCACCGACAGGATCGCCACCCCGCCACCGGTGCGGGCCGCCCGCATCGCGGCGAACCGCATGGCGTTCAGACATTCGCGGCTGTCATCCAGCACAACCAGAAATTTGCGCATCTGTAGCCTCCACAATCCTGATCAATCTGCCCGAGGGGCCGCGTCCTGTCCATTGCTTTTCAGTGCGGCGCTGTTTGCCACCCGGGTTGCGTAGAGCATCAGGACCACCGCCAGCACCATCAGGCGGAACAGATGCGCCGCCGCGACAAAGGTAGGATCGGCGCCAAGCGCGGCGCCGAGAATGATCATGGTTTCCAGCCCGCCGGGGGAAAATCCCAGCAGCACATCCAACAGCGGCAGGCCCGACAGATAGGCCGCCGGCAGGGCCGCTATCGCTGCCAGCCCGCAGGTCAGAAGGACGATCACGCCGCCCGCCAGCAGGCTGCCCTGCAATTCGCGCCAGCTCATGCCGGTAAAGCGTCCCCCGATAAGGCTGCCCATCAGGATCAGCGCGCCCTGCGCCCCCCAGCCGGGCAACCCGCCCGCAGTCCAGCCGCCAAGATGGGTCGTCGCAGCGACGGTTATCCCGGCAATCAGCGTCGGGGCGGGCAGTTTGATCCGGCGCAGCAGCGGCGCGATAGCAAGGGCGATGGCGATTTGGATCGCGATCCAGCCCAGTGGTGTCACCGCAGCGCTGCCCGGCAGGCCAAAACCGATCTCCATCCCCGCAATGGTTGCCCCCAGCGGCACCAGCAGGGTCAGCGACATCAACCGGATCGAGGCCAGCACCATCGGCCGCGTCAGGGACAGAGACAGGCTGTCCGCCAGCGCGATCACCAGCCCCAGATGCCCGGGCGCGGCGGCGAGAAAGGATTCGTGTCGTTCAAACGGCAGGATGCGGGGCACCAGGCTACGCCCGGCGAAGGGCGTGACAATGGTCAGGGCCGCCAGCAGGCCAAAGGCCACTGGCCAGCGCATCATGGCGGCAAAACTTTCGGGGCTGACCATCGAACCGATGCTGAGCCCCATCACCAGAAACGCCGCATCCCGCAGCCGGGGCGCGATATCCATCGGTGCGCCCCAGAGCCCGGCAAGGCTGACGGCGATGGCAGGCCCGGCCAGCAGGGCCATCGGCATATGGATCAGGGAGGCGATCAAAGCTCCGACCCCGCCGACGGCGATGGTCAGAAAGCTTTGCCGCCACTCACCCATGCGTGGCAGCCCAGTCCCAATACATCTCGCGCACGCGGCGGGCCATGGGGCCGATCTGATACTGACGGTCGTCGAAAGCGGTGACCGGGGTGACCTTGCTCATGTTGCCGGACATGAAGACTTCGTCGGCCTCCTCAAAGTCCTTAAAGCTCAGCACGGTTTCATGCACGGTGACGCCGTCGGCCTTCAGGTTCTTGATGTGACGGGCGCGGGTGATGCCGGCCAGGAAGGTGCCGTTGGCGATGGGGGTAAAGACCTCTCCGTCGCGCACCATGAAGATATTGGCGGTGGCGGTTTCGGCCACGTTGCCCATGGCATCCTGCACCAGCGCGTTGGCAAAGCCCTTGGCCCGGGCCTCGCGCAGCATGCGGGCGTTGTTGGGGTAAAGGCAGCCGGCCTTGGCGTTGACTACGGCGTTCTCCAGCACCGGGCGGCGGTACTGGGTGCGGGTCAGCGTGGCGCTGGCATCCGCCGGGGCCATCGGGATCTCTTCCAGGCAGAGCGCGAACTTGGTGGTCTCCGGCTCGGGCGCAATCATCGTCGCATCGCCATCGGTGGCCCAGTACATCGGGCGGATATAGACCGCAGCGCCGGGGGCAAAGCGTTTCAGCCCCTCGCGGGTGATCTCCACCATATCCTCGACCGAGACGGTGGGTTTCATCATCAGCGCCGAGGCCGAGGCATTGGCGCGGGCGCAGTGTAGATCCAGATCCGGCGTCACCCCGTCAAACAGCCGCGCCCCGTCAAAGATCGAAGAGCCAAGCCAGGCCGCGTGGTCGGCGGCGGACATGATTGGCACGTCCCCGTCGTGCCACTGACCGTTGAAGTAGGTGTGGATGGTGCTGCCAGCTGCCATGATCGGGGCCTTTCAAAATGTCTTGCGTCCCCGGGACACTAGGAGGCTCTTCCGGCAAGGTCCAGTGCCCGGTCGGCGCTTCTTTGCACATGGGTGTGTGGGGGCTGTGGAGGTGTTGCGTTGCCACTGCGCGCCGGGACAAGGAGCTGGCAAGCTGTTTCGCACGCGAAACAAATGGGAAAACACCGAGGATCGGGCGCTTTGCGCGCGCCGCCCGGCGCGCGCCCGGCCCAAGGGGACAAGGCGCATCTGCGATGCACCGCGTCCGGGCGGGAGTGCCCCGCCTGCCTGCCCGCCTGACTATATGGGCGCTTTTCTGGGAGACCACGCAGGACCCTGCGTCGGGACCTGCGCCGAATTGGGGGACCGGAGCGGCTCAGTTGCCCGGTGTCAGGCCCAGCTTCCCAAGGATCGCACCCGCGTCTGCGGCCCAGCGGTCGTGCAGCTCGGCATTGGTGTCATGGCGCAGGCCCATCGCGCGCAGCCCGTCGAATTTCTCCGAGGTTTGCGAGCCGAAAGAGGCGGCAACGCGGGGCCACCAGTAGTCCACCGCTTCCTGCGCCTGCGCTGTCTCGCCGTTCTCTACCAGCTGGGTCAGCCCCTCTTCGGCCAGCTCGGCATGGCGCTGCTCGATCGGGGCGATGCTGCGGAAAGCCTCGGCCAGCGGCTGGTAGGAGACCTGCGACAACTCCCCAAGCTGCACCGTGACAGCGCGACCCATCAGAAGGTTCATCACCACTGCGTCAAGCCAGCCTTCCAGCGGGTAGTTGAACACCGCAAGGCGCATGTCGTGCTTGCTGCGGCTCTGGCCGATGTCGGCATCGCGGGTCAGCCGCGCGGTCCAGGGGTGGTGATCGGCGTAGGCCTCGGTGTCGGCGCCGAATTCCCCCATGATCCGCAGCACCTTGTCGGCATTGTCGGATTTCTCCAGCACGATCTTGGCGGCGGCGATGCGGGCCTTGATGCCGGGACCTTCGTTGATGATATCGGCAAAGCCCGCCGCCCCGGCGAGCTCGCTGTCGACAAAGGTCGCCATCAGTTTCAAGAGTTCCGCACGATAGCGCGGCGGCACGTTGGATGGATTGGTGAGCTTGCCGCCCTGCGCAAGATAGCTGCTGAGGCTCATGTCCTCGGCCATATCTGATCCTCCCTGAATTCGGCCCTGTGAAACGGGCCCTTAAACACAGACGCGCCCGGAAGGGCGCGCCATGAAATGCATTACTGATCGTAATCCACGACCACCCTATCGGTGACAGGATAGGCCTGGCAGGACAAGACGTAGCCCTTTTCGACCTCGTAATCTTCGAGCGCGTGGTTGGTGACCATTTCCACCTCGCCTTCCAGCACCTTGCAGCGGCAGGTGGAGCAGACCCCGGCCTTGCAGGCATAGGGCGCGTCCATGGCGTTCTCCAGCGCCGCATCCAGGATGGTGGTGTCCTTGCCCATCTCGATGGTCTGGGTGGCGCCATCAAGGGTGATCGCGGCAGAGGTCTGGTTCGCGTTGCTGGCCGCATCGGCGGCGCTTGCCTTGCGCTTGGCCCGGCCGGGCTGGGCGCTGGCGAAGAGCTCGAACTTGATCTGATCGTCCTTCAGGCCAGCCGTGCGCAGCGCTGCGGCGATGCCCAGCATCATCGGTTCCGGCCCGCAGATAAAGGCGGTGTCGACGTTGTCGATATCAATCCAGTGCTCGAACAGCTGGGCGCATTTCTCCTCGGTCACCAGACCGGTGAAGAGGTCGATCTCCTGCGCATCGCTTTCCAGAATGTGGATGACGTTGAAGCGCCCCATGTAGAGGTTCTTCAGGTCCTCCAGCTCCTCGCGGAACATGATCGTGTTGACGCCCTTGTTGGCGTAAACCAGCGTGAAGGTCGAATTTGGCTCGGCCGCCAGGGTGGTCTTCAAGATCGACAGCACCGGGGTGATGCCGGATCCGCCGGCAAAGCCGAGATAGGATTTTTCGGCGCCAGCATCAAGCGGCGTGAAGAAGGTGCCCATCGGCGCCATCGCCTGCAGGGTGTCACCGGGTTTCAGGTCGGTATTGGCCCAAGTCGAAAAGGCGCCGCCATCAACGCGCTTGATGCCGACCTGCAGGATGCCGTCCTCCTTGCCCGCGCAGATCGAGTAGCTGCGGCGCAGCTCCTCGCCGTCGAAATCGCGGCGGAAGGTCAGGTACTGGCCTTGGGTGAAATCGAACTCCGCCGCCGCGCCATTGGCGGGCTTCAGGGAGACAACAACCGCATCGCGGATCGTCTTGCGGACATCGGTGACTTCTAGATCGTGAAAGCGCGCCATGGAGGTCTCCTCAGATGCACTTGAAATAATCAAAGGGTTCGAGGCAGTCCTGACAGCGCCAGTGTGCCTTGCACGGGGTGGAGCCGAACTGGCTCACACGGGTGACGTTCTTGCTGCCGCAATGGGGGCATTTTTCTGGGCCGCCTGCGGCCTGGGGCGGAGCGATGCCGTATTCTTCCAGCTTGGCGCGGCCCTTTTCCGACAACCAGTCGGTGGTCCAGGGCGGGGCGATCTGGGTTTTGAGGCGGATGTCCTCGACCCCGTGATCGCGCAGGGCGGTTTCGATATCCATGTTGATCACCGCCGTCGCAGGGCAGCCCGAATAGGTCGGGGTGACAGCCACCTCCAGCGTATCGCCGTCCCAGGCGACACCGCGGATGATGCCGAGATCGACCAGAGAGATCACCGGGATTTCCGGATCGGGCACGGCGTCCAGCCATTCCCAGATCTGCTCCACGCTTGGCTTGTCTACTGTTTGGCTCATGTGGCTCACTCCACTTTAGCTTTGCCCGGTCGATAGGCCGGGCAGCCCCCGACCTCCCCCACGGGAGGGGGCTTCACCCCCACCCGAGGCCGGGGGTGCCCTTACTGTGATGCGGTTGTCGTTACCACTTGGCGCCGGGATAGGCGCGCTGCAGCCACTGCATATGGGTCAGCAGGTGGCCCAGATGCTCGGTGTGCATCTTGCCGGTGCGCCCACCCTTGTGACCAAAGGCACTGTCCGGGATGGTCAGCGTTGCCTCGCCCATGATCCGGCCGATCAGCGCATCGAAATCACCCCGCAGGCAGGCCGGGTCGGGTGCGATACCCGCCTTGACCATCTCCGCATCCACATCGTCGGACTGGAACATCTCGCCCACATAGGGCCAGAGGTAGTCCAGCGCCTCTTGCATGCGGCGGTGGCTTTCCTCGGTGCCATCGCCCAGACCTACGACCGTATCGGCCGAGCGTTCCAGATGATAGGCGACTTCTTTGCTGGCCTTGGCGGCAATCGCGGCGACCCGTTCGTCACTGGATTTCATCAGGTGACCCAGCTGGATCGAGTGCCAGGCATCGAACAGGCACTGGCGCATCAGGGTGCGGCCAAAGTCGCCGTTGGGCACCTCGACCAGCAGCACGTTGCGGAAATCCCAGACATCGCGCAGGAAGGCGAGGTCATCGGCGCTCTTGCCTTCCCCCTGCACTTCGCCCGCAAGGCCAAGCCACATCTGGGTCTGGCCGATGAGGTCGAGCGCGGTATTGGCCAGCGCGATATCCTCTTCCAGAACCGGCGCGTGGCCACACCATTCGCTGACGCGGTGGCTCAGAATCAGGGTGTTGTCACCCATCCGCAAAAGGAACTGAGTAAAGGCTTCCTCGCGGGTCATCACATCGCCCCCACTTCTTCGGGGATGTCAAAGAAGGTCGGGTGGCGGTAGACCTTGGATTCCGACGGCTCGTACAGCGGGCCTTTGTCGCCGGGCGAAGAGGCGGCGATATTGTTCGCCTCGACAACCCAGATCGACACGCCTTCGTTGCGGCGTGTGTAGACGTCGCGGGCGTTTTTGATCGCCATTTCGGCGTCCGGCGCGTGCAGCGATCCGACGTGGCGGTGGCTCATGCCATGCTGACCGCGGATAAAGACTTCCCAAAGGGGCCATTCATGTTTCATGGGGTGTTCCTCCTGGCTGAGGGGCCACCCTGCCGCAGGTCTATGATGGACTGGGCAGGGGGCAGATAAGGCTTGGGTCGGTTATTCGGCGGCGTGTTTGCGCGCGGCCTTCTTCTGGGCGTGGGCCAGCAGGCCGTCACGGACCCATTCGCCGTCTTTCCAGGCGTCATTGCGCGCGGCCAGACGGTCGGTATTGCAGGGGCCGTTGCCCTGGATCACGTCGAAGAACTCCGACCAGTCGGGATCGGTGTAGTCATAGTGACCGCGTTCCTCGTTCCACTTGATGCCGGGATCGGGCAGCTCAAGACCCAGGAATTCGATCTGCGGCACGGTCTGGTCGACGAACTTCTGACGCAGTTCGTCATTGGTGTTCATCTTGATCTTCCAGGCCATCGATTGCGCCGAGTGCACCGAATCCTTGTCCGAGGGACCGAACATCATCAGCGACGGGAACCACAGGCGGTTCAGCGCGTCCTGCGCCATCTTCTTCTGCTCAGGGGTACCTTCTGCCATCTTGCGGATGGCGTCATAGCCCTGGCGCTGGTGAAAGCTTTCTTCCTTGCAGACCCGGATCATGGCGCGGCTGTAAGGGCCGAACGAGGTCCGTTGCAGCGGCACCTGGTTCATGATCGCGGCGCCGTCCACCAGCCAGCCCACTGCGCCGATATCGGCCCAGTTCAGTGTCGGGTAGTTGAAGATCGAGGAATACTTCATGCGGCCATCCAGCAGCATTTCCGTCAGCTCGTCACGGGAGACGCCCAGCGTTTCCGCCGCGCAGTAAAGATACAGACCATGGCCCGCCTCGTCCTGCACCTTGGCCAGCAGGATCGCCTTGCGCTCCAGCGTCGGGGCACGGGTGATCCAGTTGCCTTCGGGCAGCTGACCGACGATTTCCGAGTGGGCGTGCTGGCCGATCTGGCGGATCAGCGTCTTGCGATAGCCCTCGGGCATCCAGTCCTTGGGCTCGATCTTTTCGCCCCGGTCGATCCGCGCCTGAAAGGCGGCGAGTTTTTCGGGGTCGTCTTGCGTGGCCTCGGATTTCACCATCTGAGCATACATAGCGCGTTTCCTCCCTTACTGATTACACACGTTCAAGGATCAGGGCGGTGCCCTGTCCGACACCAACGCACATGGTGCACAGCGCGTAGCGCCCGCCAGTACGTTGCAGTTGATAGGCGGCGGTCAGCACCAGCCGGGCGCCGGACATGCCAAGCGGATGGCCGATGGCGATAGCACCGCCATTGGGATTAACATGGGGCGCATCGTCCGCCACGCCAAGGGCGCGAAGGGTCGCAAGCCCCTGCGAGGCGAAGGCCTCGTTGAGTTCGATCACGTCCATCTGGTCGATGGTGAGGCCGGTGCGGGCCAGAACCTTTTGCGTCGCGGGCACCGGGCCGATGCCCATCACGCGGGGTTCTACCCCGGCGGCGGCCATGCCGACGATGCGGGCCATCGGTTTCAGGCCGTTCTTGGCCGCGGCTGCCTCATTCGCCATCAGGATGGCGGCGGCGCCGTCGTTGACGCCCGAGGCATTGCCTGCGGTCACGCTCTTGTCCGGGCCGTTGACGCCCTTCAATTTCGCCAGCTTGTCGGCGCCGGTGCCGGGGCGGGGGTGTTCGTCGGTGTCCACGACCAGGGCATCGCCCTTGCGCTGCGGAATGGTCACCGGGGTGATCTCTTCGGCAAAGACGCCTGCCTCATGTGCGCTGGCCCAGCGGGCCTGGCTGCGGGCGGCAAATGCGTCCTGATCCTCGCGAGAGATATCATAATCTTCTGCAACGTTATCAGCGGTCTGCGGCATCGAGTCGGTGCCATACATCTCGTGCATCTTCTTGTTCACGAAGCGCCAGCCGATGGTGGTGTCGTAAACCGCATTGGCGCGGGTAAAGGCGCTGGTTGCCTTGGGCATCACGAAGGGCGCGCGGCTCATGCTTTCGACACCGCCTGCGATGGCCATGTCATAGTCTCCGGCGCGGATGCCGCGGCTGGCCATGCCCACTGCGTCCATGCCGGATGCGCATAGGCGGTTGATGGTGGTGCCGGGCACATCCACCGGTAGGCCTGCCAGCAGGGCCGCCATGCGGGCCACGTTGCGGTTGCTTTCCCCGGCCTGGTTGGCATCGCCAAAGATCACATCGTCAATGCTGGCCCAGTCAACGTCCGGGTTGCGCGCGACCAGCGCGGCAATCGGGGCAGCGGCCAGATCGTCGGTGCGGACCTGGCTGAGGGCGCCGCCGTAGCGGCCAATGGGGGTCCGGGTGGCATCGCAGATGAATGCATCCATGGGGTTCGCGTCTCCTGTTTGGCTCAAAAATTAGCCGACCGTGTAGTCGGTGTACATTAAAGCAGCGATTCGCGGCAAGCAAAATGTAACGTAAAAGGTAGGTGATTGGAAAATCTGTAACACATTGTCGGAATCTGAATGACTTAACGTCCTTTTCCATCGGCGCGGATTTTCTGTTGCGGCCTGCCTGCGCTTTCAGGCAGGCTGAAACAGAACGATCGGTCTGTTGCGGTGCGGGGGACATCGCGACAGCTTTGCTAGGCCTGAAACAGGCGCATTGCGTCACGGGGGAGAGGACATGGCGGATATTCTGCGCATCGGCGGCGCCAGCGGCTTCTGGGGTGATGCTGCGCTGGCCACACCGCAACTGCTGGCAGCGGGCGGGCTGGATTTCATCGTCTATGACTACCTGGCCGAGATCACCATGGCGATCCTGGCCCGCGCCCGCGCCAAGGATCCGGGCGCAGGCTACGCGACTGATTTCGTCAGCGGTGCCATGGCGCCCAACCTGTCCCAGATCGCGGCGCAGGGTGTGCGGATCATCTCCAACGCGGGTGGGGTGAACCCCGGCGCCTGTGCTGCAGCCCTGCGCGAGGAAATCGCCCGGCAGGGGTTGTCGCTGAAAGTGGCCATCATCGAAGGCGACGATCTGACCGGGCAGGCTGAAGAGATCGCCGCAACAGGCCCGATCGAGATGTTTTCCGGCGCGCCTTTCCCGCCCAAAGACAAGATCGCCAGCATCAACGCTTATCTTGGCGCCTTTCCCATCGCCGCCGCGCTGGACCGGGGCGCTGATATCGTCATTACAGGTCGTTGCGTCGACAGCGCCGTCACCCTTGGCGCCTGCATCCATCATTTCGGCTGGGCGCCGCAGGATCTGGACCGGCTCGCAGGCGGGTCACTGGCAGGGCATATCCTGGAATGCGGACCGCAGGCCACGGGTGGGAATTTCACCGATTGGCGCGATGTGGTGCAGGGGCTGGACCGCATTGGCTATCCTATCGCCGAAGTCTGCCCCGATGGCTCCTTTGATGTGACCAAACCCGAAGGCACCGGCGGGCTGGTCTCGCGCGGCACGGTGGGCGAGCAGATGCTCTATGAGATCGGCGATCCGCAGGCCTACGTGCTGCCGGATGTGATCTGTGACTTCTCGAATGTGACACTGACAGAGACCGCTCCGAACCGGGTGCATGTGGCCGGGGCCAAGGGCCTTGGCGTGCCAGAGGCCTATAAAACCTGCCTGACCCATGCCGATGGCTATCGCGGCGGGCATATTTTCACCTTCTACGGGCTGGAGGCCGAGGAAAAGGCCCAGGCCTTTGCCGATGCGGCGCTAGCGCGAACTCGGGCGGCTTTGACCCGCATGAACGCGCCCGATTTCACCGATGTCAGCGTGGAGCTGATCGGCGCCGAAAGCCAGTTCGGCGCGATGCGCCAAAGCGCCCCGGCGCGCGAGATCGCTGCCAAGATTGCGGTGCGCCACGTCGATGCCCGCGCCATTGGCCTTTTCATGAAAGAGGCAACCGGCCTGGGTCTTGCCACACCGCCGGGCCTTTCAGGATTTGCGGGCACACGGCCCCGGCCCAGCCCGGTGCTGGCGCTGTTTTCCTACCTCACGCCAAAGGATCAGGTGTCGGTCACCCTGCGTGACGGGGCGGGAGAGGTCGAGATCCCGGCGGCTGCGCCGCAGCCTGCCGATCCGCCCAGGCGCCCTGCGCTGCCGGTAGCTTCGGCAGCGAATAGGGTGGTCGAGGTGCCGCTCGTGCGCCTGGCCTATGGGCGCAGCGGTGACAAGGGTGACATCGCCAATATTGGCATTCTTGCCCGTCGCCCAGACTTCATGCCCTGGATCTGGTCCGCGCTGGACGCGGACCACCTGACCCGCGTCTTTGGTCATTTCACCAAAGGCCGGATTGAGCGGTTCTACCTGCCGGGGAGTGCGTCGATGAACATCCTGCTGCACGGCGCGCTGGGCGGGGGCGGCACGTCCTCCCTGCGCAATGATCCGCAGGCCAAGGGCTACGCCCAGCTGCTGCTGGCCGCCCCGGTGCCGGTGGATGCGGATCTGCTGAGGGGGTGGGATGAATAACGAGGTGTCAGCCAGAAGGGCAGAGCTCGTCCGCGGGCGGAAGCGAAGCGCCCGCCCATGGGGGCGGACGGGCGCTGCCCGGCCTGTTGGCCGGGCGGGACAAGGCAAGATGATACAGGGAGCCGTGACATGACAGTCTTTCAAAGCCGGATAAGCCCGGCCAGCGATGCCTATCAGACCAACCGCGCCGAGATGCTGGCGCTGGTGGATCGGATGCGCGCACTGGAAGCCCGCGCGGCGGCAAAATCCGAGCAGCGTCGCCCGGTCTTTGACAAGCGCGGCCAGCTTTCTCCGCGCGAACGGGTCTCGGCGCTCTTGGATCCCGGCATGCCCTTTGTCGAACTCTACAACATGGCCTCATACCTCGTGGATGACCCGGATCCCGAGACATCGATCCCCGGTGCCTCGATCATCACCGGGATCGGCTATGTCTCGGGTGTGCGCTGCATGGTCTTTGCCGATGATGCGGGGATCAATGCGGGGGCGATGACCGGCAAATCGGTGGACAAGGCGCTGGGCGCGCTGGAGATCGCGCACCGCCAGAAGCTGCCCTTTATCCATCTGGTCGAAAGCGCGGGCGCCGATCTGATGCGCTATACGGTGGAGCTTTGGGCGCATGGCGGCGGCATGTTTGCGGGGCTGGCGCGGCTCTCGGCGGCGGGCATTCCGGTGATCACGGTGCTGCACGGCGCATCGACCGCCGGGGGCGCCTATCAACCGGGTCTGTCGGACTATGTGATCGGGGTCAAGGGCAACGGCATGGCGATGCTGGCGGGTGCCGCGCTGGTGCAGGCCGCCACCGGAGAGGTCGCCAAGGACGCCGACCTTGGCGGCGCCGAGATGCACGCCGAGGTCACCGGGCTGGTGGAATACCTCGCCGAGGATGACGCCCACGGGATCGAGATCGCCCGCGATGTGGTCGCGGGGCTGGGCTGGCCTTCGGGGGCTGCGCAGGGTCCTGACTATGACGCGCCACAATACGACCCCGATGAACTCGCAGGCGTTGTGCCGGTCGATTACCGCAAGCCCTATGACATGCGCGAGGTCGCGGCGCGGATCGTGGATGGCTCGCGCCTGTTGGATTTCAAACCGGGCTATGGGTCCGCGACGCTCTGCCTGCAAGGACGCATCATGGGGCAGCCGGTGGGGATCCTCGCCAATAACGGTCCCATCGACCCGGACGGCGCCACCAAGGCGACGCATTTCCTGCAGGCGATGGATCAGGCGGGCACGCCGGTTGTTTTTCTGAACAACACCACCGGCTACATGGTGGGCACCGAGTATGAGCGCGGTGGCATGATCAAGCACGGCTCCAAGATGATTCAGGCGGTGACGAACCTGCGGGTGCCCAAGATCTCGCTCTATGTGGGGGCCAGTTTCGGGGCCGGGAACTATGGCATGTGCGGCCATGCCTTTGGCGCCGACTTCCTGTTCACCTGGCCCAACGCGATGACCGGCGTGATGGGCGGGGAACAGGCTGCCCTGACCATGGAACAGGTCGCCCGCCGCACCGCCGCGCGCAAGGGATTTCCGGTGGATGAGGAACGACTTGCCGCCCAGCGAGCCAAGATCACCGCGCATTTCGACCGGCAATCGGATGCGTTTTACACCTCGGGGCACATGCTCGACATGGGGATGATCGACCCGCGCGACACCCGCCGGGTGATCGGCTTTTGTCTTGCCACCTGCGTCGAAGGGCGGGCGCGCGATCTGCGGCCCAACGCCTTTGGCGTGGCGCGGGCATGACGGGGGAGACGGACATGACACAGATCACATCACTCCTTGTGGCCAACCGGGGCGAGATCGCCCTGCGCATCATGAAAACCGCCCGCGCCATGGGCATCACCTGCATCGCGGTCCACACCGAGGCGGACGCCGCCAGCCCGCATGTGGCTTTTGCCGACCGCGCCATCTGCATTGGCGCGGGGCCAGTGGGCGACAGCTATCTTTCTGGCGAAAAGCTGATCGCGGCGGCGCAGGAGGCAGGCGCGCAGGCGGTGCATCCGGGCTATGGCTTCCTGTCGGAAAGCGCCGAATTCGCAAGCGCCTGCACAGGGGCGGGCCTCATCTTCATTGGCCCCGGTGCCGAGGCGATTGCGCTGATGGGCAATAAGGCTGCCGCGAAGCGCCGCATGATCGCGGCGGGGGTTCCTTGTGTGCCGGGATACGAGGGCGAGGATCAGTCGGCGGATGTCTTGGCGGCAGAGGCCGCGCGCATCGGCTATCCGGTGATGATCAAGGCAGCAGCAGGTGGCGGCGGGCGCGGCATGCGTCTGGTGGAGGCGCCAGCGGAGTTTGCAGGCGCATTGGGGCTGGCGCAAAGCGAGGCTTTGTCCGCCTTTGGATCAGACGAGGTGATCCTGGAAAAGGCGGTGATCCGCCCGCGCCACGTGGAAATACAGGTCTTTGCTGATAGTCAGGGCAACACGATCCATCTGGGCGAACGCGATTGTTCCGTGCAGCGCCGTCATCAAAAGGTGGTGGAGGAAGCGCCAAGCCCGGCGCTGGATGAAGACTTGCGCGCCCGCATGGGGGCTGCCGCCGTGGAGGCCGCCCGCGCCATTGGCTATGTCGGCGCCGGGACGGTTGAGTTCCTGCTGGACGACAGCGGTGCCTTCTACTTCCTTGAGATGAACACGCGTCTGCAGGTGGAGCACCCGGTCACCGAAATGGTCACCGGTCTGGATCTGGTGGCGCTGCAGATCCGCGTGGCGGGGGGGCAGCCCCTTGGGATCGTGCAAGAGGATGTAACCCTGACAGGCCATGCCATCGAGGTGCGCCTTTATGCCGAGGACCCCGCACAGGATTTTCTGCCGCAGGCCGGGCGCATTGCCCTCTGGCAGGCGCCGACGGGCGTGGGCATCCGCATCGATGCAGGGATTGTCAGCGGGCAGGAGGTCTCTCCTTTTTACGATCCGATGCTGGCAAAGGTGATCGCCCATGGCGCGACCCGGGCCGAGGCGTTGGAACGGCTGATCGGCGCACTGAAGGATCTGGCGCTGTTCGGCCCGGCGAGCAATCGCGATTTCCTGCTGAGGGTGCTGAACCATCCCGAGTTTGCCGCAGGCAAAGCGACCACCGGTTTCATTGCAGATCATCTGCTTGAGGATCTGACCACACTGCTCGGATCGGCGGAGATCGCCCTAGCAGCGGCGCTGATCTACCGCGCCGATCAGGCCGCGGCGGCGCGGGCAAGTGGCGTTGCGCCCGAGCTTCTTGGCTGGTCCGCGCAAGGGGCTTTGCAAGCGCGGCTGAAGATCGCTGCCGGTGAGGCGGTCCATGATCTGAGGCTCAGCGAGATGGGCGGTGTCTTGACCGTCGCAGGGGGGGAGTGGTCGCATCAAGTGACCGGGCTGGACAGCGCGCTGCGCGTGGATGGCACCCGCGCGGATCTGCGGCACACTCATATGGAGGGCGATTGTCTTTTCCTGGCGACGGGCGCGCGCATTTTCGAGGTCACGCGCATCCGCGCCGGGGCCAGCGCGGCAGCAGGAGAGGCTGATGGCCAGATCACCGCGCCGATGCATGGCGCGCTCTTGGAGGTCTGCGTCGCGGCGGGCGACAGTGTCACGCCGGGCAGCCGCCTCGCGGTGCTGGAGGCGATGAAGATGCAGCATGAAATCCTTGCCGCTGCTGCAGGCGTGGTGGCCGAGGTTCCGGTCGCCGCAGGCACACAGGTCAAGGCAGGCGATCTGTTGGTTTCCATCGACGTGGAAGGCGGCGCGGCATGAAATCGGATCTGTGCAAGCAGCTTGGCATTGAATTTCCGCTCTTTGCCTTTTCCCACTGCCGCGATGTGGTGGCTGCCGTCACCAATGCGGGCGGTATGGGCGTCTTTGGCGCCGCGATGATGAGCCCCGAGCAATTGGAAGAGGAACTGAGCTGGATCGACGATCACGTGGACGGGCGGCCCTATGGCGTCGATTTGATCGTGCCCAATAAGTTCGAGGCCAAGGGGCAGGACATTCCTGACGAACAGATCCTTGCCATGGTGCCCGAGGGGCATAAGGCATTTGCCGCCTCGGTGCTGCGCGACAAGGGCCTTGATCCCGGTGATCTGGACGCGCGGCGGCAGAAGCTGTTGGTCTTTCGCGACAATATCAGCGCGGACGGGGCACGGCGCAGTCTGGAGGTCGCCTTTCGCCACCCCATCGCGCTGATTGCCAATGCGCTGGGCGTGCCGCCTGCCGATATGCTGGAGATGGGCAAGGCGCATGGGGTTGCCGTGGCGGCGCTGGTTGGCACGGCGCAGCACGCCCGCGCGCAGGTCGCGGCCGGGGTGGATATTATCGTTGCTGCGGGCGGAGAGGCTGGCGGGCACACGGGTGAGATTTCCACCATGGTGCTGGTGCCCGAGGTGGTTCAGTCCATCGCCGATATGGGCGCTGATGTGCCCGTGCTGGCGGCGGGCGGCATCGCCAGCGGCGCGCAGATGGCGGGCGCCATGGCGATGGGGGCGGCAGGGGCCTGGTGCGGCTCGGTCTGGCTGACGACCGCCGAGGCGGAGACCAACCCGGTGTTGAAGGAAAAGATGCTGGCGGCCAGCAGCGCCGATACGGTGCGGGCGCGGTCGCGCACCGGCAAGCCCTCGCGCCAGCTGGTCAGCGGCTGGACAGAGGCCTGGGAGGGGAAAGGCGCGCCCAAACCGCTGCCGATGCCCTTGCAAACGCTGGTGTCGGAACCGGCGCTGGCGCGGATCGACCAGCTGAGCCAGACAGGCGATGCAGGCGCGCAGGAGCTGGCCACCTATTGGGTCGGACAGGGCGTTGGTCTGATGACGCAGGCCATGTCCGCAGGCGCGGTGGTGCAGGCCTTCAAGGAGGATTTCCTGCGTGGCTACGAAAGGCTTCAGGCGGCGCTGGAGGGCTGAGGCAAAGGGTCGGAGCGGTCAATCGCCGGTGTAGTGCAGCACCGTGTTGGGATAGCCGGTGCCGTCGATCTCAAAGACGGTTTCGCCAACCGAGGCAAATCCCTGACGGTGATAAAACCCGATGGCGGGAGTGTTTTCGGAGTTCGTGGAGAGCCACGGCGCGCCCAATCCCTTGGCGCGGCAATGGCCCAGCCCGGCCCGCAACAGCGCCTGTCCGATGCCTCGCCCGTGGTGGCGCGGCTGCACGTAAAGGGTTGTGATCTCGGTTTTTGTGCCGCCGACTGGTGAGGGGCGATCTTCGGTGATCCGGATATAACCATCGATCCCGACCCGGTTCTGCGACACGATCAGCGTCTCACCCGGGTCCTGAAGTAGCGCGGCGAAATGGGCGGGGGTAAAGGCCTCCAGCACAAAGGCGGCAAAGGTGTCATTGACGCCTTCGCGCAGGTAGGTGCCGGTCCAGACCTCGATCGACAGCGCCGCCAGCGCGGCGCAATCGGTGGTTTTTGCCGGGCGCAGCTGCAGGAGGTGTTTGGTTTGGGGCTTTGCGGACATGGGGGTCTTTCCGTTTTCTGTCTGCGCATCCGTTGCGCCGCAACAGGGATCACATCCCGGCAGCGGTGGAAATGGCGCGCCTGTATTTCGCGCTGCGGTTGCGGCGCGGCGGCAACAGGCCGGGCGCGCTGATCTTAGGCTTTTGCGGCTGGCCTTCTTGCTTCACCTGTTTAATAGTTTGCGGACAAATCGCGGAGCAACGGGAGGGGAGCGCCGATGAATATTCTCTACATCATGTTTGACCAGCTGAGGTTCGATTACCTCAGCTGTGCGGGGCACCCTCATCTGCAGACGCCGCATATCGATGCGCTGGCAGCAAAGGGCGTGCGCTTTACCCGCGCCTATGTGCAGTCGCCGACCTGCGGCTCGTCGCGGATGTCCAGCTATACCGGGCGCTATCCTTCCAGCCACGGGGTGCAGTTCAACGGCTATCCCCTGCGGGTTGGGGAATGGACCATGGGCGATCACCTGCGCCGCGCCGGGATGGGCTGCCATTTGATCGGCAAGACCCATATGGTGGCCGATGCCGACGGGATGGAGCGTCTGGGACTAGCGCCCGACAGTGTGATCGGGGTACGGCAGAGCGAATGCGGCTTTGATCCAGTCATTCGCGACGACGGGCTTTGGGCCGAGGGGCCCGATGGGTTCTACGACGCCAAGCGCAGCCCGTATAACGAATACCTGAAATCCAAGGGCTATCCTGGCGAAAACCCATGGAACGACTTTGCCAATGCCGGGGTCGAGGGCAATGACGTCGCCTCGGGCTGGTTCATGGTCAATGCCGACAAGCCCGCCAATATCGCCGAAGAAGACAGCGAAACCCCCTGGCTGACCACCCAGGCGATGGAGTTCATCACGCAGGCCGAGGCGAAGGGCGATCAGCCCTGGTGCGCGCATCTGAGTTATATCAAGCCGCATTGGCCCTATATCGTCCCGGCGCCCTATCACGACATGTACGGACCCGAACACGTGCTGCCTGCGGTGCGTTCGGAAGCGGAGCGGGAAGATCCGCATCCGGTCTTTGGCGGCATGATGAACAACCGTATCGGCAAGACATTCTCGCGTGATGAAGTGCGCGAGCGGGTGATCCCCGCCTACATGGGGCTGATCAAGCAGGCCGACGACCAGATGGGCCGACTGTTCGCCTGGCTGGAAGAGACCGGGCGGATGAAGGACACGATGATCGTGGTGACCTCGGACCATGGCGATTATCTGGGTGATCACTGGATGGGCGAGAAGAACCTGTTTCACGAACCGTCGATCAAGGTGCCGCTGATCATCTACGATCCGCGCGCCGAGGCTGATGTCACCCGGGGCACTACCTGTGATGAGCTGGTGGAGGCGATCGACCTGTTGCCCACCTTCCTTGAGGTCGCGGGCGGCGCTCCGGCGCCGCATATCCTGGAGGGACGCTCACTCATGCCGCTGCTGCGCGGGGAGGAAGCCGAGTGGCGCGATCATGCGGTGGCCGAATTCGATTACGCCACCAACCCGATCTGCGAGACGCTGGGGCTGGCGCCAAAGGATGCGCGGCTGTTCATGGTTGTGGACCGGCGCTGGAAGTTCATGCATGCCGAAGGTGGCCTGCGCCCGATGCTGTTCGATCTGGAAACCGATCCGGACGAGCTGGTGGATCTGGGCGCCAGCGCCGAGCATGCCGAGGTGATCGACCTGATGTACGACCGGTTGCTGGCCTGGGGGCTGCGCATGTCCCAGCGCATCACCCTGTCGGATGAACAGATTGCCGCACGCCGTGGCAAGGCGCCGCGCAAGGGCATCCTGCTGGGCGTCTATGAACCGGATGAGCTGGCGCCCGAGCTGACGGCGAAATACAGGGGCGCTGTTCCGTCAGAATAGGGCAGGCAATACGGGGAGGCTCCCGCCCGGCCGGGTCCTTTTGAAAAAGGACGCAGGCCCGTTGGGCCGGGCGCCGCGCAGGGCGCGGCGCTGCAACGTGCAAAGCACGGTGCCATGCCCAAGGCCGCCAGGGACGACCCGGCCCCGCTGGTGGTCCTGCGGGCGCGGGAGCCTTCCGCCCCCTTCGTGAGGAGAGATCGGATGCGCACATTCTATGCCGTCTCAGCCATCATCGGCACGTTGGTGCCCTGGCTGTTCTTCGGCTCCTTCTTTGCCCTCAACGGGGTTGATATCCCGGCCTTTCTGCGGGGGCTGTTTGCCAATGGCGCGGCGGCAGGGTTCTCTGCCGATGTTCTCTTGTCGATCTTGGTGTTCTGGGTCTGGAGCTGGCGGGACGCCCGCGATCTGGGCCTGCGCCGCTGGTGGTTGGTCCTACCTGCAGGCTGCACCGTTGGCCTATCCCTAGCGCTGCCGCTGTATCTCTGGATGCGGGAAGGGCGGATGGGCGCCGCCTGATCTTGTCAGGCTGCCGGGGCCGGGCGCCGTTGCCTCTGGCCGGGGGGCACCCTATCCTGCGGCCAAAGCCAAAGAGGCGGGAGAACGGAACAGGCATGGCCGGGCAGAGCGAGCAGCTACTCAACGCGATCCTCAGCGATATCGACGCCGGGCGGCTGAGCCCGGGCGATGTGCTGGACGAAGCGGGTCTTGTGGCGCGCCACAACGTCTCGCGCACGCCGGTGCGGGAGGTGCTGATCCAGCTGGAAACCGCCGGGCTGATCCGCCGTCTGCCGAGGAAGGGCGCGGTGCTGTTCAAGCCGACGCTGGAGGAGTTCCTTGCCATCCTCGAAGTACACGCCAAACTGGAAGGACAGGCCGCGGGCCTTGCCGCGCGCCGCATGACCAAGGCTCAAGCCGCGGAACTGGAGCGTATCGTCTCTGCCTGCGAGGCGCACGCGGCCGAGAAGGGCGACGGCGATCCCGATGGCTACTATCAGCTAAACCTGCGCTTTCACGAGGTGATCGCGCTTGGCTCGGGCAATCCCTTCCTTGTGGAGATGATCAAGACGAACGCGCGCAAACTGATGGCCTATTACCGGGCACGCTATCGCTATCCCGGTTCCATCGCGCAATCGGCCAAGGACCACCGCAGGCTGGCCGGGTTGATTGAGGCGCATGACAGCGCAGCGGCAGAGGCCGAGATGGCCGCCCATGTTCAGTTCGATCAGGTCACGGTGATGGATCTCTTGGCGGCGCTGGGCTGAGCTGCCTCAGCCGATGCCCTGCTCGAAGAACCGTGCCAGCGCCTCGGCAAAGCGGGCCTGATCGGAGGTCTCCGAAAGGCTTGCCACAGCCTGCGCATGCACATCTTTCGGCAGCATCCCTTTCATTTCCTCGGTCAGGGCGGTGATGAAGCCATGGCTCATTTCTGGGTGATGCTGGGTGGTCCAGATGTGGCGACCGATGGTGAACCCCGCGATCATGCCGTTGCTGGTGGCTGTCTGCACCGCACCCTCGGGCAGGGCGCAGACGCATTCCTTGTGAGACCCATAAAGGCGCAGGGGATCGGGTAGCTCCCGCGCCCAGGGCGGGGTGTTTTGCAAGGCGTTGAGCGTCAGCCCCTGAACCCAGCCGCAGGGGTTGTCAGCAAGGGCACCGCCAAGGGCTAGCGCCACGGCCTGATGGCCAAAACAGGCGCCGAACAGCGGCTGTTTGCGGGTGTTCATGTCCCGGATCAGATCCATCAGCGGCGGGGTCCAGGGCAGATCATCGCGGACCGAGGCCGGGCTGCCGGTGATCATCGCACCCTCAAAATCCGCGATGTCCTTGGGGAACACGCCATCCTTTACCGAAAAGACCGAAACGTTCCAGCCGGGGCGGGCCATATGGATGAGGTCCGCGAACTTCTCACCATCCTTGGGGTGATGCGCGGCAAAGTCGCTCTCGTCCGTGTTGGTCATCAGAATGGCCAAGTGCATGATATGCCTCGCAAGATTTTCGTTTACATATTTATGAGGTCTAATAATATACACAAAGCAACCATTCGGGAAGCCCCTCATGACGATCTGGACACCGCAGGACGACGGCTTTGCCGATCTCAGCAGCCACGACACCTTTGCCAATGGCGCGCCGCACAACACCTTTGCCCGGCTGCGCCGCGACGATCCCCTGCACTGGACGGAATACGCAGGTGGTGAAAACTACTGGTCCGTCACCCGCTATGAGGACATCACCGCGATGAACAAGAACACCGAGGTGTTTTCCTCGGCGCGCGGTATCCGGATGGAGGATCAGTCCTACGAGGAATACCTCGCCCGCCGCACCTTTCAGGAGACTGATCCGCCGGAGCATTCCAAGGTGCGCATGAAGCTGATCAAGGCCTTCTCCAAGACCACCATGGCGCAATACGAAGAGGATATTCGCACGCTCTGTGCCGAGATCCTGGATCAGGCGCTGGCGAAGGGCACATTTGACGCCACCAAGGAAATTGCCCGGCAATTGCCGATGCGGATGCTGGGGCGCGTCGTGGGCCTGCCGGAGGAAGACCTGCCCTGGCTGGTGGAAAAGGGTGATGCGCTGATTGCCAATACGGACCCGGATTTCACCACCCATGTTCTTGACAAGATGGACACGGATGAATTCCGCATGATGCCCTTCAACTCTCCGGCGGGGGCGGAACTCTATGTCTATGCCAAGGAGCTGATGGAGGCGAAGGCGAAGAAGGGCGATACCTCTGGCGTTTTGAACCTGATCCTGGAGCCGGCCAAGGATGGATCCACCATCACCGGGACCGAGTTTCGCAACTTCTTCTGCCTGCTCGTTGCAGCAGGCAACGATACCACGCGCTATTCGATTGCGGCTGGCATTCAGGCCATGTGCCATCAGCCCGAGCTGCTCGCGCAGATGCAGGCGGGCGGCGCGGTGTGGGACACGGCGGCGGATGAGATCATTCGCTGGGCCACGCCCGCGCTTTACTTCCGCCGCACCGCGACCCGCGACGTTGAGATGCACGGCAAGACGATCCGCGCAGGCGACAAGGTGCTCTACTGGTTCATCTCGGCCAACCGGGACGAAAGCTATTTCGGTGATCCCTTCCGCGTCGACCTGATGCGCAGCCCCAACCGGCATGTGTCCTTCGGGCAGTTCGGCCCGCATGTCTGTCTTGGCATGTGGTTGGCCCGGCTGGAGGTCACGGTGCTGTTTCAGGAACTGGCCAAGCGGATTTCGCATATCGAGGCGGCGGGGCCGCATAAATTCCTGCGCTCCAACTTTGTCGGCGGCATCAAGGAATTGCCGGTGCGGGTTAAGGCGGCATAGGCTGGGATAAACCTTTGGTCCGGGGCAAAGGCCCGGACAGCGCCCGACCTCCCGCACGGGAGGGCGCTTACGCACCCACCCGAGGTCGGCCGCTGTCCTCTGGTGGTTGGGTGAAATGATATGGGCATAACGGCACGCCAAAGATGCCGCAGCCCGTCCAACAGGAAGGACCTTGAGCTATGAAGACCCGCCTGCGCGCGATGTTCTGCGATCACCTCAGCATCATGCGGGGAAAATACCTCCCCAATTCCAAGATCGGTGACGATGCCACGCGGTTCTGCCGCTCGGTCTTTGGCACCCATTACGACAAGGACCTGCTGGATGCGCCGGGCTCCATGGTGAAACAGGGCCTGCCGGATATGGAGCTGAAATGGCTGCACGATGATATCCGCGACAGCTGGCATGCCTCCACCAAGGTGGTGCTGGGTGACCTCTACGACGATGCGGGGGAGCCGCTCTCCCTTTGCCCGCGTGGGGCGCTGAAACGGGCGGTGGCGGCCTGGTCCGCCAAGGGGCTGCAGCCCAAGGTCGGGATCGAGCTGGAAGCCTTTGCCCTGCAGGCCGATGAGAACGGCCGCCTGATGCCATACGATGCGCCGGGTGGCGTGGTCTATGGCACCGGCCCTTTTGCTGACCCCTTGCGGTTCAACGACCGGATCTGGGCGATGGCGGATGAGATGGGCTTTAGCCTGGATATGATCACCGCTGAATTCGACAGCCCCCAGTTCGAATATACGCTGACCTTTGATGACGCGGTGAAGGCAGTGGACGATATCGTGCTGTTCCGCCTGATGGCGCGGGAGATCGCGCTGGAATACGGCATCGTGCTGACCTTCATGCCCAAACCCATCGCCGAGGCGGGCGGATCGGGCATGCATATCAACTATTCCTTTGTGGACGAGGCGGGCGGCAATGCGCTGTCCTCCGGCCCGCGTGGCGGGCCCGAGCATATGAACGATCTGGCGCGTGGTTGCCTTGCTGGTGTGCTGCACCACCACAAGGGGTTGGCCGGTTTGATTGCACCGACCGCGAACAGTTACATGCGGCTGCAGCCCGGCAGCCTGTCGGGTTACTGGCAGAACTGGGGCGGCGATCACCGCAACGTCACCACGCGGATCAGCTCCGAAGGCGGCGCCAAGGCGCGGCTGGAACACCGGATGGCCGATGCCTCGGCCAATCCCTACACGGCGGTGGCGGCGGTGCTGCAGGCGTCGCTTCTGGGGGTCGAGAAGGGTTACTCCCTGCCGCCGATGGAAACCGGCGACGGTTTTGACCGCACCGATGCGCGCGAGGGTACGGCGATCGACCTGAAAGGCGCGGTCAATGATCTGGAGCGCGACACGGTTCTGGCAAAGGCAGTCGGGGAGGAACTGGTGGCAAACCACGTCTTCATGAAACGCAAGGAAGTGCGCAAGACCCGCGATCTGGAAGGCGACGGGATGCGCGATTTCTATGTGCATTTTGTCTGACTGCGGCAGGCGGGACCGAGTGGGGGAGAGATGACAGTGAAAGTGACCTGGAAACTGCCGGATGGTACAGAGATCACCGGCGCAGCGGAAAACGGGCAGAACCTGATGCAGGCCGCGCTGGCTCATGATGTGCCGGGGATCATCGGGGAATGCGGCGGCACGCTCAGTTGCGCCACCTGCCATGTCTATGTGGACCCGGCCTGGTCCGACAAATGCGGCGCGCCCGAGGATTTCGAGGACGCGATGCTGGACATGGCCGAGGAACGGCGCGACAGCTCCCGCCTCAGCTGCCAGATCGAGGCGAGCCCGGATCTGGACGGGCTGGTGCTGATCGTGCCCGAAGAGTAACGCGCCCGGCGAAACAGCGGTGCCCGGCGCGGCTGCTCTTGTTTTTGGTCCGGGCGCTGCGCAGTCTGCGCCAGACCAACAACGGGACGAGGGCAAGCGCGTGGCGGAGACAGGGCAGAGGGCAGACGATTTGGAATTGCAGCCCGATGTCGTGGCGGCCAATTGCCTTGGCGTTCTGGTGCCGCAATCACGCTTCCTCAATGAAAAGCGCATCGCCCGGATCAACGCGGCCCGCTATGAGGGGCAGGAGATTGCCGGTGCGCTGCATGTGATCGAAAAGGGCGACCGGGTGCTGGAAATCGGCGCCGGGATCGGCGTCGTCGGTGGCGTGATGGCGCGCCACAGTGGGGCAGAGCGTATTCTATCGTTCGAGGCCAACCCGCAGCTGATCCCGGTGGCTCGCGCGCTCCATGCGATGAACGGGCTGGAAGAACGGATCGAGGTGCGCAACGAAGTACTGGTGACGGCGCCCGATGCGCCTTCGGCGATGGAATTCCATGTGCGCAGCAGCTACCTCGGCTCTTCCCTGCTGAATCCGGAGGGTCGCCCGTCGGACCTGGTCCGGGTGCCGACGCGGTCCTTTGCCGAGGTTTGTGCCGAACTGCAGCCCAATGTTCTGATCATGGATATTGAGGGCGGCGAGCTGGAACTGCTGCGCCACATGGATCTGTCGGGTTTCCGGGGCGTGGTGCTGGAATTTCACCCCGAGGCTTATGGCATCGGCGGCATGCGGGAATGCAAGAACGTGCTGCGGGATGCCGGATTTACCCGCATCGCGGAGAAGTCGACCCGCATCGTCTGGACCTGTCTGCGGATGGAGGCAAAGGTCGAGGGCGATGGGGCCTCTGTAGCGGAAACCACCTGAATTCTCGAAATAAAGTGCGCTGGCTGTACCCCGGTGCCGCGCCGCGTCAGCGGCGCCACCGAGAGATGCGGGCCCGAAGCGAAGGCTTCGGGTCCGCCATGGTATCTGGTGGCCTGTGCCGGGCCATTGGCCCGGCACAGGCGCCCGCGCACGAATGCAGAGCTGGGCGCAGATCAGCTGGCGGCAGCAAGTCCCGCATCAAGGGCCGAAAGGATGGTGCTGACATCGGCGGCCTCTAGCACCAGCGGCGGCGACAGGATGATATTTGGACCAGAGACCCGCACCATGGCGCCCGATTGATAGGCAACCTCCTGCACCATGCCGATGGTCTTCTTGTCGATCGGGGTCTTGCTGACGTGATCGCCCACCAGCTCAAGCGCGCACATCAGCCCGTGGCCGCCACGTACATCACCGATGAGCCCGTATTTGTCCTTCAGCACCAGAAGACCCTTGTGCAGTTCCGCGCCGCGCGCTGCGGCGTTTTCCGGCACGTTCAGACGCTTGGTTTCCGCAAGACACGCCAGCGCCGCCGCCGCCCCCACCGGGTGGCCGGAGTAGGTGTAACCGTGGCCAATGGCCGCCTTGCCGCTCTCGTCGCTCTCAAAGACCTCGGCCACCGCATCGGAGATCATCACTGCGCCAAAGGGGAAATACCCATTGGTGATCGCCTTGGCGGTGCACATCAGGTCGGGCTGCACCCCCCAGTGACGCGATCCGGTCCAGGATCCCGTGCGGCCAAAGGCGGTGATCACCTCATCCGCGATCAAGAGGATCCCGTGTTTCGAGCAGATCTGCCGCACGCCGGGCATGAAGCTTTCATGCGGCGGGATCACCCCGCCGGCGCCCAGGATCGGCTCCATGATGAAGGCGGCGATGGTGCCCGCGCCCTGAAAGGCGATCTCATCCTCCAGCGCCTGCAGGCAGAGCTGCGCCAGACGCTCAGGATCGCTCTCATTAAACGGGTTGCGATAGGTATAGGGCGCCGGAATATGGTGGCAGCCGGGCAAAAGCGGTTCGTACTGGGTGCGGAAATTGGCATTGCCGTTGACCGAGGCGCCGCCCATATGTGTGCCGTGATAACCCTTCTTGAGGCTGAGGAACTTGGTGCGCCCCTCCTGACCGCGGATCTTGTGGTACTGGCGCGCCAGCCGCAGGGCGGTTTCTACCGAATCCGAACCGCCCGAGGTAAAGAACGCGCGGCTGAGGCCATCGGGGGCAAAGAAATCCTTCAGCTCTTCGGCCAGTTGGATCACCTGATCATTGGTGGTGCCCCGGAAGGTGGAATAATAGGGCAGTACGTCCAGCTGCGCGGCGATGGCGTCTTTCACCGGCTGGCAGGAGAACCCGAGGTTCACGTTCCACAGGCCCCCGACCGCATCCACGACCTCGTGCCCGTCAATATCGGTGATCGAAACGCCCCGGGCGCCAGTCACGATGGTGGGTGGATTGGCAAGGCTGTCGGCCGGATGCGCCATCGGATGCCAGAGTGATTTGGCATTATGTTCTTTGAGGAAATTGGAATCTTTCATGGAACGAGCTCCTGATTGCGGGGCCATCCGGCGGCGCCGGTGGGGGAAAGGCGGAAAAACGGGATCATATGCGGCATCATGCGGCGGCCTCTTGGGGGTAGTCGGCCGGGGCGGCGCCGCCGATACGATGGGTCAGGGTCTGACCGGCGCGGTGCAGGGCGGCGGGGATCAGAACGGATTGTTCCGGCGTCATGCGGGACACCGGCGCGGCCACGGCAAGGGCGCCGATTACCTGACGGTCGGCGCCAAAGACCGGCACCGCGTGGGAATGTACTTCGGCTTCGAAGCCGCCGACGGATTGCGCCATGCCGCTGCGGCGGACCTCTTCCAGCTGGCGGCGGATCGCCTCTGGATCGGTGACGGTGGCGGCGGTGTGGCTGTGCAGCGGCCCGGACAGAACCGCATCGACGAACTCGGGATCGGCATAGGCCAGCACGGCCAGGCCGGAGGCAGTGCCGTGATAGGTCAGAACCTCGGCATCCTCCATCATCACCCGGGCCGCGTGGCGCGGCGAATAGGCGTGGCTGAGCGAGTTGAGCTGGGTGCCCTGCACCAGCGACAGATGGGTGGTTTCCCCGGTTTCCTCGCTCAGATCCTTCAGCACCCGGCGCGAGACGGACAGGATCGGAACCGCGGCTTCGCGTAGGGCGGCGAGGCGCAGAACCTGCGGACCCAGCCGGTAGGACCGGTCGCCATCGGCCTGTTCGACAAAGCCTGATTCCTGCATTTCGCCCATCAGCCGATAAACAGTCGCCTTGTTCATGCCTGACAGGCGCGTGAGATCGCTGAGGCCGATCTCGGTGCGGCCATGATTGAAATATGTCAGCAATGACAAGGCTTTGGAGACTGTACCCATGTGGTTCGGCGATCCCGTGAATGCTGTGTGATCAGGCAAAGTCCAGGAATTTCCGCCTCTGCCTTTCAAATTTGTTGACAGATAACCGGGGAGGCTGTCAATCTAAATTCAAACCAACGGTTCGAATAATGAACCATCATGGCCCAACAGAGTCCAACTGACAGCAACCGGGAGACTTGCAATGAAACTGACCACCATCGTCAAAGGCGCAGCGGCGGCCACCGCCCTTGGCCTCAGCGCCGTTGCGGCGCAGGCCGAGTATCCGGAAAAGCCGGTGAACTTCATCGTGCCTTGGCCTCCGGGCGATCTGGAAGACGTGCTGACCCGGATGATCGCCGAGGATTTCCAGAACGAATACGGCGTTGCGGCGGCGGTGGTGAACAAGCCCGGCGGTGGCGGTGGACCCTTCCCCGGTGCGATCGAGGTCGCCAATGCGCCCGCTGATGGTTACACCATCGGCTCCTTCGTGATCGGCGTGCCGGTTGTCGGTCACCAGATCGACATCCCGCCGCTGACCCCGGCCAAGTTCGACCCGCTGGGGATCTTCCTGACCTATCCCTTTGTCATCGCAACCTCGGGCGATGCGCCCTATTCCTCGATGGAGGAACTGGCAGCATACGCCAAGGAAAACGACGTGGCGCTGGGCCATTTCGGCGACGTGCTGACCCCGACCCAAGTGACCAAGGCCTTTGCCAAGAACGCCGGTTTCGAATGGGGCTCTGACGCGGCCTTTGATGCGCTGGATTGCAACACGCTGGCCTCGGGCGATGCGGATGTGATCAACACCACGCTGCAGCTGATCCTGCCCTGCCTTGATGATGTGAAGGTGCTGGTCTCGATCACCGATGAACGCATTCCGCTGGTGCCCGATGCGCCTGCGATCGGTGAGCTGGACGACAGCCTCAACATCGCGCTGTGGAATGGTCTCTTCGTGACCAAGGACACACCGCAGGACGTGCGCGACAAGATCATCGCGGTGGCCGAGAAAACCGTGATGAGCGAACGCGCCCAGAACGTGGCCAAGGAAACCGGCGCGCTGATCTACTGGCAGAACGCCGAGGACAGCGCCGCCCGTGTGGCCGCTGACATCGACACCATGGCGCGGATCGGTTCGATCCTCGAATAAGCCATCTTCCCGGATCGGGGCGCCTCGCGGGCGCCCCGGACCCTTGTTCCCCTGCGCGACAGAAGTTCCCCTCCATGACGACAGAACGCGAACGCCGTTTCCCCGGCCCTCGGCGCGGACAGCTGGTTTTTGCCCTTGGGTTTCTCGGGCTCTCCGTGCTGCTGCTGGTGCTGATTGGTGATCAGACCGCTTGGGTGAAAAAGACCAAACTCTTTGCCCAGCCCCGGTTCTGGCCCGGCGTGGCCCTGGGCGGCATGGTTCTGATGGGGGGCTTGCATCTCTACCGGCTGCCCTGGCGGCGCACGACGCGGTTCGACCTGAACGAGGCGCGGCGCTGGGGGCAGGCGGTGGAATACGTCGCCTGGTTCATGGCCTACGTGCTGCTGGTGCCGCTTGTGGGCTATCTGCCGGTGACGCTGGTCTTCGTGCCGCTGCTGACCTGGCGCATGGGCTATCGCAGTCGCCTGATGCTGTGGACCAGCGCTGGTTTCGCCCTTGCCGTGGTGCTGGTGTTCAAGGGGCTGTTATCGGTGAAGATCCCCGGCGCGCTGCTCTATGAATATCTGCCGGGGTCCCTGCGCAGTTTTGCCATCCTCTACCTCTAGGCCTTCAGTATAACGGGATCCCCGATGGACCTTATTCTTTCTGCAATCGAGATCCTGATGCGCTGGGACGTGGCGCTGGCGCTGCTGGCCGGGTCGGTGGGCGGCGTGCTGATCGGTGCCATACCCGGCGTCGGTCCGGCGGTTGCGATTGCCATCCTGCTGCCCGCGACATTCTCGATGGATCCCATCGTGGGGCTGACCGTGCTGCTCGGCATCTACGGCTCCTCCATGTACGGCGGCGCCATTCCAGCGATCCTGATCAACACACCCGGCACGGCGGTCAACGCGCTGACCACCTATGACGGCTACCCGATGACCGCGCGCGGAGAGCCGCGCCGCGCCCTAAGCCTTGCCTATTCCGCCAGTTTCTTTGGTGGCGTTTTCTCGGTCATCTGTCTGATCCTTTTTGCCCCGGTGCTGGCTAAGGTGGCGCCGATGTTCGGCAGTCGCGAGATCTTCCTCGCCGCGCTGCTGGGCCTCTTGCTGGTGGTGGTGGCCCATCGCGGGCAGGCGCTAATCGCAGGGGCGCTCGCTTGCTTTGGCATTTTCCTCAACACCATCGGCATGGAGCCGGTGAAATACACCCAGCGATACACCTTCGGGCAGGATTTCCTGGGCGGTGGCATCAACCTCATAGTCGTGGTTCTTGGGCTGTTTGCGATCTCTCAGGCTTTTGTGCTGCTTACGGATGAGGACGAGAAGATCCGTCTGACACGCCTGCGCGGCGGCATGTTCCAGGGCCTGCGAGAGCTGTCGCGCCATCCCCGTGTGGCGTCAGTCTCTGCCGGGTTTGGCGTCTTGATGGGGATGATTCCCGGCGTCGGCGAATTCACTGCGCAGTTCATGTCCTACACCTATGCGCAGAAGACCTCCAAGCGACCGCAGGATTTCGGGCGCGGGTCGTCCGAAGGGCTAATCGCCGCCGAAACCGCCAATAACGCCGTGCCCGCCGCTGCAATGGTGCCGCTTCTGGCGCTGGGTATTCCGGGTGAGGCGCTGACGGCGATGATGCTGAGCGTCTTTTACGTCCATAACGTGGTGCCGGGACCGGGGCTGTTCCAGAACGACATGGATTTTGTGGTGGCGCTCTATCTCGCGCTCTTGATCCTCAACGTGCTGGTGCTGATCTTCCTGCTGTTTGCGACCCGCAGCCTGATCCAGGTGGTCAGGATCCCCAATCGCTTCCTTGGCGTCTGTATCCTGACGCTCAGCTTTGTCGGGGTCTATTCCCTGCGCAACTCTGCCACCGACTGCGTGATGGCGGCGGCATTTGGTCTGGTGGGCTATGTGTTGAAACGCCTGTCGCTGCCTGCGGTGCCGATCATCCTTGGCATGGTCCTGGGCGGCATCATGGAGGTGAAGCTGCGCGCGGCCATGGCGCGGGTCAAAACCCCCTTTGATTTCATCGACCGCCCGGTGGCGTTCATCCTGTTTTCCATCATCATACTGGTCCTTGTGATGCATACCGTCCGCATTCTGCGCGACCGCAAGGAGCTGAAGGAGGCCGAATGGCAGACCAAAACCTCATCAACGAACTTCGGCGGGCTGATGTGGCGCCGCAAAAACTCTTTCTTGAAGGATCGTGGCAAGCAGGTTCGGGCACGCCATGCGAAGTTACTTCGCCGATTGACGGATCTGTTCTGACCACGCTTGAAGGCGCGTCAGCGGCGGATGTGGAGCGTGCGGTGGCAGCCGCCCGCGCGGCGTTTGAGGATGGCCGTTGGTCCCGTCTGGCGCCTGCTGCCCGCAAGAAGGTGCTGCACAAGATCGCCGACCGGATCGAGGCGGAGGCGCTGTCGCTTGCCGTTCTTGGCGTGCGCGACAATGGCACCGAAATGGGCATGGCGCTGAAGGCCGAGCCGGGATCGGCGGCGGGCACCTTCCGTTATTACGCCGAGGCGCTGGACAAGGTCGCGGGAGAGGTCGCTCCCACCGCCCCCGATGTGCTGGGGCTGGTGCAGCGCGCGCCGGTGGGCGTTGTCGGCGCCATCGTGCCGTGGAATTTCCCGCTGATGATCGGCGCCTGGAAACTGGCGCCTGCACTGGCAATGGGCAATTCGGTGGTCTTGAAACCCGCCGAGACCGCCTCGCTGTCGCTGTTGCGTCTGGCCGAGATCTGCGCCGAATGCGGCCTGCCGGATGGGGTGCTGAACGTGGTCACCGGCGCGGGCGCGGAAACCGGCGCGGCGCTGGCCGAATCCATGGGCGTCGATGTGCTGGCCTTTACCGGATCGGGCGGCACCGGGCGCAAACTGCTGGAGGCCTCGGCGCGCTCCAACCTCAAACGCTGCTATCTGGAGTTGGGCGGCAAATCCCCCAATATCGTCTTTGCCGATGCCCCCGATCTGCGCCACGCGGCAAAAGTTTCGGCGGCGGGGATTTTCCGCAATTCGGGGCAGGTCTGCGTGGCCGGGTCACGCCTTCTGGTCGAAGCCTCGGTGCATGATGAATTTGTCGCCATGCTGATAAACGAGGCCGAGGCGCTGCGGGTGGGCGACCCGCTGGATCTGGGCAATCACATCGGTGCGGTCAATTCCGAGGACCAGCTGCGGCGCAACCTGTCTTTCATGGATATGGCCCGCGCCGAAGGTGGTCAGGTGGTGACCGGTGGCAACCGGATCCTGCAGGAAAGCGGCGGCACCTATATGGCGCCCACCATCGTGACCCACGTTGCACGGGACCATGCCCTGTTCCAGCGCGAGGTCTTCGGACCGGTGCTGTCAGTGACCAAGTTCGAAACCGAGGAACAGGCGCTGGCGCTGGCCAATGGCACCGATTTCGGCCTGGCCGCAGGGGTCTGGACCGCCAACCTGTCCCGTGCCCATCGCATGGTCGCGGGCATCCGCGCGGGGGTGGTCCATGTGAACACCTATGGCGGCGCAGATAATACGGTGCCGCTGGGCGGGGTCGGGCAGTCCGGCAATGGCCACGACAAATCGCTGCATGCGCTCGACAAATACGTCGATCTGAAAACCGCCTGGATCCAGCTTTAACCGGAGGCAATGACACGATGCCCGATAAAACCATTCTGATCGCCGGGACCTATGACACCAAGGATGCCGAGCTGGCCTATCTGGCGGATGTGATCCGGGGGCAGGGCGGCGGCGTCCTGACCATGGATGTCAGCGTCTTGGGGGATCCGAGCCAGCCCACCGACATCAGCAAGCATCAGGTGGCCGAGGCAGGCGGCAGTTCCATCCAGGCCGCCATCGACAGCGGTGATGAAAACACCGCCATGCAGATCATGGCGAAAGGCTCCGCAGCCAAGGCGCTGGAGCTTTATCGTGCTGGTTCCATCGACGGGGTGATCGTGCTGGGCGGCACCATGGGCACCGATCTGGCGCTGGACCTTTGCGCGGCGCTGCCGCTGGGGGTGCCGAAATATATCGTCTCCACCGTGTCCTTTTCACCGCTGATGCCGCCGGAGCGTATCCCGGCCGATGTCCAGATGATCCTCTGGGCCGGGGGGCTTTATGGCCTGAACTCGGTCTGCAAAGCTTCGCTGAGCCAGGCGGCGGGCGCGGTTCTGGGCGCGGCCCGTGCGGTGGAGCCGCCGAAACGCGAACGCCCGCTGATCGGCATGACTTCCTTTGGCAAGACGGTGCTGCGCTACATGGTGACGCTGAAACCGGCGCTTGAGGACCGCGGCTATGAGGTGGCCGTCTTCCACGCCACTGGTATGGGCGGGCGGGCGTTTGAAAGCCTCGCCAGCGAAGGCGCCTTTGCCGCGGTGATGGATTTCGCCCCGCAGGAAGTGACCAACCACCTGTTCGGCGGTCTGTCGGCAGGCGCGGACCGGATGACCAATGCAGGCGCTTCGGGCACCCCGCAGCTGGTGGCGCCGGGCTGTTATGATCTGGTGGATTTTGTCGGCTGGCAGGAGACCCCGCCGCAGCTACAGGGGCGACCCAGCCATGCCCACAACCGGCTGCTGACCTCGGCGGTTCTGGACGCCGACGAGCGCCGCCTTGTCGCCCGTACCATCAGTGACAAGCTGCAAGGCGCCACCGCCCCGGTCGCGGTGCTGCTGCCCGAGCAGGGCTGCAACGAATGGGACCGCCCCGGCGGCGATCTGCACGATGCCGAGGGGTTGTCGGCCTTTTGCGATGAAATGCGCGCGGCCTGCCCGGGCAATGCGACATTGCACGCGCTGGACTGCCATATCAACGACGCAGCCTTCGCTGAGAAGGCGCTTGAGATCTTCGACGGCTGGGTGGCTGAGGGACTGATTCCGCAGGGATAGACGTCTGCGCACCTGCCGGATCACCAAATCTTGAAAGCGCAACAAGGGCGCCCGCGACAGTGGGCGCCCTTGTTGCGCGTTAGGGGGAATAGAATAGGTGTTCGGTGTTTTGCTGCCGAAAATACTTCCTGCGCGCAATGATATTACTTGCCAGGCGAAGGGACGCGGCCTAGGGTGCTGTCAAATTAGTGGAACAATGTTCTACATAGTGGAATAGGGATTGACAGTCAGACCGCTGGCCTGAATTCTGCGGTTCCGCAGATGACGCCGGGTTCTGGCAAGGGCGGCAAAGACCGGCCTTGGCGCGCGGAGGAGGGCGTGGCTAGATCCCGACAGGAACAGGGGGCGTGTGCAAAAGGCCAGAGGCCCGCAGCCCCGCCAAGGAGAGGAAAATACGGATGACGGATGCCATTGGATACGAACGCGTTGGGGATATTGCGGTCCTCAAGGCGCAGAACCCGCCGGTAAATGCGCTGGGCCTGGACGTGCGCCAGGGCCTGGTGGACGGGATCGAGCGGGCCGAATCGGAAGGCGCCAAGGCGGTGCTGATCTACGGTGACGGTCGCACCTATTTCGCCGGCGCCGATATCCGCGAATTCGGCAAGCCGCCGCAGGGGCCGTTTCTGCCCGATGTCTGCACCCGCATCGAATCGTCGCCGCTCTTGGTGATTTCGGCGCTGCATGGCACCGCACTGGGCGGTGGGCTGGAAATCGCGCTTGGCTCGCACTATCGCATCGCCGTGCCTTCCGCGCGTATCGGTCTGCCGGAAGTGCTGATCGGCGTGATGCCGGGCGCCGGTGGCACCCAGCGTCTGCCGCGTCTGATTGGTATTGACGCCTCGGTTGACGTGATCACCTCGGGCCGTCAGGTCGGTGCCAAGGAAGCTTTGAGCCTCGGCATTCTGGACCGCGTCGAAGAGGGCGAGCCACGCGAGATCGGCCTTGCCTATGCGCAGGAGCTGCTGGATCAGGGCGCCCCGCGCCGCGCCATCAGCGAAATGCCCGCGCCCGAATCCGTCGATTTCGATGCGCTTTATGACTCTGTGCTGAAAAAAGGCCGCGGCCTGCTGGCGCCTGCGGTTGCAATCCGCGGCATTCAGGCCTGCTGCGAACTGCCCTTTGACGAGGGCATGAAGCGTGAGCGTGAACTCTTCATGGAACTAATGAGCACCGATCAGCGGCAGGGCATGATCCACGCCTTCTTTTCGGAACGCGCAGTCAGCAAGCTGCCGGAACTGAAAGGCGTTGAGCCGCGCGCGCTGAACAGCCTCGGCGTTATCGGTGGCGGTACCATGGGGGCAGGTATCGCCACGGCAGCGCTGCTGGCCGGTCTGCCTGTCGTAATGCTGGAGATGACCGCCGAGGCCGCCGAAGCCGCCAAGGGCCGCATTTCGGGCAACCTTCAGGGCGCGCTGAAGCGCGGCAAGATCAGCCAGGAGAAGTTCGATCATCTGACAGGTGAGGCGCTGACTCTCGCCACCGATTACGATGCACTGAGCGATGTCGATCTGGTGATCGAGGCCGTCTTCGAAGAAATGGGCGTCAAGAAAGAGGTCTTTGGTAAGCTGGATGCCGTCTGCAAGAAAGGCGCGATCCTGGCCTCTAACACTTCGTATCTCGATGTGAACGAGATCGCCGCCAGCACCTCGCGTCCCGAGGATGTGATCGGTCTGCACTTCTTCTCTCCGGCGCATGTGATGAAGCTCTTGGAGATTGTTGTTGCCGACAAGACCGCGCTCGACGTGGTTGCCACCGGGTTCGAGCTGGGCAAGCGGCTCAAGAAAATCTCGGTCCGCGCCGGCGTCTGCGATGGTTTCATCGGCAACCGGATCCTTGCCACCTATCGCAAGGCGGCCGATCACATGGTTCTGGACGGTGCCTCTCCGTACCAGATTGACAAGGCGCTGACCGATTTCGGTTTCGCCATGGGGCCTTTCGCGGTGGCGGATCTGGCGGGGCTCGACATCGGCTGGGCCGTGCGCAAGCGCAAGCGCGCCGAGGGCATGGACCCGCGCGAGCGTGACAGCAGCTACATGGACAAAATCTGTGAGGCGGGCAACTTTGGCCAGAAGACCGGCAAGGGCTATTACGTCTACGAGGCAGGCAAGCGCGGCGGCACCCCGAACCCCGAGGTGACCGAGTTGATCGAGGCAGAGCGCGCCGAGAAGGGCATCACCCCGAAAGAGTTCACCGACGAAGAGATCGTGACCCGCTACATGGCGGCCATGGTCAATGAGGCCGCCAAGGTGGTGGGCGAAGGTATCGCGCGCCGTCCGCTGGACGTCGATATGACGCTGCTCTTCGGCTACGGCTTCCCGCGCTATCGTGGCGGGCCGCTGAAATGGGCCGACATGCAGGGGCTGGATACGCTTCTGGCGAACATCAAATCCTACGCCGAAGAAGACGATTATTTCTGGCAGCCCGCGCCGCTGCTGGAGCAGTTGGTTGCCGAGGGGCGCACATTCGACGATCTGAACAAGGAAAACAGCTGATATGAAAGAAGTCGTTATCGTCTCTGCCGCCCGCACCGGGCTGGCCAAATCCTTCAGGGGATCCTTCAACATGACCCACGGCGCCACCATGGGCGGTGCCGCGGTCGAGGCCGCGATGGCCCGCGCCGGGATCGAAGGCGCCGAGATCGAGGATTGCATCATGGGCTGCGGCGCTCCCGAAGGGGAAACCGGTGCCAATATCGCCCGCCAGATTGCTCTGCGCGCCGGGCTGCCGGTCACCGCATCGGGCATGACCGTGAACCGCTTCTGCTCCTCCGGTCTGCAGACCATCGCCTTGGCGGCGCAGCAGATCATCTGCGAAGGCGCAGGCCCGATGGTGGCAGGCGGGGTGGAAAGCATCTCGATGGTGCAGCCGAAACTGCGCCCCGTGCAGGAAGCCTGGCTGAAAGAGCATAAGCCCGCCGTCTATATGACCATGATCGAAACCGCCGATATCGTCGCGGAGCGTTACGGCATCAGCCGCGAAGATCAGGACGCCTATGGTCTGCGCAGCCAGCAGCGTATCGCTGCGGCGCAGGAAGCCGGTCTGTTCAAGGATGAGATCATTCCCGTCTCCACCACCATGGCGGTGAAGGACAAGGAAACCGGCGAGATCTCGATGAAGGACGTTGTCGTGGACCGCGACGAATGCAACCGTCCCTCGACCACGTTCGACGGTCTCGCTGGTCTGGCGCCGGTGCGCGGTGACGGCAACTTCATCACCGCAGGCAACGCCAGCCAATTGTCCGATGGCGCCGCTGCCGTGGTGCTGATGGAAGCCAAGGAGGCCGAGAAGCGCGGGCTTGAGGCCATGGGCGCCTTCAAAGGCTTCTGCGTTGCAGGCTGCGAGCCGGACGAGATGGGCATCGGCCCGGTCTTTGCCGTGCCGCGGCTGCTGGAACGCCACGGGCTGACGGTGGATGACATCGATATCTGGGAGCTGAACGAAGCCTTCGCGAGCCAGGCGCTCTACTGCCGCGACCGGTTGGGCATCGATGACGAGAAATGCAACGTCAACGGCGGCTCAATCGCCATCGGCCATCCCTTTGGCATGACCGGCGCCCGTATGACCGGCCACATCCTGCGCGAAGGCAAGCGCCGCGGCGCCAAGCTGGGCGTCGTCACCATGTGTGTCGGCGGCGGCATGGGCGCAGCGGGCCTGTTCGAAATCTACTGAACCGCAATCAAAGACCACGCGGCACCCGGCGGGCAGTCATCGCCCGCCGGATGTCGCCCGGCCCGATTGGATCGTGCCAAAGGGCCATGAGGAGAATGAAATGGATCTGAGTTACACCCCCGAAGAACAGGCCTTCCGCGAGGAGGTGCAGCGTTTTCTGGACGAGAAACTGCCCAAGGAAATGTCGGATGCGGTCCGCGAGGGACGCAGCCTCGGCAAGGAAGGCCACGAACGCTGGCATGCCATCCTGAACGAACAGGGCTGGCTGGCGCCGAATTGGCCGCGCGAATTTGGCGGCTGCGAATGGAATGCCGTGCAGCGCCATATCTTCGAAGAGGAATGCTGCCGCGCTCATGCACCGCGCATCGTGCCCTTTGGCCTGACCATGCTGGCGCCGGTGTTGCAGAAATTCGGATCCAAGGAACAGCAGGACTATTACCTGCCCAAGATCCTGAGTGGCGAACACTGGTGGTGCCAGGGCTATTCCGAGCCGGGCGCAGGGTCTGACCTTGCCAGCCTGAAAACCAAGGCGGTGCGCGAAGGCGACCACTATATCGTCAACGGCCAGAAGACCTGGACCACGCTGGGCCAGCACGCCAACTGGATCTTCTGCCTGGTGCGCACCGCCCCCGATGCCAAGCAGCAGGAAGGCATTTCCTTCCTTCTGATCGATATGGACACGCCGGGCATCGAAGTGCGCCCGATCATCCTGCTGGACGGCACCCACGAGGTGAACGAAGTCTGGTTCACCGATGTGAAAGTGCCGGTGGAAAACCTGGTGGGCGAGGAAAACAAGGGCTGGACCTACGCCAAGTACCTCCTGACCCATGAACGTACCAATATCGCCGGTGTCGGATTCAGCCAGGCCGGTCTGGATGCGGTGAAACGTCTGGCGCGGGTGCAGATGCACAAGGGCCGCCCGCTGATCGAAAACCCCTATTTCGCGGCCCGCATGGCGCAGGCGGAGATCGATCTGATGGCCATGTCTACCACCAACCTGCGCATCATCTCGGCGGCGGCCTCCGGTCAGGCGCCGGGTGTCGAAAGCTCGATGCTGAAGGTGAAGGGCACCGAAATCCGTCAGGAAATTAACGATATGGCGCGCCGGGCTGCGGGCGTTTACGCGATGCCCTTTGCCTCCGAAGCGGTGGAAGGCGGCAATGAACCGCCGGTCGGCCCCGAAGGCACGGCTGCCGTTGCCGCGCAGTATTTCAATAACCGCAAACTGTCGATCTTTGGCGGTTCCAACGAAATCCAGAAGAACATCATCGCAAAAGTGAAAATGGGAGGCCGGGCATGAACTTCGACCTGACCGAAGAGCGGCAGATGCTGCAGGACAGCCTGCGTCGCTTCCTGTCGGACCGCTACACGACATCCGTGCGCAACGACATCCTGGAAAGCGAGACCGGGTTTTCCGCTGACATCTGGGGCCAGCTGGCCGAACTGGGTGTCATCGGTGCGCTGTTTTCCGAAGAGGACGGCGGGTTTGGCGGCGCCGGTTTCGATATCTCCACCGTGTTCGAGGAACTGGGCCGCGCCGGCGTCGTTGAGCCGCTGCTGGACACCGCACTGCTGGGTGGTGGTCTGATCGCGGCACTGGGCAATGACGAACAGAAGGCCCTCGTGGAAGAGGTGATCGGCGGTGCCGTGCAGCTGGCCTTTGCGCACGGCGAGCCGAACAGCCGCTATGAGCTGTCGCGCGTGGAAACCACGGCTCAGGCCGAGGGTGATCAGATCGTTCTGAACGGGCGCAAGGCTGTTGTCGTCAACGCCGAGACTGCCGATCACCTGGTGATCTCTGCGCGCGAAAGCGGCGCAGCGGATGCGACCGATGGGATCTCGTTGTTCCTGGTGCCCCGCGATGCCGAGGGCCTGTCGCTGCGCGGCTATGCGCTGCTGGCCGGTGGTCGCGCTGCCGAGGTCGAGCTGGATAACCTGCGCCTGCCTGCCTCTGCCCGTCTGGGCGATGCTGGCGCCGCATGGTCTGCCATGGCCGGGGTCTTTGCCCGCGCCGAGGTGGCGCTGGCTGCCGAAACCCTGGGCGCGATGGAAACCGCGACCGAGCTTACCCGTCAGTACCTGCTGACCCGCAGCCAATTTGGCCGCCCGATCGGCACCTTCCAGGCGCTGCAGCACCGGGTGGCGGATCTGCTGATCGAGATCGAGCAGGCGCGCTCGGCAGTGATCAACGCGGCCGGCCATCTGGAAGGCGACGCGCGGATGCGCGATCTCAACGTGGCGGCGGCGCGCAACCTGATTGGCCGTGCAGGTCGTCTGGTGGCCGAGGATTCGATCCAGCTGCACGGCGGTATCGCCATGACGCAGGAATACGAACTGGCCCATATCGCCAAACGGATCGTCATGGCGGAGCACCGCTTTGGTGATGCGGACACGCAGCTGGAGCGTTTTCTTGACCTCAGCGCCGCGTGATACCGGCGAGGTCCGCCTGATCGAGGAACCCGGTTGCCAGCAGATGGTTGGCTACCGGACCGAGGTCGATACCCGGGATGGCTCCTGCACCGTGACGCTGGAGCTGGAGCCCCGGCATATGAACCGCCATGGCATCGTCCATGGCGGCATGGTGGCCACGGTTTTGGATGTGGTCTGCGGCAATACTGCAATGCAGTTCTTCGATCCGGACGGAAACGCGGACCTGGTCACCGTTTCGCTGAACCTCTCCTATGTGGGGTCGACGCGGACCGGGGCCATTACGGCCCGCGCCCGGCCTACGGGGGGCGGCAAAAGCATCGCCTATATCTATGGCGAGCTGTTTGATGACACCGGCCGCCTGCTGGCCACGGCAAACGGAATTTTCAAGAGGATACGGAAATGACCCGACGTGCACGGATGGACGATCTTGGCGACCGCGCGGTTGTCGTGAATATGAACCCGGACCGCCGGGGCGCCCTGTCGCAGGATCTTTACGACGCCATTCAGGCGGCGCTGGATCTGGCGCAGGAGCCGCGCATCCGTGCTGTGCTGCTGACCTCGGAAGGTGGGTTTTTCTGCGCGGGCGGCGATCTCAACGTGCTGATCGAACGTCGCGGCCTCAGCGAGGACGAGCGCCGCGCCAAGGTCAACAACCTGCATGATCTGATGCGCGGGATCCGGGACTGCCCGGTGCCGGTGATCGCCGCCGTCGAGGGCGGCGCGGCCGGGGCCGGTCTGTCGCTGGCGCTGGCAGCGGATCTGATCGTGGCCTCTTATGGGGCGAAATTCACCGCCGCCTACGTCAAGGCTGGGCTGGTGCCCGATGGCGGGCTGACGGCCTCGCTGGCGCGGATGCTGCCGCGTCCGCTGGCGATGGAAATGTGCCTTTTGGGTCGGCCGGTGACAGCCGGACAGATGGCTGCGCTCGGCGCGGTCAATCAGGTGGTGGCGCCGCAGCGCGTTCTTGGCGCGGCGCACAGCCTTGCCGATGCGCTGGCCCAGGGCCCGCGCGCGGCGCAGGGCACCATCCGGCATCTGGTCTCCAGCGCCTATGAGGCGGCAGAAACTGCACAGCTTGATGCAGAATGCGCCGCTATGGCCCGTGCGGCTGGCGGCGAGGAGGCAGGCGAGGGCATCGCGGCCTTCCTGGAAAAACGCGCGCCGCAGTTCAGCGGCTAGGGTCCGGCCCGCACAGGGCCTGCACCCACGACATAACCGGCGCCGGATTTGGGAGGAGAGGGCAATGGAACGATGGCATGATTTACTGACCGCTCAGGTGGCCGAGCGGCCGGAGGCTGCGGCCTTTTCCGACAGTGGCGGCACGGCCTGGAGCTATGCCGAGCTTTCGACAGCCGTAGAGGCGGTGGCCGAGCATCTGCGGAAGGTTGGCGTGCAGCCGCGTGACCGGGTCATGGTCTTGTCGGAAAACTGCTGCGCGGCGGTGGCAGCGATGCTGGGCGCCTCGCGGATCGGGGCCATCGCGGTGCCGGTCAATGCAAGGATGAGCGCGGGGGAAGTGGACCGGATCCTGTCCCACGCGCGCCCGGCGGCTGTGCTGTGCACCTCCGCAATTTCCCCCGAGGCCGAAGCCCATGCCGCGCGGATTGAGGCACGCGAGATCAGTGGCGCCTTTGGCGCTCTGCATCTGGCCTGCCCCTATGCCTCAAACCCCGATGCCCCGGAGGAGGTGGCGGTTCTGCTTTACACCACTGGCACCACCGGCGCGCCAAAAGGGGTGATGCTGACCCATGCGAACCTTCTGTTTGGCGGCAAATCCTCGGCCGAGCTGCGCGATATGGGGCCGGGGGATGTGATCTATGGCGTCTTGCCGATGACCCATGTCTTTGGCCTGGCCTCGGTGATGACGGCGGCGATCCTGTCCGGGGCCGAGGTCTGGCTGGAGGCGCGTTTCTCGGCGGCGAAACTCTATGAGGCGCTGCGCCGGGGCGTAACGCGTCTGGCGGCGGTGCCGCAGATGCACGCGCTGGTGATGCAATACGCCAAGGAACAGGGGTTGGAGCGGCTTGGCAGCGAGGTCCTGCAATACGTTTCCTCAGGGGCGGCGCCGCTGGATCCCGAATGGAAGCGCAAGGCCGAAGGGTTTTACGGGGTGGCCCTGCAGAATGGCTATGGCATGACCGAGACCACTGCCGGGGTCTGCGCCACCAAGAACAGCCAGCTGGGGGATCCCGACATTTCCACCGGTACGCCGATGCCCGGGGTCGAGGTGCGCATCGATGAGAGCGTTCCGGGCGGTGGCGATGGGCTGGGAGAGGTTCTGGCGCGTGGGCCGAACATCATGCTGGGCTATTATCGCAACCCCGAGGAAACCGCCAAGGTGCTGGACGCAGAAGGCTGGATGCACACTGGTGACATGGGCCGTCTGGACGCGCGCGGGTTCCTGCATATCGAGGGACGCTCGAAGGAGTTGATCATCCACGGTGGTTTCAATGTCTTTCCGCCCGAGGTGGAGGCGGCGCTGAATGCCCATCCGCAGGTGGTGCAATCTGCCGTGGTTGGGCGCAGGGTCAGCAGCGATGAAGAGGTTCTGGCCTTTGTGCAGGTGGTGCCGGGGGATGCGCCGGATCCGGCAGAGCTGATGGCTTTCGTGCGCGGTCAGCTGGCCGGATACAAATGCCCGACGCTGATCATCCCGGTCGAAGCCTTGCCTGCGGCCCCGACGGGCAAGATCCTGAAGCACAAATTGCTGGAGACTTTTGCGGACCGTCTGGAAGAGGCGTGAACGGGGCGCTCCCGTCCCCGGACGGGCGGCCTGCGGGGCAGGCCTTGTGCGGGGTTGGGCGTGGCGCCGCTGCGCGGCGCAGGGAAAGATCTGCTGAGAGGCGTTTCAGGGGCAGGTCTGCCCTGAAAGCGCGACGTCCAGTGTTGGGCCGGGACAGCGCCGCCTCAAGGGTAAACCGCGCCTGTGGCGCGGCTGCAGGCGCAGCCCTTGACCCGCCGCTCTCCCTCAGATGCCGTCTCCGGTGGAGACGGCGGCAGGAGGGGAGGTTCCCTCAGGTCCAGGTGCCTTCGGCGGCGGCGCGGATGGCGCGGATGTTTTCGCCATAGACGCCCGGGTTATCGACCGAGCCGCCGCGGAAGACCGCGGAGCCGGCCACCAGCACATCGGCGCCGGCCTTGGTCACCAGCGGTGCGGTGCTGGGATCAACACCGCCGTCGATTTCAATATGCACGGGCCGGTCGCCGATCATCTGGCGCAGGGTCGCGATCTTGCCGGTCATGTCGATGAATTTCTGCCCCCCAAAGCCCGGATTTACCGTCATCACGCAGATCAGGTCGGTGAGGTCGAGAAGATGCGCCACAGCCTCGGCCGGGGTGCCGGGGTTCAATGCGACGCCTGCCTTCATGCCTGCCGCGCGAATGGCTTGCAGGGTGCGGTGAATATGCGGGCCTGCCTCGACATGGGCGGTCAGAACATCGGCGCCCGCATCGGCATAGGCGTCGATATAGGGATCCACCGGCGCGATCATCAGGTGCACATCCATCACCGTTTTTACATGCGGGCGGAAGGCTTTGACCGCTGCGGGGCCAAAGGTGAGGTTCGGCACGAAATGCCCGTCCATCACGTCCACATGGACCCAGTCGGCGCCTTCGGCCTCGATGGCCTGGATTTCCTGGCCGAAGTTGGCGAAATCGGCGGAGAGGATGGAGGGGGCGATCTTAACACTGCGGTCAAAGGACATGGGAGGGGTTCCTGCATACTGGGGCGCTGGTGGAGGGTCTTCTGCGCATATAGACCGGCGCGGGCGCGGTTTACAGGGGGCAGTTTGTCCTTGCCCGCTATTTCCCCCCGTTGCCCTGTGGACCGTGACCCCCGGTGCGTTCTGTGACGCAGGCATGACGGTTTCGTGGCTGCGGGGCGGTCCGCGTTACAAATAATTCACCGCGATTACACAAATGATTTGAGGAGCACCGTTAGGCAGTCCCGGAAACGAACGGGGGCCGATTGTGCTGCGCATAGAAAAACTCACCAAACGCTTTGGCGACAAGACCGCGGTGGATACCGCGACTCTCGACATCGACAAGCCCTGCATGATCGGCATTATCGGCCGCTCCGGTGCGGGAAAATCGACCCTGCTGCGCATGATCAACCGTCTGGGCGATGCCAGTGAAGGGCAGATCCTGTTCGAAGGGCGCGATGTGACCCGGCTGAAAGGGCGTGAGAAGCGCGCCTGGCAGTCGGACTGCGCGATGATCTTTCAGCAGTTCAACCTGGTGCCGCGCATGGATGTGGTGTCGAACGTGCTGCATGGCACGCTCAACCGCCGCTCGGCGCTGGCGACCATGTTCAACCTTTATCCGATGGAAGACATCCACCGGGCGATCGATATTCTGGACCGTCTGGGCATTGCCGAACACGCGGCCAAGCGGGCCGAGGCCTTGTCGGGCGGGCAGCAGCAGCGCGTCGCCATCGCCCGCGCCCTGATGCAGGACCCGAAGATCATCCTGGCGGATGAACCCATTGCCTCACTCGATCCGATGAATGCCCAGACCGTGATGGAGGCGCTGCGCCGCATCCACGAAGAAGACGGGCGCACTGTCATCGCCAACCTGCATACGCTGGATACCGCGCGCCGCTATTGCGACCGGGTGGTGGGGATGCGCGACGGGCGCATCGTCTTTGACGGGCTGCCCGAGCAGCTGACCACCGGCGTTGCCCGCGAGATCTACGGCGCCGGCGCCGATTTCTCAGAAGCCGCGACATCCACCGAGATCGAAACGCTGACGCGTACCGAAAGGCCCATCCGAGAGGCCGAGGCCGCCGCGCTCTGATCTTCACCCTCTTTCATCATCCCAAAGCACGAGGCTTTGGGCCCAAACCAAACCGGAGTGACCTAGAGATGAAAAAACTGATTGCTGCCGCCCTGATGACAACTGCCCTGACCACACCGGTCATGGCCGAGGACATTCAGGAATTCCGTATCGGCATCCTTGGCGGTGAAAACGCCCAGGACCGCATGAACAACAACGAGTGCCTGCGCGCCAAGACCGAAGATCTGCTGGGCGTCGAAACCAAGCTGTTCGCCCCCGCTGATTATAACGGCGTGATCCAGGGTCTGCTGGGCGGCACCATCGACATGGCCTGGCTGGGCGCCTCTGGCTATGCCAAGACCTTCCTGTCCGACCCCGAAGCGGTTGAGCCGATCCTGGTGAAAGTGAACAACGACGGTGGCTATGGCTACTACTCGGTTGGTTTTGCCCGCAAGGACAGCGGCATCACCGCGCTGGAAGACGTCAAAGGCAAGATCTTCGGCTTTGGCGATCCCAACTCCACCTCCGGCTTCCTGATCCCCTCGATCGAGATCCCGCAGGCAACCGGCGCCAGCATGACCTCGGGCGACTACTTTGGTGAAGTGAAGTTCACCGGCGGTCACGAGCAGACCATCGTTGCGGTCAACAACGGCGATATCGACGCCGGTGTGACCTGGGCCGACGGCCTGGGCAACTGGGAAGACGGCTACAACTCCGGCGCCCTGCGCAAGGCGGTTGATGCCGGTCTCGTCGACATGAACGACCTGGTCAAAATCTGGCAGTCCAAGCCGATCCCGGAAGGCCCCGTTGTTCTGCGCAAGGACCTGCCCGAAAACGTCAAGGTCAAGATGACCGGGCTGATGGCAAGCCTCAAATCCATGGATGCAGATTGCTTCTACGGTGTGGCCGCGGGTGAAGCCAAAGGCTTCATGCCGATCACCCACGACGCCTACGAAGTGATCATCGAAGCACGCAAATTGAAGTCCAACTGATTTTAGGACCAACGCGGCGGGGTCCGGTCTTTGTGCCGGGCCCCGTATTCCTCTGACGCGCGCCCTTGCAGGGGCGTCCCTGCGATCAGAGGCCCATCCGAACACCAATATATCCCCAGGAAACCCCATGGCAGATCTGACAGCGGCCCCGCCTTCCGGTGCCTCCTCGACCGAGGCCATCCGCGCCGAATATGTCGACCTCACCCGGCGCAAGCGTCTTTACGGGACGATCCTCCTGATCGTCTTTGTTGCCATGATGGTGGCCGGGTTCCGCACCGCAGATGACCGCAATGCCGGGTCCTTTGCTGATGGGTTTACCCGTATTTTCGACTACCCGGCCGAGGTGCTGAGCGAAGCTGCCGAGAAGGTGACAGAGCTGCCCGGCCAGGTCGTGCATTTCTTCCCGGCGCTGGTGGAGACGCTGAATATCGCGGCGGCCTCGACCCTGATCGGTGCCATCTTCGGCACGCTTCTGTCGCTCTTGGCGACGCGGGGCATGGCGCTCTGGCCATCGCTGATCCCGGTCTTTCGCCGGGTGATGGATATCTGCCGGGCGATCCCGGAAATCGTCATCGCGCTGGTGCTGATCTTCCTTTTGGGCGGTGGCCCGGTGCCTGCCATGATCGCCATTGCCATCCATACGGCGGGTGCATTGGGCAAGCTGTTTTCCGAGGTGAACGAAAACGCCTCTTTGAAGCCGGTCGAAGGCCTGTCCTCGGTCGGGGCCACCTGGGCACAGCGCATGTGGCTTGGCGTCATCCCGCAGGTGGGGCCGAACTATGTCAGCTATGCGCTGCTGCGGTTTGAAATCAACATTCGCGCCTCGGCGATCCTTGGCTTCGTCGGCGCGGGTGGCATCGGCTACGAGTTGAAGAACGCCATGTCCTGGGGCAAGGGCCGCTACGACGAGGCCGCAGCCATCTTTATCCTCCTGTTCGTCACCATCGTCGTGGTCGATCAGATCTCTGGCAAGCTGCGTGACCGGCTGATCAATGGAGCCAAACAATGACGACTCTGGATGTGAACCCGGGTGCAGGCGCGCGCCGTGACGCCGCCGCGCTGAAGCAGGAGATGGCGGGGCTGTTCCGCACCAAGAAGCTGATGGCCTTTGCGGTGCCGCTGGTGGTGCTGGTCTATATGGCCTACGTCTTTTTCGCCTTTGACGTGCCGGGCCTGTGGGAGCGTGCCAGCCTTGAAAACGCCCGCACTCTTGTCAGCGACAGCTACAGCTACAAGACCCATGTGACGCGCGACAACCGCGATGCCTCCGTCTCGGTCGCCATCGAAGGCGAGCGCAAGGGCAGCTACCCCGAAGGCGAGGCGCCGGATTGGGTGAGCCTTGGCGAAACCACGGTGATCGATCTGGAAAACGGCCATACCGTGCGCTTTGGACCTGAAACTGTGGAATATGACATTCCCGGCTACGGCACCGTGCGCGCCACCCCCAGCCGAAGCGCCGGGGTGCAGGCCGAGTTTCCCGCGGGCGATGTACCGGACTGGATCAGCTCCTCGAAGAACCGTCTGGCGATCAAGACCGACGCAGGCCGCCTGACAGTGACCCGCAACCGCTCTGAAGTGTTCCGCTATTTCACCGGCTGGGAGCTGTTCTTCTTCACCCTCGACAGCCCCTATCACGGGATGAGCGCCTCTGCGCTGTTGGGGCGGGCGGCCTCGGGTGAGGCAGGCGCGATCTTCAACGATTTCTGGACCAACAAGATGTGGCGCCATCAGGATGTGGCCTGGGCCATTGGGGAAACGCTGCTTATGGCCTTCCTCGGCACCATCGGTGCGGGCATCGTGGCGTTGCCGCTGGCCTTCCTTGCGACCCGCAACTTTATGCCGATCCGCACCCTGCGCTTTGCCACGCGCCGCCTGTTCGATTTCGTGCGTGGGGTGGACAGCCTGATCTGGACGGTTGTGCTGGCGCGCGCATTCGGACCCGGTCCGCTGACCGGTGCGCTGGCGATCCTGGTGACCGATACCGGCACCTTCGGCAAGATCTTTTCGGAGGCGCTGGAGAATGTCGATGAAAAGCAGATCGAAGGCGTGGCCTCGACCGGTGCCAAACCGGTGCAGCGCTATCGGTTCGGGGTAATCCCGCAGGTGACCCCGGTTCTGCTGTCGCAGCTGCTCTACTTTCTTGAATCCAACACTCGCAGCGCCACGATCATCGGCGCCATCACCGGCGGCGGTATCGGTCTGTTGCTGACCCAGGCGATCATCACCCAGAAGGACTGGGAAGAGGTGGCCTATTACATCGTGCTGATCATCGTGATGGTGATGCTGATGGACTGGTTCTCGGGCATGCTGCGCCGCCGCCTGATCCAGGGCGATCCCGGCAAGCCGCGCCAGGGCAAGGCGAAGAAGGGCGAGAAGAAGAACATGCCCTTCGTGCTGCCCTGAGCATGCAAGAGACCGGAACAGGAAAACAGACCATGGCCCGCCTTCAGGCAGATCAGCCCTTCATCCATCCCGATTGCCAGATCACCGGCAGTGCCTTTGGCGCCTATGTAGAGATCGGCGCAGGCAGCCGTATCGCGAACAGCCGCTTTGGCGATTACAGCTATTGTGACCGCACCTGCGATATCGCCAATGCGGAGGTGGGGAAGTTCGCCAATATCGCCAGCTTCACCCGCATCGGGGCGACGGATCACCCGATGGAGAAGGCGTCATTGCATCACTTCCTCTATCGCTCAGCCGATTACTGGGATGATGCCGGGGTCGATGAGGACTGGTTCGCCCATCGCGCCAGCCGCATGGCCCATATCGGCCATGACACCTGGATCGGCCACGGCGCGATGATCAAGCCCGAGGTCACCATCGGCCACGGCGCAGTTGTGGCGTCAGGTTCGGTCGTAACCAAGGATGTTGCGCCCTACACCATCGTCGGCGGTAACACTGCCCGCCTGATCCGCCGTCGCTACCCTGAACCAGTGGCCGAAGCGATGATGGATCTTGCCTGGTGGGACTGGGACAATACCACCCTGAGGGCCGCTTTGCCCGATTTCCGCGCACTGCGGGCCGAAGAGTTCCTTGAGAAATACGCCTGATTTCAGATGGGCAGGGGTGGTCCCGCCCGTGTCTGGCCCTTCTGTGAGAAGGGCCGGCCCGGTTGGGCCGGGCGCCGCTTGCGCGGCGCCGGGGCTATTAGGGTGGCGTTGTAGGCGTTTGCAAAGTGTGTTGGGCGGGTTTGAGCACGGCGTAGATCACGATGCATACGGCACCGTTCTTCATGTGGCTCGAAGAGACGCGATCAACGCGCTGACCATCTCGGATGCGTTGTGTTTCAAAGGGTCTCTCACACTGTCGGCAAGCCCGAACATGAGCAGCAATCCCAGGACCGCCGAGTGTATTGCCAGGGCTTCCCGACGCACACCCTTCGCATCGCCGTCCAGCCTATCCGCAAGGGCGCCATACATCCTGTCGGTCACAGGGTGAATCCTGTCTAGCAGCGCAGCATCGTGAGAGGCTTTGACGCTTTGCTTGATGGTCTGCGGCAACAGGTACATCATCCGAAATCGGTCGAGGTCCTCAAAATGAAATCCGGCGATGGCTCTGACAAATGCATCGACGGCCTCATCGCGCTTCGTGGTCCCGGACACCGACTGAATTGCGGTCTCCGCTTCAGCCTCAAGCCACGGAAGAAACATCGCGGCGAGCAGGTCATGCTTGCTTGGATACCAGTAGAGCACCGCTTGCTTCGTGCACCCCAGACGACGGGCTATCGCATCAAACGATACCGCCGCCAGACCTTCGGATGCCAACAGGTCGCGAGCGGTTTCCAAAATCTGATCACTTGTATTCTTGTGCGGCATCGACACGATCCTTGACTGCTTACCAATGGTAAGATACATTGTTTACCAATGGTAAGGAAGGGTGAGAACCTTTGCCAACCAAAGGCGCCACACGGGGAGCCGAAAGATGACCGCACTCACTTTGGAAAATCCGGTCTTCGTCACCTATGTGATTGCCGCTGCGCTCCTGGTGCTCAAGGTTATGGCCCAGGGTTGGATGACAGTTCACCGAATGATGAAAGTCAGGGCGGGCTGGGCGAGTCCCGAAGACCTTCAAAAAGGGCTCCTCAATACAGCTCCCGATCCGTCGCAACTGGACGTCAATGAATACGTTGACCGATCCCGTCGGATGCACCGGAATGACCTGGAAAACATACCGGCCTTCTGGGCGGCAGGCCTTCTGTTTGTGGCAATCGGCCCTTCTGTCTGGCTGGCGCATGTCCTGATGTATGGTTTTGTTGCGGCGCGGCTGGCGCACTTCTGGGCCTACACGACGAAGCAATCCCATGAAATCCGAGCGACATTTTACACCGTCGGGTCCCTAATCGTCATTTACATGGCGTGCCATGTGCTCTGGGTTGCGATCACGTAGGTACACGCGTTCACCCGCGCCGCGTCAGCGGCGCCCGGCCCAATGGGAGCGGATCATGCACATGATCCGGCGACGGGCGGGAGTGCTTCGCCTCAGCCCTCGATATCGCCGTGGATGGCGAATTGTTCCAGGCCCGCCGATTGCGCCTCGATCATCCGGTAGCTTTCGCGCACGCCCGCATCGGTCAGCTCGCGCATCACCGTCAGGAGGGTGTTCGGGTCATGATCGGCGCAGAGGTCGGCCATGTGGGCGATCTCCTCGGCCGCCACGGGGCGGGCGGCGGCCACATCTGGCGCGCCGTAGTAGCTGACAAAATGATGCGCCAGAAGGTCGGTCAGGGTTTCCAACTCGGCCTCTTCGATCTTGGTCACCGCGACGAAGGTCACCCGCCCGCCGGTTTCCAGCCCCATCCAGCCATTGGAGAAGGCCTGGCGCTGCTTGCCGGTCAGATCCGCCTCGCCCCAGTTGGAAAATTCGAAACCGCCCGAGATGCACCATTCGCCGGTGCGGGCCGGGCTGGCAAAGACGTTTTGATCGCTCTCGTCGAAATGGATGGCGCGGGCCAGTTGCATCACGGGGTCTCCAGAAGCGTTGTCAGGGGTATGAGATGGGTGGTGTCGCCGTCGCGCAGCAGCATGCCGAAATCCTCGTCAATGCCAAGGAAGGTGCCGCTGAGGTCATTCTGCTGGGTCTCTTCGCCGATACCATGGGCGAGGCCGCGCCATTCTTCGTGCAGCGGTTTGGAGCCGTCCTCTTCCCAGCGGGTGATCCAGTGCAGGCAGTGGCGGGCCCAGCTTTCGACGAGCGCAGGCGCCTCCACATCGGCGCAGCCTTCGGCATAAAGCGCGGTGTCCTCGGGCGCGGCGCCGCCGTCCTCGTCTTTGGGCCAGAGCGGCAGCTCCAGCCCGATCACCAGCCAGTCGGGCTCTTCCGCCGGATCGCTGGTGCTGGAGGCGGCGCGCAAGCGACCGCAGCGGGCACCGTTGATGCGGATCGCGCCGCCCCAGTCCAGATGCACCGCGACCTCGGGCGGGGCCAGCGCGCCAAGCGCGTTCTGAAAACCGACGCCGCAGGTGGGCAGCATCGCCATCGCGTGCGAAAGAGGTACCTCGGGGGCAAAGACCAGTGCTGCACGCAGGGTGTCATGCGCCAGATTATAGACCACCAGACCGGCATCACAGCCCAGGACCGCCCGTTTGCAGGCGGTCTCGAACGGGTCCTCAGGGCCGGTCACCGCCTCGCCGGACATCAGCGGTGGAAAGGACAGGGCAGGGGCGGCCTCGCTCATGCGGCGCCCCGTTGGATAAGACCGAGTGCCACCTCCTGGAATGCCTTGGCCTGCGGGCTGTCGGGTTTGCTGACCACCACCGGCGCGCCGCCATCCGCGGCAAGGCGCACGTCCAGATGCAGCGGGATTTCGGCCAAAAGCGGCACGTTCAGCTTCTTGGCTTCGGCGGCGACGCCCCCATGGCCAAAAATATGTTCCTCATGGCCGCAGTTGGAGCAGATATGGGTGGACATGTTTTCGATCAGCCCGACGATCGGCACGTGTAGCTGTTTGAACATGTCGATGCCCTTGCGCGCGTCGATCAGGGCAACGTCCTGCGGGGTGGAGACCACGATGGCGCCATCCACATGGGCCTTCTGCGCCAGGGTCATCTGCACATCACCAGTGCCCGGCGGCAGGTCCACGATCAGCACATCCAGCGCGCCCCATTGCACCTGCATCATCATCTGCTGCAGCGCGCCCATCAGCATCGGACCGCGCCAGACCACGGCCTGATCCTCGTTCGTCATCAGGCCGATGGACATCATGGTGACGCCGTGGTTGCGCATCGGCAGGATGGTCTTGCCATCGGGGCTGGCGGGACGGCCCGACACGCCCAGCATGCGCGGCTGCGAGGGGCCATAGACATCCGCATCCAGCAGACCGACACGGCGGCCTTCGGCAGCCAGCGCGCAGGCGAGGTTCGCCGAGACGGTGGATTTGCCAACGCCGCCCTTGCCCGAAGCGACCGCGATGATGCGATCCACGCCGGGGATCTTCTGCGGTCCCTGGGGCTGGGCGGCTTTCTTCGGTTTCAGATCCGGCGGCGGCGCCTTGGTGGAATGGGCGGTCAGCAGGGCCGAGACCTTCTCGACCCCGGCAAGGGCGGTGACCTTGGCCTCTGCCGCGTCGCGCACGGGGGCGTAGGCCTCGGCGCGGGCCGGATCGACTTCCAGCACGAAACGCACGGCGCCGTCTTCGATATTCAGAGCCCGCACGATGCCGGCGGCGACGATGTCGCTGCCGCTGACGGGGTCGGTGATGGTCTTCAGTGCCTCGAGGACAGTTTCACGGGTGAGGGACACGCCGGTCTACTCCTTTGGTGGGTTCGTTTGCGTCTGTGTACGGAACACTTGACTGAAATGTAGGTTGATCCCTAGCATTTCGAATGGTCCGTTTGTCTTTTCTCTATCCGATCCGGCCAGAGCGTGCAGCGCTCAATTTTACCGGGGTGCGTGCAGCGCTCAGTTTTGCAGGAGTGCCTGCATTGCTGCACTGGATCAGGACTGCGGCGGCGGGCCGGGCTGCGTTGATCCCGGTGCTTGTGCTCTGGCTGCTGACGGTCGGCAGTCCCGTTCAGGCCGAGGATCGGTTGGTCCGGCTGGCGGTGCCGCAGGCGCTGGTCGAAACCGGATTTCTGAAACATCTGCTGCCGCGGTTTTCCCTGAAAACGCAGGTGCGTATCGAACTCGTCACGCCCGGCGCAGCTGCCGAGGCCGCGTTTTCCGACGTGCCCAAGGGAACGCCGGTGTTTCAGGATGCGGCCGCGCTCTGGCACATGCAGGTGCTGGATGGCGCCCATCCGGGCACGGCGCGGTTTGTCGACTGGCTCGGCTCGGACGTGGGCGCGCGCACGATCACCGCCTATGCGCCGGATGGGGTGCAGATGTTCACCCTGCCGCAGATCACCGCCGAGGTGGAGGAAGAAATCGTCTTCGAAGGCGACGCGATGAAAGGACAGAACCTGTCGCGCAGCAAATGCGGGCGTTGCCACGCGGTGGCCGAGGACATGCGCATGACCGATATCGGATCGACGCCGTCCTTTTTCGTGCTGCGGGCGCTGCCGGACTGGGATTACAGGTTCCAGGCCTTTTATGCGCTGAACCCGCACCCCTCCTTTACCCAGGTCGCCGATGTGACCGAGCCCTTCCCCGCGGACCGCCCGTCGCCTATCGTGCCCGTGGCCATGACTCTGGACGAGCTGGAGGCGATCCTGGCCTATGTGTCCAGCCTCACCCCGGCAGATCTGGGAGCCCCCTTGCAACATCAGTGATCGCGGCGCTTGCTGAGGTAATCGGCCGTGGTGCGTACGCGCGGGCGCTCCTTGCCTTCGAAGGGATTGTTTTCCTGATGGAACTGCGCGTTGACCCGGCAATCGTCGCACATCTGGATCATCCGTGCCGCATCCGAGGTGGCGAACATCGCGTGTTTTCCGGCCAGTTTTTCGGTGATCCGTTCGATGGTGGATTTCACCCCGAACAGCGTGCCGCACTCGACGCAGGCAAAAGGTTCCTCTTCGTGCACCACCACCTGGCTTAGGGCTTCGGGCTGGAGGTTCAGGCGCGGTTCATAGCTGATCGCCTGTTCAGGGCAGACATTGGCGCAGAGGCCGCATTGCAGGCAGGCGTCCTCTTGGAACCGCAGCTGCGGCAGATCCGGATTGTCCCCCAGCGCGCCGGAGGGGCAAAGGGAGACGCAGGACAGGCACAGGGTGCAGCTGTCGGTATCGACCAGCACCGCGCCATAGGGCGCATCATCCGGCAGGGGCAGCATGTCGGCCTCAGACGCCAGCGCGCGGGCGGCCTGCCGGGTGATCTGGCGGCGGGTGCCCATGGGGCGCAACGGCTCATTTATCGGCGCGGGCACTTCGGCGCCAAACAGCGCATCGCTCAGCGCGTCAGGGTCGTTCAGGTCCAGCAGCGTGGCCTTGTCGCCCGCGATGGCCTGGGCCAGGGTCAGCTCACGCTCCTGCACTGCGCGGTCCACCTTGGGCGATATCAGCAGCGACACATGGGCAAATCCGGCGGCCAGTGCCGCGAGGATTTCGGCATGACCAAAGGTATTCATCGCTTCCAGCTCCAGCGGCAGCACATCGGCAGGCAGCCCGCGTCCGAACCGGGCCGCAAGGCTGATCATCTCGGCGCCGTGTTCGTTCACCACCAAGAGGCGCGGGGCGTTGCCCCCGGCATCGAGATAGGCCTTTGCCAGCACCTGAATGCGGCGCATCAGCGTATCGGTGGGCGGCGCGTCATAGGTGATCGAGCCAGAGGGACAAAGCGAGGCACAGGCGCCGCAGCCGGCGCAGATCATCGGGTCGATGCTGACGTGATCGCCATTGGGGCTGATGGCGCCGGTAGGGCAGACATCAAGACAATTGGTGCAGCCGGTCTGGCTGGCACGTGAATGGGCGCAGAGCAGCGGTTCGCTGCGCACGTAGAGCGGTTTTTCGAAGGTGCCGACCAGTTGGCTGGCCTCCAGCACTGCATCGGCCACCGCCTGCACGCCCTTGGGATCGGCACGCAGATATCCTTCGCGTTTTTCATGGGAGGGAAACAGCGGCGTGCCGCCGGTCAGGTCCAGAATGATATCGCATTCCGAGCGGCCGCCGTCGCGGGGGGCTGTCCAGCTCCAGCTGCGGCCGGTGGTGTCGAGCTGCTGCAAGGCGTCGATGGTGACCTGAAACTGGCCAAGCGCGCCAGAGGCCTGCCGCAGCTGTCCCCGCACCACGTCGAAGTCGCGGCTCAACGGCGGTTCGTCATCACCGGTCAGCAGCACCGTCACGGCCAGACTGTCATGCAATCGTTTGGCGGCGGCCAGCGCCACATCGCCCGAACCGACGATCAGGCACAGGCCCTCGGACACCACATCGACGGTCTTGGCCGCCGAGGTATCTAGCGCCGCCTCGGCCACGAGGGCGGACATTTTGGGTAGCAAATCGCCCTCATCGGCGGTCCATCCGGCCCTGTCCCTGAGGTCAAGAAAGGCCGGAGAGGGGGCACCGATCTCGCCCGCGATCTCCTCGAAAAGGCGCTGTTCCTGAGTGCAGCAAATGACCGCGTCTCCGGCACCGATTGCAGCGGCAGCGCTGTCGGTCTGGCTGGTGCAAAGGGCCGAATGCATCTTTGAACATGACAATCCCGTGACGTTGGAAAGTCGCTCCGAATCGATCTCCTGAGATCCAGAACAATCGCATAGAATCAACTGCTTGGCCATTCTTTCCTCGCTTGCATCAGGGCTGGCGTGACGGGCGGATAACCGCCATCCGGGCCACAGATTAGGCATGATTCTGAAGCCACGTAAACCGGTTTGCACCCCGCAGCAGGCCCCGGATGGGGCGCAAAATACCGGGGTGATTCGCGTGGTTTTGTGTGCAGCGGTATTCCGATTATTTTTGTCGACATAGACAATTCGACCAAGGCGGAACTCTGCCCCCCTGCGTCTGCCCCAATTTGTCCGGGTTGCGGGAAATTTGCAGATCGGGTGCAGAGCAGGCTTTCACGAAGGCGTGACCTTGCGGCACACTTGTCCGACGCAGGGAGATGTAGGGTGCGCAACCAGTGAGCCGTAGTTTGGACAAGACCGACGTGATGCCGCTTGGCATCGTACTTCGCCGGACCCCGGGGGTGACCCGCTGGGCACGATGGTCTTGGAAGGTGGCAGGCGTCTTGCCCGCAGCCCGGTCCGCAGATTGGCAATTACTGCGCGAGGAAGACGGCGCCAGCGAGTTCCACGCCGCGACACTGCCGCTGGAGCTGCACCGCGCCGATGCCGAAGCCTATATGCACGGGCTGACCGCCGAACCGCCCTGTGTCTACGTTGTGATGCGCGAAAGCGATGATGCCGACCGCCCGCTGGAAATGACGCTGGTCACCGCCTCTCCTTACGAGGCGCAGGACTATGCCGACAGTGGCGAGGAACTGGTGGAGAAGGTGCCGATGCCCTCTGGTCTTGTGGCCTGGGTGCGGGAATTCGCGCTGGCGCATTTCAAGGAAGAGGAATTCAAGAAACGCCGCCGTGACAAGCGCACCGTGGGGGAGGCCGAGGATGGTATTGGCGATCCGCGCATCGCGCAGCTGACCGACGTGTACCGCTCGCCCGCCCTGGTCAAGAAGGGGCGCCTGCAATGAGCCGCGATTTCTGGTCCCGCCGCAAGGCCGCCGTAGAGGCCGAAGCCGCAGCCGAAGCCCGCGCCGAGGCTGCTGTTGAGGCAGCAGAACGCGACGCGGCGCTGGAGGAAAAGAGCGACGCCGAGATCCTGGCTGAGCTGGAATTGCCCGATCCCGACACGCTGGAGGAAGGCGACGATTTCAAGGTCTTCCTGCGTGACGTGGTTCCGGCCCGCATTCGCACCCGCGCCCTGCGCCGCCTGTGGCGTCTGAACCCGGTGCTGGCCAATATCGACGGGCTGGTCGATTACGGTGAGGATTTCACCGACAGCGCCATGGTCGTTGAGGGCATGCAGACCGCCTATCAGGTGGGCAAGGGCATGACCAAACACGTCGAGGAGCTGGCCCGCCAGGCAGCAGAAAAGGCCGAGGCCGAAGCGGCAGTCGCCGCTGCACCCGCCGAAGGCGCACCCGAAGAGGGCGCAGAAAGCGAAGAGCAGGGCACAGACATCGCTGCGGAGACCTCTGAGGTCGTCGCTGCCGGGCCTGCACAGACCGCCGACGACTGGAACGCCACCCGGCAAGAGCCGCAGACAGAGGCTGACCTGAACGGGGATGCCGGTGATACTGGCCCTGTGGAGATGATGCCGCGCCGGATGCGCTTTTCCTTTGATGGGGCGCAGGACGAGATCCGGGGCACGGCATGAACAAGGAGCAAGACATGACAGCCACCGCTGATGCCGCAGCGCCGTTGGTAAGCGAAGAGGACCGCCTGCGCGCGGATCTGTATAATTTCCTGGGTCTCATCCTGGCGTCGCCGCCGGATGAGTTCCTGCTGGGGCAGACCGCTGGTTTGCAGGGGGATGACACCGATCTGGGCGTGGCGATCAACGCGCTGGCCAAGATCGCCAAACTGTCGAAACCGCCCGCGGTAGAGCGTGAGTTCAACAAGCTGTTCATCGGCCTCGGCCGGGGTGAGCTGCTGCCCTATGCCAGTTATTACCTGACCGGGTTCCTGAATGAAAAACCGCTGGCCCAGCTGCGCCGGGACATGGCGGCGCGGGGCATGACCCGGGCGCAGAACGTCTATGAGCCCGAAGACAATATCGCCTCGCTGATGGAAATGATGGGGGCGCTGATCGCGGGCCGCTTTGGCGAACCTGCTTCGCTGGCCGATCAGAAGACCTTCTTCAACACCCATATCGGCCCCTGGGCCGGTCACTTCTTTTCGGATCTCGAGAAGGCAAAGAACTCGGTTCTCTATGCCTCGGTCGGCGCTGTCGGCCGGGTGTTCATGGAGATCGAGGCCGAAGGGTTCCGGATGAGCGCGGAGAAATCCGCATGAGCCGGGGCGGCAAGGTCCGCCCCACAACCGTGAGCGATCACCAAGGAGGAGAGACTCACATGACCAAGAAAGCAGAGGCAGCATCGAGCCGCCGCGACTTTCTGAAGATCGCCGCAACCACGGCGCCGTTGGCAGCGGTGGCGGTTGCGACGACCGGGGGCGAGGCCGAGGCCGCCGCACCCGATCTTGCAAAGGAGACGATGCAGGATACCGCGCATACCCGCGCCTATTACGAAAGCGTCCGGTTCTAACGCGCCGCATGCATCCCATGACCGACGGCAACTGGTTGCGTGACGCCCGACCGCCAGAGGTTTTTCGTTAACCCAGCGCGCTTTCTGAGGAGGAAGCAAGCAAGGGAGGTTCTAAATGCTTAGGAAAAAGACCAACGGGGTTGCGAGACGCCCCCAGCGGACCAGTATCCTGTCCAACGTCGCGGAAACATCCGTCGACCGCCGCGCCTTTCTGCGCGGCTCCGGCCTGGCCATCGGCGGCCTGGCTGCCATCAGCGCCACCGGCGGGTCGGTGACCCAGGCCAATGCGGCCACCGCTGCGGCGGGCGCTGTTGAAACCGTAAAATCCGTCTGCACCCACTGTTCGGTCGGCTGTACCGTCGTGGCAGAGGTCCAGAACGGTGTCTGGGTCGGGCAGGAACCCGGCTGGGACAGCCCGTTCAACCTCGGCGCCCATTGCGCCAAAGGTGCATCGGTGCGCGAGCACGCCCATGGCGAGCGCCGTCTCAAGTACCCGATGAAGAAAGAGAACGGCGAGTGGAAGCGCATCAGCTGGGATCAGGCGATCAACGAGATCGGCGACGGCATGATGCAGATCCGCGAGGAAAGCGGACCTGACAGCGTCTACTGGCTCGGCTCGGCCAAGCATAACAACGAACAGGCCTACCTGTTCCGCAAGTTCGCCGCCTATTGGGGCACGAACAACGTGGATCACCAGGCACGGATCTGTCACTCCACCACCGTTGCGGGTGTTGCGAACACATGGGGCTACGGCGCCATGACCAACAGCTACAACGATATCCATAACTCCAAGGCGATCTTCATCATCGGCGGCAACCCGGCCGAGGCGCACCCCGTCTCGCTGTTGCACGTGCTGAAGGCCAAGGAGCAAAACAACGCGCCGCTGATCGTCTGCGATCCGCGTTTCACCCGCACCGCGGCCCATGCCGACGAATATGTGCGCTTCCGTCCCGGCACCGATGTGGCGCTGGTTTGGGGCATCCTGTGGCACATCTTCGAGAACGGCTGGGAAGACAAAGAGTTCATCCGCACCCGTGTCTGGGGCATGGACCAGATCCGCGAAGAAGTGGCCAAGTGGACCCCCGAAGAGGTCGAGCGCGTCACCGGCACGCCCGGCAGTCAGCTGCGCCGGGTTGCGCGCACCATGGCCAACAACCGTCCCGGCACCGTGATCTGGTGTATGGGCGGCACCCAGCACACCACCGGTAACAACAACACCCGCGCATACTGCGTGCTTCAGCTGGCGCTGGGCAACATGGGTGCATCGGGTGGCGGCACCAATATCTTCCGCGGCCATGACAACGTGCAGGGTGCAACCGACCTTGGCGTTCTGTCGCACACGCTGCCGGGCTACTATGGCCTGTCCAAAGGCGCCTGGGCGCATTGGGCGCGGGTCTGGGAAGAGGATCCCGAATGGCTGGCAGGCCAGTTCGACACGCTGAAAGGCGCGGACGGCAAGGACAAGAGCCTGCAGAACCTGACGGGTATTCCGGTCAGCCGCTGGATCGATGGTATCCTTGAAGACAAGGAAAACATGGATCAGCCGAACAACGTTCGGGCCATGGTTCTGTGGGGCCACGCGCCCAACTCGCAGACCCGGATGACGGAAATGAAGACGGCGATGGAAAAGCTGGACATGCTGGTCGTTGTCGACCCGTATCCCACCGTTTCCGCCGTGCTGCATGACCGCGAAGACGGTGTCTACCTGCTGCCGGCCTGTACCCAGTTCGAAACCCGTGGCTCTGTCACCGCGTCGAACCGCTCGTTCCAGTGGCGCGACAAGGTGGTCGATCCGCTGTTCGAAAGCCTGCCCGATCACGTGATCATGGCGAAATTCGCCAACAAGTTCGGCTGGGCCGACCGTCTGTTCCGCAATATCGAGATGGAAGACGCGGAAACGCCGAACATCGAGAGCATCACCCGCGAGTTCAACAAGGGTCTGTGGACCATCGGCTATACCGGTCAAAGCCCGGAACGGCTGAAGAAGCACATGGCCAACCAGCACACCTTTGACCGCACCACGCTGCGCGCGGTGGGTGGCCCGGCCGATGGCGACTACTACGGTCTGCCCTGGCCCTGCTGGGGAACGCCCGAGATGAACCACCCGGGCACGCCGAACCTTTATGACATGTCCAAACCGGTCTCCGAAGGTGGTCTCACCTTCCGCGCCCGTTTCGGCGTGGAGCGGGACGGTGACAACCTGCTGGCCGAAGGCGTCTATTCCGTGGGCTCTGAAATCCAGGACGGCTATCCTGAATTCACCATGCAGATGCTGATGGATCTCGGCTGGGACAGCGACCTGACCGACGAGGAACGCGCCGCGATCGATGCTGTGGCGGGTCCCAAGACCAACTGGAAAACCGACCTTTCCGGCGGCATCCAGCGGGTCGCGATCAAGCACGAATGCGCGCCCTTCGGCAACGCCAAGGCCCGTGCCGTCGTGTGGACCTTCCCGGATCCGGTGCCGGTTCACCGAGAACCGCTCTATACCAACCGCCGGGATCTGGTTGCGGATTATCCCACCTACGAGGATCGCAAATTCTATCGTCTGCCGACGATGTATGCCTCGATCCAGAAGAAGGATGTCTCGCAGGACTTCCCGATCATCCTCACATCCGGCCGTCTGGTCGAATACGAGGGTGGCGGCGACGAGACCCGCTCCAACCCCTGGCTGGCCGAGCTTCAGCAGGACATGTTCGTGGAAATCAACCCGCGCGATGCCAATAACCTTGGCGTGCGGGATGGCGAACAGTGCTGGGTCGAAGGTCCCGAGGGCGGCAAGGTCAAGGTCATGGCCATGGTCACCGAACGAGTCGGCGAGGGCGTTGCCTTCATGCCGTTCCACTTTGGCGGTCATTTCCAGGGCGAGGACCAGCGGCACAAATATCCCGACGGCGCTGATCCATATGTGCTGGGCGAAAGCACCAACACGGCTCAGACCTACGGGTATGACAGTGTGACCCAGATGCAGGAGACCAAGTGTACTCTCTGCAAAATCATGCCAGCGTAAGGAGATAGAGTAATGGCAAGAGCGAAGTTTCTCTGCGATGCCGAACGCTGCATCGAATGTAACGCCTGTGTCACCGCCTGTAAGAACGAGCATGAGGTGCCCTGGGGGATCAACCGCCGCCGCGTTGTGACCATCAATGATGGCAAGCCCGGCGAACGGTCGATCTCGGTCGCCTGTATGCATTGTTCGGACGCGCCCTGTATGGCCGTTTGCCCGGTGGACTGCTTCTACCAGAACGAGGAAGGGGTGGTTCTGCACTCCAAGGACCTCTGCATCGGCTGTGGCTACTGCTTCTACGCGTGCCCCTTTGGCGCGCCGCAGTATCCGCAGGCAGGCAACTTTGGCAGCCGTGGCAAGATGGACAAATGCACCTTCTGCGCCGGTGGCCCGGAGGAGAACCACTCCAACGCGGAGTTCTCCAAATACGGTCGCAACCGGATCGCCGAGGGCAAGCTGCCCATCTGCGCCGAAATGTGCTCGACCAAGGCGCTGCTCGCCGGTGACGGCGACGTGGTGTCTGCCGTCTACCGCGAACGCGTCGTGGCGCGTGGGTTCGGCTCGGGTGCTTGGGGCTGGGGCACGGCTTACGAGCAAAAGGGCGGCTAAACCCGTCTTTTCAGCGTAAAGCTGGGGATGGCCTGCCGTGCGCGGGCCATCCTGACCTATCTGTTATACATACGACAAACCCGAAGGAGTGTGGCACATGCTGCGCATGGCTTTCGCATTTGTTCTGCAACTTACGCTGCTGGTTGGCGCGGTGCAGGCCCAGGAGGCGGCTGTACCAGCGCCTGCGGACCGTAGCGCCACAGGTGGTGCGCAGACGCTTGAAGATATCCTCGCCCGGCAACGCGGCGAGAAACTGGATGACTCCTTCCGCCGCGACGCAACCGGAGACCCGGATGCGGCGGCAGGGATTTCCCAACAACTTGGCACCCTTGGAGGTGTCTCCGACCCTGAGGTCTGGCGCCAGGTGCGCTATGGTTCGGCCGAGGTTACCGTCTCTGCCGGGGGCGAGGTCGCCAGCGTCCTGATGCAGGATGGCGGCATGACCTGGCTTTCTTTCCGCGAGGGGCCGCTGCGCCATTACGGCGGCTGGCTGCTGCTGGGCACCCTTGGGGCGCTGGTGGTGTTCTACCTGCTGCGCGGACGTATCCCCGTCGACGGAGAGCTGACCGGCCGCACCGTCACGCGATTCAAATTCATCGAACGGATGGCGCATTGGACATTGGCCGGATCCTTCATCCTGCTGGGGATCACCGGCCTTCTGACCCTGTTTGGCCGCGCCTTCATCGCGCCTTATCTGGGCAAGGATCTGAACTCCTTCCTGCTGATCTATGGCAAATGGCTGCACAACTCGGTCGCCTGGGCCTTCATGGTGGCGCTGGTATTGGTCTTCGTGATGTGGGTGATGCACAATATTCCCAACCGCACCGATCTGGTCTGGATCCGTCAGTTCGGCGGCATCATCGGCAACAAGCACCCGCCCGCGAAGAAATTCAACGCAGGTCAAAAGGTGATCTTCTGGTCGGTGATCCTGTTCGGCGCCTCGATTTCGGTCTCGGGTCTGTCGCTGCTGTTCCCCTATGAGCTGCCGCTTTTTGCCAAGACATTTGCGGTGCTGAACGACATCGGTCTGCCGCAGTGGGTCGGGCTTGGCACCCTGCCGGAGCAGTTGTCTCCGCAAGAGGAAATGCAGTTCGCCCAAGCCTGGCACGCGATCATGGCCTTTGTGCTGATGGCGATCATCATCGCGCATATCTACATCGGCTCGGTCGGGATGGAAGGCGCCTATGATGCCATGGGATCAGGTGAGGTGGATGAGGCCTGGGCCCATCAGCACCATTCGATCTGGCTGGACGAGGTGCTGGAGGAAGAAAAGGCCAAGGATGCCGGACGCGCCAAGGGCGCAACACCGGCGGAATAGCCTCTGGGGACCTGCGGCACCATGCGTTTCCTTGCCAGCCTGAGCCTTGTTGCAAGTCTGTGCGCCGGAGCGGTTTCGGCGCAGGGCTTCACCACGCTCAAAGGCCACGGCGGCCCCGTGATGGGGCTGGCGACGGCGCCTTCGGGGCAGGTGGCCAGCGTCAGTTTCGACAATTCCGCGGCCCTGTGGCAGGACCGGCAGCCGCTGTGGCTCGAAGGTCATGATGCGGCGGTGACGGCGGTGGCCTTTGACGGGGCAGGGCGCCTAGTGACAGGCAGCGATGATTTCACCGTCCGCCTGTGGGAGCCGGATGGTGGCGCGCGCCTGTTGGGCACGCACAGGGGCAAGGTGCGCGGTCTGGCGATCTCACCCGATGGGCAATCGGTTGCCTCGGCGAGCTGGGACGGCAGCGTCGGTCTCTGGTCGCTTTCGGGTGGCGCGGGGCGCAACCTCAAGCTCGGCAGCGGCGTGAATGACGTGGCCTTCGGTCCCGCTGGCAGCCTCTTTGCCGCCACCATGGATGGCGGGGTGTTGCGGTTCGATGCAGAGCCGGGCTCTGCGCCGCGCCCGCTGGTGCAGCAGGGATTTGGCGTCAACCGGCTGATTGTCGACACTCGGGCGGGCTGGCTGGCCTATGGCGCGGTGGACGGGGCAACCCGCATCATCGACATGGAGAGCGGCGCCCCGATTGCCGATTTCACCCTCGACCGTCGCCCGATCCTGGCGATGGCCTATCACGCCTCCACCGGCCAATTGGCGGTGGGGGATGGTCATGGTTACATCATGATGATCGACACTGGCAGTGATGGGAACGGCTGGCGTATCGCCCGCGATTTCCGTGCCACGCGGCAGGGGCCGGTCTGGGCCCTTGCCTTTTCGCCGGATGGCAACACCATTTGGGCCGGAGGACTTGATGATGTGGTCTATGGCTGGCCGGTGGCGCTGATGGATGAATTTGACCCCGCGATGGGGCAAGATCGTACATTCCTGCGCCCGGCTGACAGCATGCCCAACGGCGAGCGGCAGTTCATGCGCAAATGTTCGATCTGCCACGCGCTGACCGGCGGGGAGAGCCGCAAGGCCGGACCCAGCCTGCACGGGCTGTTCGGACGCCGCGCCGGAACGCTGCCGGGATACCGGTATTCGCCGGTGCTGCAGGGATCTGATATCATCTGGAACGACGACACGATCGATGCGCTGTTCGATCTGGGACCGGACCACTACATTCCGGGGTCGAAAATGCCGATGCAGCGCATCACCGCCGCCGAGGACCGCAAGGACCTGGTGGGTTTTCTGAAACACGCAACGCAACCGGAGAAGTGACAGGATGAAAGCGATGTTTGCAGGCTTTGCGGCGATTGCCGTGATCGCCGTAGGAGCGGATCTGGCTCTGGATCGCGCAGGATTTGCCGCGGATGAGAAATTCGCAGGCCAAGCGGTGCGCCTGGATTGAACCAGCCCGTCATCTCTGCCGTCCCGCGCGATGAATACGGCGAAAACCTTGCCGGTGCTTCGATCCTGGTGATCGATGACGAACCGGGTATGCGCAATTTCATGACCAAGATCCTCAGCCCGCGTTGCAAGCGGGTCGAGCAGGCGGCATCGGCGGCGGAAGCCTCCGCAATCCTCGATCAGTCGCATTTCGATCTGGTGATCCTCGACAATATCATGCCGGGCAAGACCGGGCTTGAATGGGTGCAGGAGCAGCGTCGGGTGGGGCTGTTTGCCGATACCATTCTGGTCACCGCCTATGCGGATCTGGAAACCGCGATCATGGCGCTTCGTGCCGGGGTGGCCGATTTCGTGCTGAAGCCGTTCCGGGCCAATCAGATCCTCAATTCGGTGGCGCGGGCGCTGGACCGCAAATACCTGCGCCGGGAAAACTACCTGCTGAAACACGAGTTGTCGGCCGAAGGGTCTGCGGCGCGGGGGCGGCTGCTGGGCAAATCCGCGGCCATCACCCAGGCGCGCGAGATGCTGACCCGGCTGGCGCCACTGCCAACGCCGGTGTTGTTCACCGGCGCCAGCGGCACTGGCAAGGAAATCGCAGCGCGCACGATGCATTCGCTGTCGGATCGGGCGCAGAAGCCGTTTGTAGCTGTCAATTGCGCCGCCATCGCCCCGGACCGGATCGCGCATGAGCTGTTCGGCGTTCTGGACGAACAGGACCGGCGCCGAGACGGGTTGTTCCTGCACGCAGATGGCGGCACGCTGTTCCTTGATGAGGTGGCGCAGATGCCCGATCAGGTGCAGGCGGCGCTGTTGCGGGTGCTTGAGGACCAGCGGGTGCGCCCCGTCGGTGCCGAAAGGGACATCCCGCTGAACCTGCGGTTCCTTTTTGCCACCAATGCCGATCTCGAAGAGGCCGTGGCCGAGGGCCGGTTCCGCGCCGATCTGTATCATCGCATCAATGTGGTGAAGATCGAGATGCCCCCGCTGCGCGAGCGGATCGAGGATATCATCGAACTGGCAGCGCTGTTCATGGAGCAATTCTCGGCGACGCTTGGCATGCCCGCGCTCGAGCTGAACGAGGAAACCTTGCTGAAGTTTTCCCGCTATGACTGGCCCGGCAACGTGCGTGAGCTGCGCAACCTGATCGAACGCTCGGTCATTCTGGGGGAGTTCCCGGAAGAATTCTCTGGCAAGGGATCGGTCACCGGCCCGGCAGCAATTGAAACGCTGGATCTGGTGACCCAGCGCCACATCATGCACATGCTGGACGCCTGCGATGGCAACCGCGCCGAAGCCGCCCGTCGCCTGGGCGTATCGCGCAAGACCATCGACCGAAAATGCGCCTCCTGGGGGGTGTAAAGAGGTTTAAGGACTGGCCGGAAGCGCGGTTTCAGTCGCGGCGCTCCGGCAGCCAGATCGCAAAGGCGGCGCCGCCCTCCTCGCGGTTTCGCACCGTGATGATCCCGCCTGCGTGCTGGATCAGGGTCTGGCTGATCGACAGGCCCAGCCCGGTGCCTTCGCCCGGTTTAGTGGTGTAAAACGGGTTGAACACCTCTGAAATGTGATCCTCGCTGATGCCCGGGCCGCTATCGGCCACTGTCAGGCAAGCCCCCGGCGTGCCATCGCGCTCTTCTGCCTTGAGTGTCAGGGTCAGCGTGCCGGTTTCCTTCATCGCCTGCGCCGCATTGATCACCAGATTGATGATCACCTGCTGCAACTCACCGGGATCAATACGTACCGCCGGGGCGACATCGAAATGACCATCGACCACGATGTTATGCTTGCTGAGCACGTGATCCACCAGCACCAGGCAATCGGTGACCACATTGGCGATATCGACGCTTTCCTTGAAGGTGCCGAATTCTGAAGGCCGGGCGAATTGCAAGAGCTTGCTGACGATGGCGCCGATCCGCATGACTTGATTGTCGATGAGATCCAGCTCGGTCTTCACCTCCGCTGCACCCGGTCCCAGCGTCATCCGCATCACGTCGACATTGCCCTGGATCACCGCGACCGGGTTGTTGATTTCATGCGCGACCCCGGCGGTGATTTCCCCGATCGAGGCCAGCTTTTCGCTCATCACCAGCTGTTTGTAGGTGTCTTCCAGTTTCTGGTTCGCGGCCCGCAGTTCCGCGGTGCGCTGATCGACGCGGGCGTTCAGCTCTCCGGCCCATTCGCGCAGCTTCTGATCGCGGTCCTGCAACTGGTCCAGCAGGGTATCAAGGTGCGATGCCACCTGTCCGATCTCGTCGCGGCTGCCCACATCGCCGTTGCGCGCGGTCAGATCGCCACGCTCCACCCGTTTCATGGTCACGGTCATCCGCTCCAGCGGTGAAAAGATGCCCTTGGCCAGCCACAGGAACAGCGGCGCTGACAGGGCCAGAACCATCAGGAAGGCGCCGACAATGGTCCAGTACGCCTCGGATTTGGCCGCCATATAGGGCGCTTCGAGGAAGCCGACATACAGCATCCCGACCCGTTCTCCGAAACTGTCGGTCAGCGGCAGATAGCCCGAGATATACCAGTCGTTGACCACAAAGGCGCGGTTCAGCCAGGTGCGGCCCTCCTCCAGAACCACGCGGCGCACCACCGCCGAGACCCTTGTGCCAAGGGCGCGCACGTCTTCGAACAGGCGCACATTGGTCGACACCCGCGTGTCCTCAAGAAACAGGGTGGCTGTGCCCTGCCGGTTGCCGCCGTCCTCGTCGCTGAGATAGACCAGCGCGTTCAGCGTATCGATGAAATCGAGGTTGCGGTTCAGCAGAAGCCCGCCGCGCAGCACCCCGTTATGGCCGGGCATGATCACCGGGGCGGCGGTGTGCACCACCATGCCGCGATCCTCGACCTTGCGGGTGGTCGGCGCGGCGGCTTCTGTTTCGATCAGGGTGATATTGGCGCGTTCCTGCAGGGCAGGGGAGAGAAGGGACAGATCATCAGAGGAGAAAATGTCGATCTCCGAGGCCAGCTGCCCGGTGGCGGCCGTGCGGATCACTGGCCATTTCTGTTGTGGCCCTTCCAGTTCGGCAAGCGGCAGATATTCGAGGAAATCGAGCTGCAGTTGTTGTCTGCGACTTTCAAGAAGACGGTTCACCGCCTCGGAGCCATCGTTCAAAGCGGCCTGAAAGGCGGTTGATTGCGCCAGGTTCAGCATACTGTTGGCGGTGCCGGTCTGCAGGTGGCCCAGATATTGCTCGGCGATGCGCAGGTCGCTGTCGACCTTGGCAATCAGGACGGCATCGTAATCTGCATTCCAGCGGGTCATCGCCAGAATAAGCATCAGCGGCATCAGCACGCTGAGCGGTAACAGCGCCAGCAGCAACAGGCGTAGCCGAACGGATTTCAAAGTATGCCCCTCCCATGCCGGGCGATTGCTGTCCGGATCATGCCCGCATCACTGTGACACCTCACGGGGCAGCGGGGCAAGGGGCGCGTGCCCGGATGATGGCGTGGCTCACGGTGCGGTGATCCGCCCGCTCGTCGGTTTTTATCTTACGCCGGAACGGGTTTTCCGGCCCAGTCAAAAACCATGCCGCTGTTCTCGGGTGACAGCCCCGCGAGCACCCCGGCCAGACAATCCGCAGCATAGGCGGGGGTGAACAGCTTGCCTTCGGGCACCGCGCGGCTGAAGGGGCGGGACAGTTCAGTGTCTACGGTGCCGGGATGCAGGCCTGCGCAGACGAAATCGGGATTGAGCCGCGCCATTTCGATGGCGTAGTTGCGCAGCAGCATGTTCAGCGCCGCCTTGGAGGCGCGATAGGCGTGCCAACCGCCCAGCCCGTTGTCCGAGATCGAGCCGACCCGCGCCGACAGCGCCGCAAAGATGGTGCGCCGGTCCCTTGGCATACGCGGGATCAGGTGACGCGCTGCCATGGCCGGACCAAAGGTATTGACAGCGAAGACCTGTTCGAAGGCAGACAGGCTTTGCTGTTTCAGGGATTTTTCGGGTCTCAGCGCGGTTCCGTCCGACAGGATTCCAGTGGCCAGGATGATCAGATCGGGGGCCTCCAGCGCGTCAGCCAGCGCGATCAGGCTGGCCTCATCGGTGACATCGGCCGCATGGGGCACCACAGACCCGGCGGTGGGTGTGTCCCCTTGACGGGATACGGCGTGCACGGTTTCGACATGGGGCTGGGCGGCGTAATGCTGCACCAGCGCCGCACCGATGCCGCCACTGGCGCCAAGGATCACAACCTGTTTCGGGGGGGCGTGGTTGGGCATCAATCCCTCGCTACATCAGTTTCAGGAACAGGTGGCGCGGCAGCAGGCGGCCAAGGGTGAAGACCCAGGAAAACGGCGCTGGAAAGCTGGTGCTGAAGCGCCGCCCCTGCATGGCGCGCAGGCAGCGCCGGGCGGCGTCTTCCGGCTCAAGGATCTGGGGCATCTTGAATTCGTTCTTCTGCGTCAGCCGGGTGCGGATAAAGCCGGGGTTGATCACCTGCACCCGCACATTGCTGCCGCGCAGATCAGCCTGCAGGTTTTCGCCCAGATGCATCAGCGCCGCCTTGGAGGCACCATATCCGATGGCACCCGGCAGGCCAGTGAACCCGGCCAGCGAGCCGATCAGCACGATATGGCCACTGTCCCGGCGGCAAAACTGCGGCACGATCTGCCCCAGTACCCGCAACGCGCCAGTGAAATTGACCGCGCACATGGTCTCGACTGCCTCCGGCTGCCAGTCCTGCGCGCTGAGCGGATCATAGGCCCCGGCGCAGTAGACCACACCGTCCACAGGCCCCAGATCCGCCGCGGCCCGGATCACATCATCCGGGTCCGTCACATCCATAGGCAGCGCCCGGGCATTCGACAGGCCGTCGCAAAGGTGCTGCAGCCGCCCGGCATTGCGGGCGGACAGGATCAGCCGGGCGCCCGCGCCGTCCATCTCCTTGGCCAAGGCCCGGCCCAGCCCTTCGCTGGCGCCGACGATCCACCAGGTCTGCCCTTCGAACATCTCAGCCTTCCGCCGGGCGCATGATGGCGATCAGCTCGGCGACCTTGATGCCGAACTTGCGCATTTCCGAGCGGTTCAGAATGGTGCCGTTGTCCATCAGGTACATCCAGTCGGTGACGTCCAGCACGTGGCCTCCGGCATCTTCGGGTAGACGGATGCGATAGGTGAGCCGCACGGTGGCGCCCATCTGCTGGCCCTTGCCCTCGCCGATGATATCGTCGGCGGTGGCGGTGAAATGCCCGTCCTCGCCCATGGTCAGATACCATTTGCGCGCCTGGGTGCTGCCATTGGCATAGGCGAAATCCTCGCTCAGCGTGCCGGTGACGCCGTCCCATTCCCCGTTCATCCGCGCAACGAAGCGCGACACAACGCGCCCGCGCGGCCCGTAGATCATGCCTTCGGAGATCAGTGTGCCGGAAAGGCGCTCCTGAATGTCAAAGGCGGGGCCGGTGTCTGCGTAATGCGCCAGCCGCTGGGCGCGAAAGCCAAATCCGGGCCGCCAGAGGGCGAGCACAAGCACGGCAACAAGAAGCAGGAGAACCAGTTTCATGACAAGGAGACCTCTCGCGGCAGGCGCATCACCAGGGCGATCGCCAGCAGTTTGATAAGACAGGGCAAAACGGCATAGGCCAGGGTCAGCGCCATCAGGGCGCTGGCATCATTGGGGCCGCCGGGTTCAAATCCGCTAAGTTGCAGCGCGGGTAGCAGGATCACTGCCGCGGCGGCTAGGGACAGTTTGGCGGCGAATGTCCAAAGGCCAAAGGCCTGCCCGCCGCGTAGCCCGGCCCGCGCCAGCGCCGTCGAGAACAACACCGGCAGGATCACCATATCCGCGCCAAGGGCGGCCCCCGATCCGATGCAGATCGCAGCAAAAGCCCAAGCCGCGCCTGCGGGCAGGAGTGCTGCCCCGCTGAACGACAGGATGGCCAGCGCCATTGCCGGAACCAGTACCTGTCGGGCGCCATAGGCAGCGCTGGCCCGGGTCCAGATTGGCACCGACAGGCCCGCCGCCAGAAAGAACAGGATCAGGAACGGTCCGGGGAGGTCCGGCAGCGCAAGTTTCTCATCGACAAAGAACAGAAACAGGGTCGAAGTCATCGCCACAGGCAGGCTGTTGACCAGGGCAAGCACCAGAAGGCGCAGGCCCCCGGCGCGGCGCAGGGCGGCCCAAGTGACCGGCGCCTCGGGGCTGCTGGGAATCTGCCACAGCGGGCGGGTCAATGCCCAGACGCCAACGCAGATCAGGGCCAGCAGGATACCAAAGGCGGCATAGCCGCCACCATTGGCCCCTGCCTGCTGCAACAGCGATGGCGCCAGCGCAGCGAGGATGATCCCGGCGAGCGTGCCGCCCTCGCGCCAGCCTGCCAGCCGGATCAGTGCCTCAGGCGATCCCGCCAGGCTGGTGCTGTGGCCATAAAACAGGATGGTCCCCAGGCTGTAGGCGCTGAACAACAGAACCAGTGCGGCGATGAGCCAGACCAGCCCGCCCTCGGCGGGTATCAGGGTGTAGAGCATCAGGAACCCCGCTGCCATGCCAAGGCAGGCGAGGGCGGCAAAGGCGCCGCGCGCATGCTCATACCGGTCAATCAGCCAACCAAGCGCTGGATCCTGCACGAAATCCACCACCCGGATCACCGCCAGAATGGCGCCAAGGGTGGCAAGGCTCATCCCCAGCTCTGCCGAGGCATAGCGCGGCAAATGGATATAGAGCGGCAAGCCCGCTGCCGCCAGCATGAGTGCAAAAAGACTGATCCGGGCTGCGTGCATCAATCGCCTCGCAGCCGCGCCGACAGCCGCGCCGAGCGGCTGTTGTCCGAAAGCCAGATGCCAAGGAAGCGTTTGCGCAGGTCTGGGTGACGGATGGCGCAGGTCTGCTGCCCGTTGAGATGCAGAACCAGACTGTCTGGCTGGGTTGATACAGCCGTAAAGATATCACCGCGCGCCACATCGCGGAAACAGCTGGCAAGTTTTTGCATCATCGCGGCCTGATCCGCGCGCGGCCCTTCGATCCGCTGGATCTCGACGCGGGTGGATTTGGTCAGATCGTCCTGCGAGATGCTGCGGAAATATTCGATCTGCAGGGCCAGCGGCTGGCGCCAGCCAAACCGGGACTCCCCCTCTGTGTGCAGGCTGGCGCGGTAGATCGGCAGACCCAGCCAGCGCACCATGACGGTGCCCAGCTCAACCGGCTGCGACAGGCCAAAGCCGCGCAGGTTTGCCGCTGCCGCGCCCGGCAGCAGCAGCGCCGCGATCAACAGCGCGGCGGCCAGAGGCGGGAACCGGTGCTCAGGCATGGGTCAGCTCAACCTGCACTACATCGGTCTGGCCCACGGCAAAGGAGCCGGCGCAGATCTCCAGATAATAGCGCCAGTTGCGCAGGAAGGCCGCGTCATAGCCCAGCTCCATGATCCGGGGCGCCCGTTTCGCCAGCTGCTCGGCCCATGTCCGGCAGGTACGGGCATAATCCTGCCCAAAGGCGAAGGAGTTCGTCACCTGCAGCCCGGCCTGCCGCGCCTGGTGGGCAATCACCGCATCCGACAGCAGCATGCCACCCGGAAAGGTGTACTGGCGGATATAATCCGAGGAGTTGCGGTAGATGTCGAAATAACTGTCCTGCACGGTGATCGCCTGAATGACTGCCTTGCCGCCCTCTGCCAGACGTGCCTTGACGGTCTGGAAATAGCTGGGCCAGTAGCGTTCACCCACGGCCTCGATCATCTCGATCGAGACGATATTGTCGTAGGTGCCGGTGGATTTGCGGTAATCGCACAGCTCGATCGAGGCGCGCCCGTCCAACCGCGCGTCGGCATAGCCGTGCTGGCTGGGCGAGATGGTCAGCCCGGTGACATCGCGCCCGGCATCGGCGGCGCGTTCGGCGAAACCGCCCCAGCCGCAGCCGATTTCCAGCACCCGCTCCCCCCGTGTCAGCCGGTTCAGCACCCGGTCGTATTTGCGGTTCTGGGCGCGCTCCAGATCATTGTCGCCGGGGGCAAACAGCGCCGAGGAATAGGTCATGCCGCTATCGAGCCAAAGTTGGTAGAACTCGTTCCCGACGTCGTAATGCGCCTTGATGTTGCGGGCCGAACCACGGATCGAATTGGCGCGCAGGATCTTGTCGACGGCGCGGAACTTCAGCCCGCTCCAGAAGCTCGGGTAGGCAAAATCGCCAAAATAATCGAGGTTCAGGATCGCCACCTGGATCAGGGTTTCGATGCTGGAGGTCTCCCACATGCCTTCGATGTAGGTTTCGCCCAGCCCGATATCGCCGCGCGCGGCCATGGCGGTGACGGCGGCCCAGTCGAACAGCACCATGTCTGCCGCCGGAGCGCCGTTGCCGAAATCATGCACTTCGCCTTCCGGGGTGGTCAGGCGCAGGCTGCCCTTGCGGATCTGGGCGCAGCTGTCGAGAAAATCGCGTTTTACGCGGTTGGTAATGAAAAGCATCAGCTGACCTCCTGCTTTGGGGGGAGGGGGCGTGATCTGTACGGCGCCCCTTTGAGTTTCAGTTTCAGGGCCTGCCAATGGATCAGGGCGATGGTGCGGAACGCGCCAAAGGGCCGCCGCAGGGCCGCCCGAAGGATCGAGCTGTTGCTGAGCTGTCGCCGCCGCCCGGTCAGGGTGGCAATCACGCCTTCAGCGCCATGTTCCAGCGCAATGCGGATGGCGATCCGGTCCGGGCGGATATCGTAGTGGAACCGGTAGTCCCCCGCGATCTGCTGGAAGGGCGAGACGTGAAAGATCTTGCTGGCGGTGATTTCGTCACCGGCCGTAATCGGCGCAAACCCGTCAAGATGGCACAGGTAGCTGTGACGGTCGCCAAAGGTGTTGGAGACCTCGGCAATCACCGCCCGCAGCGTGTCACCCTCCATCGCCAGCCAGAAGCTGACTGGGTTGAAAGTGTACCACAGGAATCCCGGTTGCGTCAGCAGCAGAATCTGAAGGCCGTCCAGCTCCAGACCGGCCCCGGCAAAGACCTCTTGCGCCCAAGGTAGGCCGCGCCCGGCGCCCGGCGCGCCGCCATGGTTGCGGTCATTGACCGAGGACAGGTTGAAACCATTGCGCGAGAACAGCCCTGGCCGCGCCTCTGACAGCGGGTCGATCAGCACGTAATCGACACCATAGCGGAAGGCATTGCGGATGCCGCCGCGGCGCGCGTGGCTGGTGTGGCCCGCGATATGGTCGGGCCAGAGGGGAGCGGGGCTGTCGCTCATGCCAGCACCTGCGCCAGGCTGCGGGCGTCGATGCCGCGGGCGACGCGCACCGCGCTGGCAAATCCGTCCTCGTGGAACCCGTGGCGCAGATATGCGCCCGCGAACCAGGTGTTGTTGTCGCCCTGGATGTCGTGGATCTGTTTCTGGGCGCGGATGGCGGCCTGATCGAACACCGGATGGCGGAAGGTGTTGGTGTCATAGATCGTCTCGTCACGCACCGGACTGACTGGGTTCAGCGAGATGAACAGCGGATCACTCTCTGGAATGTTCTGTAGCCGGTTCATCCAGTAGGTCACGCCGATCGCCGGGCGGCTGTCCTGCGCCGACGCCTTGTAGACCCAGGAGGACCAGCAGGCCCGCCGTTTCGGCATCTGCCCGGCGTCGCGGTGCAGGATCACCTCGTTATCCTGATAACGCATATTGCCGAGGATCATCTCTTCCTGCGCGGTGGGAGAGGACAGCAGCCGCAACGCATCGTCGGAATGGCAGGCCATGATGACCTGATCGAACTCCTGCGTTTCGCCATAGGGCAAGCGGATGGTGACGCCTGCCTCTGTGCGGTCCACCGCCTGCACCGGCGTGCCGGGGCGCAGGGCGCAGCCATTGGCCTTCAGATGCGCCTCCAGCCTGCGGACGTATTCGATGCTGCCACCCTTTACCGTCCACCACTGGTGCTGCCCCGTGGCGCTGAGCAAGGCGTGATTGCGGAAGAACTGCACCAGCGACCGGGCCGGAAAGCCGCGGATTTCCTCCATCGGGGTGGACCAGATCGCGCCGCAGATCGGCATCAGGTAATAGCGCTGGAACCAGTCGCCAAGGCGCAGCTCGTCCATCAGCTGACCGATGGTGACATCGTCACTGCGGGCGGTTTCGACCGCGCGGGCGTTAAAGCGCAGGATGTCGCGCACCATGCCGTGAAAGGCCGGGCGGGCCACGTTGCGGCGCTGGCCGAACAGGGATGTGAGGCTTTTCAGCCCGTATTCGACGGCGCCGTCGTCAATGCTGGCGCCAAATGTCATATCGCTTTTGATGATGGGCACATCCAGATCGCGGAACATCGCGGTCAGATGCGGATAATTGACAAAGTTGAACACGATAAAGCCGGTATCGACCGGCTGGGTCCCATGCATCCCCGCCTGGACGGTGCGCGCGTGTCCGCCAAGGCGCGGCGCGGCTTCGAACAGGGTCACGTCATGGCCGGGTGCCAAACGATAGGCGGCGGCGAGACCAGAAATGCCACCGCCAACAATAGCAATGCGCTGGCGACGTAGGGGTGGGACATCAAATGACATGTGTTCTCCGTTTCTTTTCAGGGAGTACGCCGCCATTCCCTGGCCGGATCAAAAGTTTTCGCCTTCTTGGGATGAAATCGAAGCGATGCGTTCGCGCAGAAAAAATTCTGGTGGCTTTTGATCCAGTCGCAGCGGCGCCACGTAACACTGGCATGTTGGAACTTGATGCAGATCCCGCTCTTGATGCGCCCGAGCTACCGGTTACGGTAGGTGAGGTGACCGCCGATGCGCGGGAAAGGAAACAAGTGGATACCAACAGCTTTTCTGAGCAGACCCTCTGGATGCTTGCGGTGCGGGACCAGCGGGACCGGGCCGCCTTTGGCTTGCTGTTCGACCACTTTGCGCCGCGGCTCAAAGGGGTGATCTGCCGCTCGGGCATTTCACAGGGTCAGGCCGAGGACATCGTGCAGGACGTGATGCTGACGGTCTGGCGCAAGGCACACCTGTTCGACCCTCAGCGGGCGCAGGTGTCGTCCTGGATTTACCAAATCGCGCGAAATCGTCAGATCGATGTGATCCGAAAGGAACGCCGCCCCGTACCCGAAGAGCTGAAGCAACCCGAAGAGGTGCAGGAAGACGCGGCGCAGATCGTTGCCCTGGAGCAAGAGACGTCGCGCCTGAGGGAGGCCTTGAAGCGGCTGAAACCCGCACAACGCGAGATGGTGGAAAAGGCTTACCTCGGGGAGCTGAGCCATTCGGACATCCGCGCTGAAACGGGGCTGCCGCTTGGCACGATAAAATCCCGCATCCGGCTTGGACTGGAACGGTTGCGGCACGAATTGAAGGGAACTGAAACCTCATGAGCAGCATCACCCATCATATCCCTGATGAGCTGCTGATCGCCTATGCCTCGGGGAGCCTGGAACAGGCTTTCTCGCTGGTGCTGGCGGCGCATATCTCTATGTGCGACGAGTGCCGCGCCCGTCTGGGTGCGCATGAGGCGGTTGGCGGCGCCATGCTTGAAAATGCCTGTGGCACCGAGGCCGGAGTGGCTGTGTCGGCGGATCTGAAGGCGCGGCTTCTGGATGCGCTGGATGACCCTGTTGAGCCCGCGCCCCCGGCCTATCACCGCTCGGGTGTGTTTCCCGGACCGGTGATGGAGGCGCTGGGCGGGCTGCCCCCGAAGTGGAAACCGCTCGGCATGGGGGTGCGCCAGTCGATCTTGTCTCATGGCAAGGGCGGCAGCGTGCGATTGCTATATATCCCCTCGGGGCAGGCGGTGCCGGACCATGGTCACAACGGGCTGGAGCTGACGCTGGTGCTGCAGGGCGCGTTCCACGATGAAACGGGGCGTTTTGGCGTTGGCGATGTGGAGATTGCAGACAGCGATCTGGAGCATACCCCGGTGGCCGAAGAGGGCGCAGCCTGTATCTGCCTGGCTGCCACTGACGCGGCGCTGCGGTTCCGTTCCTTCATCCCGCGTCTGCTGCAACCGGTGTTCCGGATCTAGACGGGCAGATCAGATATCTCCGCCCGGTTGGGCGGATTGAGGCAAGGGCCGCGCATCGCGTGGCCCTTTTTGCGTGTACCAGTCAGGGCGACGCATATTGTTGTGAAGGTACACCTCTGGACTTTGATTTTGATATTTCATATATCACTATACCTATATTGATTCCCCATATTGTAATTTCAGGTATGCTTCATGATTACCGGCCCCCAGATGCGCGCGGCGCGTGCCCTTCTTGGTATTGATCAGAAAACCCTCGCGGAACGCGCCGGGCTTTCGGTGCCGACGATCCAGCGTATGGAGGCCAGCGCGGGCAACGTCCGGGGCGTTGTCGACAGCCTGACCAAGGTGGTCACTGCGCTGGAACAGGCGGGTATCGAGCTGATCGCCGAAGGCGTGCCCAGCACGGCTGGCGGGCGCGGTGTGCGCCTGAAATCTCCACCCCAGACCCCTTAAGATCCAAATCCGCGACGGCGACCGCCGACGTTATGCCGACGATCCCGCCGCACACCAACCAAAGGTGCGGCCCAGATGAAAGACCAGACCAGCAGTGCGCATGAAGCGCCAAGCTTTGCAGAGCTGTTTACCCCGAAACTGATTACCGTGCTGCGCGAAGGCTACGGTCTGGCGCGGCTGCGCGGCGATGCCATTGCCGGGCTGACGGTCGCCATCGTGGCGCTGCCCCTGTCGATGGCCATCGCCATCGCCTCGGGGGCGACCCCGGCGCAGGGGCTTTATACGGCGATTGTCGGCGGATTTCTGGTCTCGCTGCTGGGCGGATCGCGGTTCCAGATCGGCGGCCCGGCGGGTGCCTTTATCGTTCTGGTCGCCGCAACGGTGGCGCAGCACGGGATCGAGGGGCTGGTGCTGGCGACCTTCCTGTCGGGGTTGATGTTGCTGGCGGTGGGGTTCCTGCGGCTGGGCACCTTTATCAAGTTCATTCCCTTTCCGGTCACTGTGGGCTTCACGGCGGGGATCGCGGTGATCATCTTTGCCAGCCAGATCAAAGAGCTGTTCGGGCTGACCTTGCCTCATGAACCGGGAGAGCTGCTGGAAAAACTCCCGGCGCTTTGGGAGGTGAGGGGCAGCATCACCCCGGCGGCGCTGGGCCTGTCGATTGTAACCGTTGCGGTGATCCTTGGCCTCAAAAGCTGGCGGCCGCATTGGCCCGGCATGCTGATCGCAGTGGCGCTGGCGGCGACGGCCACGGCATTTCTGGCACTGCCGGTGCAGACCATCGGCACCAAATTCGGCGGCATTCCCGCCTCGTTGCCTGCGCCGCGCCTGCCGGATCTATCGCTAGCTCACATTCTGGCAGTGCTGCCCTCTGCGGTGTCCTTTACCCTGCTGGGGGCCATTGAATCGCTGCTGTCGGCAGTGGTGGCCGATGGCATGACCGGGCGCCGTCACCGCTCCAATTGCGAGCTGGTCGCGCAGGGGGCGGCCAATATAGGTTCCTCTCTGTTTGGTGGCTTTTGCGTCACCGGCACCATTGCCCGCACTGCGACCAACGTGCGCGCCGGGGCGCACGGTCCCATCGCTGGGATGTTGCACGCGGTCTTCCTGCTGCTGTTCATGCTGATCGCGGCGCCGCTGGCCTCCTACATTCCGCTGGCGGGGCTGGCCGGGGTGTTGGCCGTGGTGGCGTGGAACATGATCGAGCGGCCCGCCATCGCCATCCTGCTACGCTCGGGCTGGGGCGAGGCGACGGTTCTGGTCGCGACCTTCTTCCTGACCATTTTCCGCGATCTGACCGAGGCCATCGTTGTCGGTCTTGCCCTGGGGTCGGTGCTGTTCATCCAGCGGATGAGCCGGGCAACGGCGGTGTCGCGGCATACGCCATTGGTCGGGCGGGACGAGGCCGATAGCGCGGATGGGCGCGGCGAATACCACGAAGAGCAGGCGGCGAACCCGGATGTCGTGGTCTACCGCATCACCGGGGCACTGTTCTTTGGTGCCACCGCCTCGATCGGGTCGGTGCTGGACCGCATTCAGGATAGCCACAAGGCGCTGATCGTTGATTTCTCGGCGGTGCCGTTTCTGGATTCAACCGGCGCCAATATGATCGAAGGACTGGCGCATAAGGCTGAAAAGCAAGGCGTCGCCCTGTGGCTGACAGGGGCGGGGCTGGATATCCGGCGCGTCTTTGCCACCCATGGGCTGAGCCACCCGCTGATCCATGACGCGGTCAGCGTGGAGGCGGCGCTGGCCACGATCACAGGCGCCGCCGACGAGGCCCGCAAGGCTGGGTGATCTGCGGTCTATACGGCACGAAAAAGGGGCCGCTGCGTGCGGCCCCCGTGCAATCCCACCCGCCATGATCTGCCGCGTGGGTCAGTGATTGCTTGGTCTTATGCGCTCAGCTGGCGAGCGCCATCTCTTCTGGCTTCATCAGGCGGCCCATGTGGCGGCCGGTGTCCAGCATGCGGTTGGAAAAGCCCCATTCGTTGTCATACCAACTAACCACCCGCACCAGCCCTTCGCTGGTGACAGCGGTCTGCGCAGCGGCAAAACAGGAGGAATGCGGGTCGTGGTTGAAATCGACCGAGACCATCGGATCCTCTTCATAGGCCAGAATGCCCGCCAGCCCGTTCTCCGAGGCCGCGCGCACGGCGTCATTGACCTCTTCGACCGTGGCGGCGCGTTCGGGCACAAAGCTGAGATCGACAACCGAGACATTCGGTGTCGGCACCCGGATGGCGGAGCCTTCCAGCCGTCCTTTCAGATGCGGCAGCACCTCTGCGATGGCGCGGGCGGCGCCGGTGGAGGTCGGGATCATCGACAGGGCCGCGGCGCGGGCGCGATAGGGGTCCTTGTGCGGGCTGTCGTGGGTCGGCTGGTCGCCGGTATAGGCGTGAATGGTGGTCATGTAGCCGGTCTTGATTCCAAAAGCCTGATCCAGCACCTGCGCCACTGGCGCCAGGCAGTTGGTGGTGCAGGAGGCGTTGGAGACCACCAGATCGTCCGCGGTCAGATCCATGTGGTTGACGCCATAGACTACGGTGCGGTCGACCTCCTTGCCGGGGGCGGAGATCAGGACGCGTTTCGAACCATTGCCCAAATGCGCCGCCGCCGCATCGCGGCTGGTGAACAGGCCGGTGCATTCATAGGCGATGTCGACGCCTTCCCAAGGCAGATCCGCCGGATTGCGCTCGGCGCTGAGCCGGATGGTGTGGCGACCCACTCGCAGGACTCCGTCCGCGAGAGAGACAGGTGCGCGCAGGCGACCATGCACGGAATCGTATTTCAGCAGATGCAGCAGGGTTTCGGCGGGTGCCAGATCGTTGATCGCCACCACGTCGATGTCGGTGTCGCCGCGTTCCAGCAGGGCGCGCAGGACGCCACGGCCGATGCGGCCAAATCCGTTGATTGCGATCTTGAGGGTCATGGCATCTGTCTCCGTGCAGTGGGCGTGTTCAGAATCGCCCCTTGGTTGCGGTATCGATAGCGGTGGCGCTAACATTTGTGTATTCGTTATCGATAACGATCAAGTAAATCAACCCTGCCTGAAAACATCGGCCAATCCCGGCCCGCTGCCTCTTGCGGCTGGGCGCGAAGTGCTGGACCATGCGCGCATGACAAAGAAGCTGCTGCTCAAGGACGTCGCCCGTCTGGCCGGGGTCAGTGAAATGACCGCCTCTCGTGCGTTGCGCGGGACCACGGATGTGTCCAAGGCAACCCGCGCGCGGGTCGAGGAAATCGCCCGTGCCCATGGCTATGTGCCCAATCGCATCGCCGGATCGCTGTCCTCGCAATCGGTCAATCTGGTTGCGGTGGTGGTGCCGTCTCTGAACAGTTTTGTCTTTCCCGAGGTGCTGTCGGGGATTTCCCACGTGCTGAAGGAAACGCAGCTGAAACCGGTGGTTGGCGTATCGGGCTATGAACTCGATGAAGAAGAGGCCGTGATTCGCGAAATGCTGAGCTGGCGTCCCTCGGGGCTGATCGTGGCGGGGCTGGAGCACACTGAGGCCACCCGGCGCATGCTCGAGCAGGCGGATTGCCCGGTGGTGGAGGTGATGGATGTGGATGGCACCCCGGTGCGCCACTGCGTCGGCATTTCCCATCTGCAGGCGGGACGCGACATGGCGGCGCAGATCCTGTCGCAGGGTTATCGGCAGATCGGCTTTATCGGCACGAAGATGCCGCAGGATTTCCGCGCCCGTAAGCGTTTTGACGGCTTTGTCGAAGGATTGGCAGAGCAGGGTGTCACGCTGATGGACCGGGAACATTATGCCGGAGAAAGCTCGATCCAGACCGGGCGTCAGCTGACCGCGCAGATGCTGGAGCGCACGCCGGAACTGGAGTGTATCTATTATTCCAGCGACGTGATGAGCGTCGGCGGTCTGATGCATTGCCAGGCCGAGGGGCTGTCGGTGCCCGGCGACGTGGCGCTGGCGGGGTTCAATAACCTGCAGATCCTGCAGGGGCTGCCGCAGGAACTGGCCACCACTGATGCCTGCCGCCGCGAGATCGGTGAGCGCGCTGCGCGCATCGTGCTTGAGACGCGGGAGGCGGATCAGCCAACGCCGCCCGTTTGCGTGCAGTTGAGCCCGACCATCAGCCTGGGGCGGTCGCTCTAGCTCTGCCTATCAGCCTTGGGACTGGCCGGGGTCCGCTGTCAGGATCGCCTCCATTCCTGCGGTGCAAAAGGCGATCAGCTGGTCGACCTGCGCTTCGGCGGCGCCGGGGCTCAGCGCCTCGATCCGCCAGCCGGTGTTGAGAAAGGCGAGCATCGCAGCCACGGAATAAACCTGACCGGTGGCGGCGGCCTGACGTTCAGCCTGCGGATAAAGCGCCAGAATCTCCTCGATGAACCGGTTGGCCGTGGGGTCGAAACACTGCGCCGCCAGCGGCCGCCAACGCGGATCGGCGGACACATGCGCCACCAAGCGGCCATAGTGCTGCCAATGGGGGCCGCCGGTGCGTGCCAGCGTCACATAGGCCCGCATGAAGACATCCAACAGGCCGCGCAGCGACAGGGCATCCTCGGCCCTGAGGCGTTCCAGCCCTGCCAGACGCACGTCGGCCAGTTCATCGGCACGGCGGGTGACGGTCTGGTGAAACAGCTCTTCCTTGCCGCCACCGTGATGGTGCACCAGCCCGACCTGTACTCCGGCCAGCGCTGCGATATCGCGCAGCGAGGCGCCTTCGAATCCGCGCTCGGCAAAAAGCGCTTCGGCGGCGTCCAGGATCCGCGCCTTGGTCTGCAGTGACCGCGCCGAAGGGGCGCGTTTGCGTTGTTTTTCCACGAAAAACTCCCGTTGGTGAAAATATCTTGCCTTATTTTGAACGTTTGTTCAATCTAATCTCGGAGGACAGGGAGGAATTATGACGGAAACGCGCGGGCAGTATGCCCTCATCGGCGCCGGGCCGATGGGGCTGGCCATGGCCAAGGTATTGGTCGAACAGGGCATTCCCTTTCAGGGGTTTGAATTGCATTCGGATGTGGGCGGTTTGTGGGACATCGAGGGACCGAACTCCACGATGTACGAAAGCGCCCATTTGATCTCATCCAAGCGGATGACGGAATTTGCGGATTTTCCGATGAAGGACGAGGTGGCCGAATACCCCTCGCATCGGGAGCTGAAAAACTATTTTCACGATTTTGCAGAGCATTTCGGCCTGCGGGAGCGGTATCGCTTCAACGCCGAGGTCCTGAAGACCGAACCATTGGGCGGTCCGGGCGAGGGCTGGCGCGTCACCTGGCGCGATCAGGAGGGCGAGCACAGCGCCGAATTTGCCGGTGTGCTGATCGCCAATGGCACCCTGTCCGAGCCGAACATGCCGACATTCCCAGGCGACTTCACGGGCGAGCTGATCCATTCCAGCCAATACCGCAAGGCCGAGCAGTTCGGCGGCAAGCGCGTGCTGGTGGTGGGCGCGGGCAATTCGGGCTGCGACATCGCGGTGGATGCGATCCACCATGGCAACAGCTGCGATCTGTCGATGCGGCGCGGCTACTACTTCGTACCGAAATACGTCTTTGGCAAACCGGCAGACACCATGGGCGGGCTGATCCAGCTGCCGATGTGGCTGAAGCGGCGTATAGATGGCCTGATCCTGAAATGGTTCGTGGGTGATCCGCAGAAGTACGGGTTTCCGAAACCCGATTACCAGCTTTACGAAAGCCATCCTGTGGTGAATTCGCTGGTACTCTACCATGCGGGCCATGGCGATCTGAAGATCCGGCCTGATATCGAGCGGATCGACGGCAAGGTGGTGCATTTCACCGATGGCAGCAGCAGCGAGTATGACATGATCCTCGCTGCGACGGGCTACAAGCTGCACTATCCCTTTATCGATAAGGAGTTGCTGAACTGGCAGGGCGATGCGCCGCACCTGTATCTCAACGCGATGCACCCTGGTCGCGACGATCTGTTCGTCCTCGGCATGGTCGAGGCCAGCGGCCTTGGCTGGCAGGGACGGCACGAGCAGGCCGAGATGGTCGCGCGCTATATCAAGGGGCTTGAGACCGGCAATGCCGGGGCCAAGGCCCTGAAGGCGGAAAAGGCCGCGGGATTTGAACGCGCAACCGGCGGTATGGCCTATCTGAAACTGGCGCGGATGGCCTACTACGTGGACAAGGCGACCTATCGCAAGGCGGTCACGGGCTGGATCAAGCGGCTCTCCGGGGCGGGCGCATGAGCGGGATTGATGAGATCACGCTGAATTTCAGCCCCGCCTCTCTGACGCTTCTGAATGGGATCCTCGCGGTGGTGATGTTCTCCATCGCCATCGATCTGAAGCCTTCAGATTTTCACCAGCTGCGACGGGCGCCCAAGCCGCTGATCGTCGGGCTGCTGTCGCAGTTCATCGTGCTGCCGGTGCTGACCTTTGCGCTGGTCTGGCTGACTGCGCCGCGTCCCTCGATTGCGCTCGGGCTCATTCTGGTGGCGGCCTGTCCGGGCGGTAATATCTCCAACTTCATCACCCATCGCGCGGGCGGCAACTCTGCCCTGTCGGTGTCGATGACGGGGTTTGCCACCGTGGGGGCGATCCTGCTGACGCCGCTCAATATCGGACTCTGGGGTGGGCTTTATCCGCCAACGCGGGCGATCCTGCAGCAGACAGAGATCGACCCGGTGCAGATCGCCATCACCGTCGGGCTGATGCTGTTCCTGCCCCTTGTGCTGGGGGTGCAGCTGAATATGCGGGCGCCCGATCTGACGGCACGCATCCGGCGGCCCCTGCAATGGCTGTCGATGGGGATCTTCGTTGCCTTTATCGTGCTGGCGCTGGCGGCCAACTGGGGCTTCTTCCTGCAATTCGCAGGCGCGGTCGCCGGGCTGGTGATCCTGCACAATACGGTGGCGCTTGGCGGGGGCTGGATCACCGCGACGCTGGCGCGGCTGTCGCCTTATGACCGGCGTGCGGTGACGATAGAGACTGGCATCCAGAACTCGGGTCTCGGTCTGGTGCTGATCTTTGCCTTCTTCGGGGGCTTGGGCGGCATGGCCGTCGCGGCAGCCTTCTGGGGGATCTGGCATGCCATATCGGGGTTGGCACTGGCCGCTCTGATGTCCCGGACGGAGGCGGCGCGATGATCGAGGATGCAAAGACCAAAACCGTTCTGATCACCGGCGCTGCTGGCATGGTGGGCCGTGCCCTGCTGTGGGAGCTGCCCGCCTGCCGGGTGATCGCCTCGGATCTGGCGCCGCCTGCGGATCTGCCCAAGGGCGGAGAGTTCTGCCGCATGGATGTCACAACCGATGATCCCGCCCGGGTCACCGGCGAATATAAGCCCGACGTGATTGTGCATCTGGCCTCCATCGTGACCCCGCCAAAGGGCAGCAGCCGCGATTTCGCTTATGCCGTTGATGTCGCGGGCACGCGCAAGGTGCTAGAGGCCGCCGTGGCGCATGGGGTGGAACGTATCGTCGTGACCTCCTCTGGCGCGGCCTATGGCTATCACGCGGACAACCCGCAGCCGCTGCGCGAGAACGACAGCCTGCGCGGCAATCCGGAGTTCGCCTATTCCGACCACAAGCGTCAGGTCGAGGAAATGCTGGCCGAATACCGCCGTTCGGCGCCGCAGCTGCAGCAGGTGATCCTGCGCGTCGGCACGGTGCTGGGGGCGGGCACGGAAAACCAGATCACCGCCCTGTTCCGCCGTCCGCGCCTGCTGGCGGTGATGGGCAGCGAAAGCCCCTTTGTCTTTATCTGGACCCGCGATCTGGCCCGCATTCTGGCCCGCGCGGCAACCGATGGGCCAGAGGGAGTCTTCAACGTCGCCGGGGATGGTGCCATGGGCGTCACCGATCTGGCGCAGGCGCTGGGTAAACCGGTTCTGCGCCTGCCGGCCTGGGTGCTGAGGGCGGCGCTGGCGCTCGCGAAACCTCTTGGTCTCAGCCAATATGGGCCGGAACAGGTGCGGTTCCTGCAATATCGGCCGGTGCTGGACAACAGCGCCCTGAAACGGGACTTCGGCTATACGCCCGAGCTGACCAGCGCCGAGGTGTTCGATCTGTGGAGGCAGCAGGCAGGCCTATGACGAAGAAGAAAACAGCAGTCATTTCGGGCGGCGCCGGTGGGCTTGGCCGGGCCTTGTCCACGGCGCTGCAGGCGCGGGGCTGGCGGGTGATCCTGCTGGATCTGGATATCTCGGGGCTGGACAGTAGCGAGACCCAGATCCCGATCCGCTGCGATCTGACCGATGCGACCCAGTTGCGCAGCAAGGCCGAGCAAATCCAGCAGCAGTATCCGGTGATTGATTTGGTCATCTACAACGCCGGTATCACCCAGATCGGGGGCTTTGATACCATCGACGAGGCCAGTCACCGGCGGGTGTTCGACATCAACTATTTTGCCGCCGTCGCCATGGCCGGGCATTTTCTGGCGGCGGTCCGGCGGGCATCGGGGACGCATATCGCGGTGTCTTCGGTGGCGGGGTTTGCGCCGCTTTATCATCGTACCTCTTATGCGGCGTCAAAACACGCGCTGGAGGGGTTCTTCAAATCCCTGCGCTCGGAAGAGCGGCCCTATGGTGTCGATGTGCTGATCGCGGCGCCGTCTTTCGTGGCCACCAATATCGGCAACGACCAGCGTCAGATCGACGGCATCGCGCGGCCGGGATCGGCCGCAGATGGGATGGATTACATGACGCCCGAGGCTGCTGCCGAGGAGATCCTGCGCGGGCTTGGCCGACGGCAGCCGATGATCCCGGTGGGACGGGTGGCGCGGCTGGCCTGGTGGGTGAACAGCTTGGCGCCGCGCCTTTACCAGCGGTTGATGGAGCGGCAGATCGGCGGCCACGAGGGCTAGGCGCCGTCGCCCTCTGTGTCCGCGTCCGGCAGGATCGGCAGCGAGAAGCCTGTTTTCACCCGGTTCATCACCACGGAGGTACGGAACCGGGTGATATTTTCTTCGTCAAAGAAATGCCGCCGGGTGAAGGCTTCGAAATCGGGCATGTCGCGGGCGGTCAGGATGACGATGAAATCGGCATTGCCGGTCACATAATAGCACTGCATGACCTCGGGCGCCTCGACCATGCGGCGGCGGAAGCGATCGATATCCTCGGCGCGCTCGCTGTGCAGGGTGACCTCGACGATCAGCATCAGCCCTCGGCCCAGTTTTTCAGGATTGAGCATCGCGATATCGGCATCGACATAGCCCTGCGCGCGCAGCCGGGTCAGCCGCTTGCGGCAGGCATCGGGGGAAAGCCCGGCGATATGCGACAGGGCCTCGGCGGTCAGCCGGTTGTTGTCCTGGATCGCGGCAAGGATGAGCTGGTCGAATCTGTCCATGTCACGCCTCCTTAGGGCTGCAAGTTTGTCCGTTTTTCCGTGACTTGCACAGCCGGAGTGCTGCCATTGTCCGGTATTCTGCATCAAATGTGAAAAGTCATCAGAAAATCGGCCTGCAGGGCGGCGAAATTTCCGAGAAACCGATGGCGGTGCAGATTAGGTTGGGCAAAAATCGAACAACAAAAAGAAGAGGAGGTCGATCCATGGATGGGGCGTTGAGCAAGACACTCGATAACATGTGGCGGGGCGGCGCGTTGCCGGTTGCGGGAACTGAGCCTCAGCTTTATCCCAGCGTTGCCGCCGATGCGGTGGCCAAGCTGCTGACACTATGTCCGCGTCATGCGATCACACCGCTGATCGAGGCGGATGAGCTGGCGAAAAAGGCCGGGGTGGCCAGGATCTGGATCAAGGACGAGCGCGCCCGCATGGGCCTTGGCAGTTTTAAGGCGCTGGGCGCGGCCTACTGCATTGCCAGCGCAGCGGCCGATGCATTGAAGGACAAGATCGGCGCCTCTCAGGTCTGGGAAACGGCCCTGCACGGACAAACCTATGCCACGGCAAGCGCCGGCAATCACGGGCTGTCCGTTGCGGCTGGGGCGCGGCTTTTCGGGGCCGAGGCGGTGATCTACCTGTCGCGGGCGGTGCCCGAGGCCTTTGCCCAGCGGCTGCGCGACAAGGGCGCCCGGGTGGTACGCGCCGGTGATAATTACGAGGCCAGCATGGCCGCTGCTGCGGCGGATGCCGAAGAGAACGGTTGGACGCTGCTCTCCGACAGCTCATGGCCCGGCTACAGCGCCCCGGCTATCGCGGTGATGGAGGGCTATCTGCAATTGGCCGCCGAGGCTGTCGCCCAGATCGACGGGGTGCCGACGCATATCTTCCTGCAGGCGGGTGTCGGCGGGCTGGCGGCTGCGGTGGCCGCCTATGCGCGGCAGGTCTGGGGGAATGCGCCACAGATCATCGTGGTCGAACCGGACGCGGCGCCCGCGCTGATCGAGAGTATTCGCAGCGGCGAATTGCAGGACACGCAGGGGCCGGTGTCCTCCATGGGGCGGCTCGATTGCAAGACCCCGTCGATGGTGGCGCTGAACGGGCTGGCGCGCGATGCCGATGTCTTCGCCACCATATCCGAGGAAGAAGCTGCCGCAGGGGTCCGGACCCTTGCCGAATATGGCTATGCAACGACGCCATCGGGCGGCGCCGGTCTGGCAGCGCTTTTGGCGGGGCGTGTGAAGGATCTGGGACCCGATGCGCGGGTGCTGGCCATCCTCAGCGAAGGGCCGGAAGATGGCTGAGCCCGCCCGCGGCTTTGACCGGGGTGAGTTCCTGCGGCGGCGCGATGCCCTGCAGGCGGGCATGGCGGCAGCGGGCATGGAGGCGCTTCTGCTGACTGCGGCGGCGGATATCTTCTATGTCACTGGGTTCCTGACGCGGTTCTGGGAAAGCCCGGCGCGCCCCTGGTTTGTGGTGGTCCCGGCCAAAGGTGACCCGGTTGCGGTGATTCCCGCCATTGGCGTGGATCTGATGCGGCAAAGCTGGATTTCCGACATCCGCTGTTGGGATGCGCCGGATCCGAAGGATGATGGCGTCAGCCTGCTGGCGGCGACCCTTGGCGATCTGGTGCCGGAAACCGGGGCCATCGGCACGCCGATGGGGCTGGAGACGCAATTGCGCATGGCGCTTGGCGATTACATGGCGCTGACCGCGCGCCTGGCGCCGCGCCGCATGGTGGATGCCACGGATGTGGTGCAGCGGGTGCGCGAGATAAAGTCTGAGGCCGAGGTGGCCAAGATCCGCGCCGCCTGCGCGGTGGCGGATCGCAGTTTTGCCCGGGTGCCGGAGTTCGCAGGCCCCGGCAGGCCGCTTGATGCGGTGTTCCGTGATTTCCAGCGGGTGCTGCTGGAAGAGGGCGCCGATTGGGTCAGCTACACGGCTGGGGGTGCCGGGCCGGGGGGCTACGGTGATGTGATCTCTCCGGCGACGCCGCAGCCGCTGGCGGCAGGCGATGTGCTGATGCTGGACACCGGTGCGGTGCGCGATGGCTATTTCTGCGATTTCGACCGCAACTACGCCATCGGTCTGGTCGCGCCTGAGACCGCTCAGGCGCATGCAGCGCTTTATGCGGCCACGGATCTGGCGCTGGAGCAGCTGCGCCCCGGCATGACTGCCGCGGATGCGCACCGGATTCTCTGCGAGGGGCTGCGTGCCCATGGCGCCACGCCCGGCGGTGGGCGGCTTGGCCATGGACTGGGGGTGACGCTGACCGAATGGTCCTCGTTTACGCCCAAGGATCAGACGGTGCTGCGCGCCGGGATGGTGCTGACGCTCGAACCGGGCGCCGAGATCGCCCCGGGCCGCATTCTGGTGCACGAGGAAAACATCGTCCTGCGCGACAGCGGCCCCGAGCTTTTGTCCACCCGCGCACCGGCAGAGCTGCCGGTTCTGGAGTAGATCATGCAGACTTTTCCCTATGAGCTGACTGGCCCGATCGGCAGCCGCGCAACCTTTGGCCATATCGTGCTGCAGGTGGATGAGACGCTGGAGCAGGACATGCGCCGCCTGCTGCCGGGAGGCGAGGTCGCCCATCATGTCAGCCGTATTCCCAGCGGCGATGAGCTGACTCCGGATACCATTGCCACCATGAAAGAGACGCTGCCTGCGGCTGCCGCGCTGTTGCCCCCGGCGGCGGAATTCGACGTGATCGGCTATGGCTGTACCTCCGGGACGACCTTGATCGGTGCGGACCGGGTCGCGGATCTGGTACGGCAGGGCGCTGCCTCGACCCATGTCACCGATCCTCTGACCGCGGCTCTGGCAGCGCTTGCGGCGTTGGACGTCCGGTCGCTGGCCCTGGTGTCGCCTTATGTGGAAAGCGTCAGTGCCCCGGTCCGACAGGCTTTTGCGGCGCGGGGATATGATGTCAGCGGCACCGTGTCGTTCGGGGAAGAAGTGGAGGCGCGGGTGGCGCGGATCGACCCGGCCTCGATCCACGCGGCGGCCCTTTCCGTGGCCGGGGACGCCGATGCGGTGTTCCTGTCCTGCACCAACCTGCGCACGCTCGATATCATAGACGATCTTGAGGCGCGTCTAGGCAGGCCGGTGCTGAGCAGCAATCAGGTGCTTGCCTGGCATATGGCGCAGTTGGCGCGGGCGCCGAAACAGTGCAAGGGCCCGGGGCGCCTGCTCGGGATCTGAGCAGGGACTAGGGGGCGAAGGGGGATTGCGTTGGGGGCGTGTTGGAGAAGCCAAGAGCTGCCCAAACGGATCCGATTCGTCTGACGGCAGCATCGGTCACTTAGGGTGTGATCCTGCCCGAACGTCTTGGCGGCGAGCTGGCGGCACAAGGCCTTTAGGTTGTGCCGAGGTCGTTAGATATGCCTCAGATGAGGCGCGGAATGGATCTGGTGAAGATGTCATCTGACCGTGAAATGAGCGGTGCGTATATCGTGGCAGAAGCCTTTCTGGAACAGGCGGGCGCGACTGGTGTTGGCTTAGGTAATTATTATATATCAGGTGCTTAGTTTGCTATTATGACTGATCTAACGCGTTGTGCTGCTGCGTAAATCACGGGTCCTTCAACCGTTGCGTGCACCCCTTTCCGACTCCATGCTAAATTATGTTTTAGGGTTTAATATTTTAATCTTGAAACAAAACAGAGAAGCCGCCTAGAGTTTTGAGGTCAGCCACCAGGCGGTGGGCCTGCCGGATGCGGCAGCCTTGCCCCGGGCGGCGGATGAGACGTCAGGATGTGAAATCCACCACTGCACGGCAAACGGCAGAAGGTGTCCCCGTCAGAGGGAAAAGGCGATCAAGGACTGGCGCCACCCGCGCGAAGCGGAAATAGTGGGGTCACAGGAATAACCGCGGCCAACGCGGATCCGGTCGATAACTGCAATAGGGAGACTATAGGAAATGAAAGCAATCAAAACACTGGCGCTGGCGACAGCGGTGTCCGCTCTGGCCGTCGCGGCGCAGGCCGAGACCAAGATTGGCATGATCACCACCCTGTCCGGCGGCGGCGCCAGCCTTGGCGTGGATACCCGCGACGGGTTCATGCTGGCGATGGAAAACGCCGGGCGCGATGACGTCGAAGTGGTGATCGAGGACGATCAGCGCAAACCAGCAACCGCAGTCCAGATCGCCGATCAGATGATCCAGTCCGAAAAGGTGGATATCCTGACCGGTATCGTCTGGTCGAACCTGGCCATGGCCGTGGTGCCCTCGGCGACCGGGCAGGGGCTGTTCTACCTGTCGACCAATGCGGCGCCGGCGCAGCTGGCGGGCAAGGGCTGCAACCCGAACTATTTCTCGGTCTCCTATCAGAACGACAACCTGCACGAAGCGGCCGGTGCCTACGCCACCAGCGCCGATTTCAAGAAGACCTTCATCATGGCGCCGAACTATCCGGCCGGGAAGGATTCCCTCAACGGGTTCAAGCGCTTCTACAAGGGTGAACTGGCGGGTGAGATCTACACCAAGCTGGGTCAGACCGATTATGCTGCCGAACTGGCGCAGGTCCGTGCCAGCGGCGCCGACTCGGTCTTCTTCTTCCTACCTGGCGGAATGGGGATCTCCTTCCTCAAGCAATACGCCGCCAGCGGTATCGATCTGCCCGTAGTGGGCCCGGCCTTCTCCTTTGATCAGGGCATCCTGCAGGCCGTGGGCGATGCGGCGCTGGGGGTGAAGAACACCTCGCAGTGGAACAAGGATCTGGACAATGCGGCCAACGCCGAATTCGTCTCTGGTTTCCAGGAAAAATACGGCCGCCTGCCGTCGCTTTATGCGGCGCAGGGCTATGACACCGCCAACCTGATCCTGAGCGCGCTGGACAAGGCCGACGTGTCGGACAAAGACGCCTTCCGCGCTGCCCTGAAAGAAGCCGATTTCGCATCGGTGCGGGGTAAGTTCAGCTTTGGTCCGAACCAGCACCCGATCCAGGACATCTATGTCCGCGAGGTCATCAAGGAAGGTGATATCTTCACCAATAAGATCATCGGCACCAGTCTGACAGATCATTCCGACGCCTACGCGGCCGAGTGCAAGATGTAATCTGATCCTCCCTGCGGGGGCGCCGCATTGGTGCCCCCGTCAGAACGGAAATCTCCCATGTCCATTGTTCTCATTCTTGAGCAGATCCTGAACGGATTGCAGTTCGGGGTCATGCTGTTTCTCATGGCTGCGGGCCTGACGCTGGTCTTTGGCGTCATGGGCCTGATCAACCTCGCCCATGGTGCGCTTTATATGGTCGGGGCCTTTGCGGCGGCAGCAGTGGCCGGGCTGACCGGTTCCTTCCTGCTGGCGCTGATGGCCAGCCTGGCTGCGGCGGCTGCGGCCGGGGCTGTGGTCGAGATCGCGGTGATCCGGCGGCTTTATGACCGGGATCACCTTGATCAGGTCCTGGCGACCTTTGCGCTGATCCTGATTTTCTCCGAAGGCACCCGCTGGATCTTCGGCTCCTTTCCGCTGTTTCTGGATGTGCCTGCCGCATTGGCCGGGCCGCTCAGCCTGCCGGGCGGCATCGAATACCCGGCCTACCGCCTTGCCATTATCGGCATCGGGCTGGTGGTGGCAGCGCTGCTGTTCTGGCTGATCGCCCGCACCCGCATTGGGATCCAGATCCGCGCCGGTGAAGCCGACCGCGAGATGATCGCGGCGCTGGGGGTGGATATTTCCCGACTTTATACGCTGGTCTTTGCCCTTGGCGCCGCGCTGGCGGGCCTTGCGGGCGCGCTGGTCGGAGCCATCCAGTCGGTTCAGGTCGGCATGGGAGAGCCGGTTCTGATCCTCGCCTTTGTGGTGATTGTCATCGGTGGCATCGGCTCGATCAAGGGCGCGCTGGTCGGCGCGCTGCTGGTGGGGCTAACGGATACGCTGGGCAAGGTCTTCCTGCCGCAATTCTTTGGTCTGTTCCTGGAACCGGCAAGTGCTGCCTCGGTCGGGGCCTCGCTGGCATCGATGCTGATCTACATCCTGATGGCGGCGGTTCTGCTGGTGCGTCCCTCGGGACTTTATGGGGGGAGCGCATGAGCATGACCCGCGAAAACCTGTTCAACTGGGCGCTGGCGCTGGCACTGCTGGCGGTGCCGCTCTGGGCCAATGCCATGGACGAGCCCTTTATCATTACCCTCGCCACCAAGGTCGCGATCCTGGCGCTGGCCGGTGTCGGCCTCAATATCGCGCTGGGCATCGGCGGGCTGGTGAGCCTTGGCCATGCGGCGTTCTTTGGGATCGGCGGCTATGCCATGGGCATTCTGGCCGCCCATGCCCAGAACTATGAGCCGCTGATGCAGGTGCCATTTCTGATCGAGGGCACCAATCAGATGCCGGTGATCTGGCTGGTGGCCACCGTGGCCAGCGCGCTGGTGGCGCTGGTGATCGGGGCGCTGTCGCTGCGCACCTCGGGCGTCTATTTCATCATGATCACGCTGGCCTTTGGTCAGATGCTTTACTATTTCGCGATCTCCTGGTCCGCCTATGGCGGTGAGGACGGGTTGTCGATCTGGGTGCGCAACGAATTTCCCGGCCTCAACACGCTGGATCCGATCCAGTTCTTCATGATCGCCTATGTCATCCTCTGCCTGGTGCTGGTTTTCTCTGCCCGGCTGGGGCGCTCGCCCTTTGGCCTGGCGCTGGCGGCTGCCCGCCAGACCGAAGAACGGGTGATGACCGTGGGGCTGACGCCCTTTCATCTGCGGCTTGTGGCCTTTGTCATCTCGGGCGCGATCACCGGTCTTGCCGGCGCGCTTTATGCTGATCTCAACCGTTTTGTCAGCCCAACCATGCTGAGCTGGCACACCAGCGGTGAAATCATGGTCTTTGTCATCATCGGCGGGGTGGGGCGGCTGTTCGGCCCGGTTGTGGGCGCTGCCGTTTATATCCTGCTGGAACATCTTCTGGGCGGGATCAGTGAATACTGGCAGATCTTCCTCGGGCTATTGCTGCTCCTCATGGTGCTGTTTGCCCGCGGCGGCCTGATCGGCGCCCTGACAGGACGTGAGGTGGCCCATGACTGATCCGCATACAAACCCGGTGCTGAAGGTCGAAGGCATCAGCAAAAGCTTTGGCGCGCTCAAGGCCAGCGACAATGTCAGCATCGACCTGCGCCCCGGTGAAATCCACGCCCTGATCGGCCCCAATGGCGCGGGCAAATCCACCCTGATCAAGCAGATCTCGGGCAGTTTGCGCCCCGACACCGGCCGGATCGAGGTTCTGGGCCGCGATGTCACCGATCTTGATACCGTGGCGCGGGCGCGGCTGGGACTGGGGCGGACGTTCCAGATCTCCTCGCTCGCGATGGAGTTCACCGTGCTGCAAAACGTGGTGCTGGGCGCCCTTGGCGCGCAGGGCCGGGTGTTTTCCTTCTTCCGCAATGTGATGAAGGACAAGACCTTGTTGGAGCCTGCCCGCCGCGCCTTGGAGCGCGTCGGTCTGCAGGATGAGGCGCAGCGGCGCACTGCGGATCTGTCGCATGGCCAGCGCCGTCAGCTGGAGGTCGCGGTGGCCCTGACGCTCAATCCCAAACTGTTCCTGATGGATGAACCCATGGCCGGTCTTGGCGCCAGTGGCTCCAAGACCCTCACCGGGTTTCTGGATGAGCTGCGTCACGAGGCGCCGATCCTGCTGGTGGAACACGATATGGATGCGGTCTTTGCCCTTGCTGACCGGATCAGCGTGCTGGTCTATGGCGCGGTGATCGCCACCGGCACCGCCGATGAAATCCGCGCAAATCCCGAGGTGCGCCGCGCTTACCTCGGAGAGGAGGACGCCGCATGAGCCTGTTGTCCCTGAACAAAGTCGAGGCCTCCTACGGCCCCTCGCAGGCGCTGTTCGGCGTCTCGCTGGATCTGGCCGAAGGCGAGGTCGTCGCCCTGATGGGCCGCAATGGCATGGGCAAGACCACCACCATCAAATCGATCTGCGGCATGGTACATCCCTCTGCGGGTGAGGTTCGCTTTGACGGGCACGACCTGCGGCAGCTGCCCTCGCACAAGATTGCGCGGCTGGGGATTGGTCTGGTACCCGAGGGGCGCCGCTGTTTCGGCCCGCTGACGGTGGAGGAAAACCTGACCGCCGCCGCCCGTCCGGGCCCCTGGGATTTTGAGCGTGTCGCTGGGCTGTTTCCGCGGCTCAAGGAACGGCGCGACCAGACCGCAAGTTCCCTGTCGGGCGGCGAGCAGCAGATGCTGGCCATCGGCCGCGCCCTGATGACCAACCCGCGCCTTTTGATCCTGGATGAGGCGACCGAGGGGCTGGCTCCCGTGGTGCGGCAGGAAATCTGGGCAGCGATTGCGCAGCTGAAGCGTGAGGCGGGTCTGTCGATCCTGGTGGTGGACAAGACGCTGAAGGAACTCGCCCAGATCGCCGATCACGCGGTGATCCTGAACCGCGGCCAAAGCGTCTGGACCGGACGCATGGAGGACCTGACCCCGGATCTGACGGATCAGTATCTGGGAGTTTGAGAGGCCACAGAGGGTGAGGCACGTCTGCAGCGTACCTAGCTCACTCCCAAGTGCAGGGGTTGCCGTGGGTGCGGCAGCTCGGCAAAGTTGTGTTCGATCGCAAAATGGGTTTCGGATGAAACAGCAGCTTGTTTATTACTTGGACAATTGTGTTTACAGCAAGATGCTGGAGCCAGATTTTGACTGGCTGCTCAACTCCTTCTTGGCTGGTGACAATAGGGTTGCGTTTTCTGATGTTCACCTCGAAGAGATGCAGGATAATTGCGCCAACTACGCCCGTCTCTTACAACGGTTGGATGCCTTATTCATCCGAAACCCAGGCGTGCTTCATGGGGAATACCATCACATCTGCTCCCTAGATGAATGTGACATAGAGCGACGGTTCATCGAACACGCTGACTTTAGAACCGCAAATCAGGCGTTATATGCGATGCTGGCACCAATGCAGCATTTGCTAGGGGGGCAAAAGGACGCGACAATTTCCGACATTGCGGAAGGCACGGCGTCCGAGGTTTCTGATTTGTTGTCTCAGCTAGTCGGGGATCATGTAGATAAAATTAGCCGCTCTGCGGTGCGGGAGAAAATCAAGGCCGCCCTTGCCGGTTCGAGCGAAAAACTTACCTCGATCGATGCAGAGAAAAGCCGATTGATAGTGGAGACCCAGTTCCAGGCTACCAGACATGGCGATCCGATGAGAGACATGGATCCTACAGAAAAAGTCGCCCATCTTTTCTCAACTCTCGACGAGGAGAGCCGCGATGAAATTGAAGAAAAGTACCCTCTCCATTTTGCCACGAAAAGACCGTTGGCTAGCGGTGAGTTGACGGTTTTCTCTTTTCTACTTTTCACTTTGGGCTTGACCAAGCGAAAGGGCAAATTCTCTGGTACTCGCCAACTTCAAAAGTTTGCCGCTGAGTTCAAAGATGCAATGCACATTGAAGAAGCTTCCCGTTGCGATTTCTTTTTCACCTTTGACGAAGACGCAAGTCGCCTCGCTGCATCAGCACTTTCCTATGCTGGTTTCCCAACTCAGGTGGTTCACCTCGCGCGGCGGTAGCTAAGCATCGCGATACTTCTGCGCACTACCCCACCTCATGCCGCCGCCGCACAGTCTCGGGACGTCCCGGCAGGCCTAGGCGCGCATCTCCACGGGCGCTGCGGGCGATGACCTTGCCCTTGGCGACTACCGCCAGACGGGCGGGGCGCAGGCGGACGGCTTCGGTGGGGGTGCTGGCGTCCAGAACCACCAGTGAGGCATCGGCGCCGACCTTCAGGCCGTAGTCCTGCAGCCCGATGATCTGGGCGTTGACCTCGGTCACCATGGTGAAACAGCGGGCCATCTCGTCCGGATGGCTCATCTGCGCCACATGCAGCCCCATGAAGGCGACGTCCAGCATGTCTCCGGTGCCAAGGGAATACCAGGGATCGAGCACGCAGTCCTGTCCCCAGCCGACGGGAATGCCAAGGGCCTGCATTTCCTTCACGCGGGTCAGGCCACGGCGTTTGGGGAAGGTATCGTGCCGCCCCTGCAGCATGATGTTGATCAAGGGGTTCGGGATCGCGGAGATCCCGGCCTCGGCGATCAGCGGCAACAGCTTGCTGACGTAGTAGTTGTCCATCGAATGCATCGAGGTCAGGTGACTGCCCGCAACGCGCCCCTGCAGGCCGAGCCGCTGGGTCTCATAGGCCAGCGCCTCGATATGGCGGGACATCGGGTCGTCGGTCTCATCGCAGTGGATGTCGACCATCAGGCCCCGTTCCGCGGCGATCTCGCAGAGATCACGCATCGACTCGGCGCCGTCGGCCATGGTGCGTTCGAAATGGGGGATGCCGCCGACGACCTCCACCCCCATGTCCAGCGCGCGGATCACGTTCTCGCGCCCCGTCTTGGTACGGTATAGGCCATCCTGCGGGAAGGCGACCAGTTGCAGGTCGATGTAGTCTTTGACCTTCTCCTTCACCTCCAGCATGGCGGTGACGGTATTAAGGTGATCGGGCGTTGTATCCACGTGAGAGCGGATCGCCAGCGTCCCCATGGAGGCCGCCCAGTCGCAATAGGTGAGGGCGCGCTCGACCATCTCATCCACCGTGGCGATGTCGCGCAGCTCCCCCCAAAGGGAGATCCCTTCCAGCAGCGTGCCAGAGGCGTTCAGCCGCGGTTTGCCATAAGACAGCGTCGCATCCATATGGAAATGCGGATCGACAAAGGGCGGCGCCACCAGATCGCCACTTGCGTCGATGACCTCAGCCGCTTCGGCCTCCAGACGGGCCTCGATGGCGGTGATCTTGCCGCCTGCAATGCCGATATCGGCGGTTGTTCCATCGGGCAGGGTGCCGCCCTTGACGATCAGGTCGAACATCATCTTTCCCCCTTGTTGAAGGGCACCATCAGCGCCGCCGGGATCTCGGCGCGGCGGGACATCACCACCAGCGCCAGAATGGACAGGATATAGGGCATCATCAGGAAGACCTGATAGGGCACCACCGCGCCGATGCCGGTTTGTTGCAGGCGGATTTGCAGGGCGTCAAAGGCGGCAAACAGCACCGCGCCCAGCACCGCCTTGCCCGGCTTCCAGGCGCCAAAGACCACCAGCGCGATACAGATCCAGCCGCGCCCGTTCACCATGTCAAAGAAGAAACTGTCAAAGGCCGACAGCGTCAGGAAGGCGCCGCCAATGGCCATGAAGCCCGAGCCGACCACCACCGCGCCCATGCGGATCGCGGTGACCGACAGGCCCTGCGCCGCCACAGCCTGCGGGTTTTCCCCGGCTGCCCGCACCGCAAGGCCCAGCGGCGTCCGGTACAGCACCAGCGCCGTCAGCCCCGCCAGCACAAAGGCGGCATAGGTGAGCGGCGTTTGCGAGAACAGCGCAGGGCCTACGAGGGGCAGATCTGACAGAAGCGGGATCTCATAGGGTTGAAAAGCGGTGATTTTCGGCGGCGAAGACACCTCGGGCAGGATCACCCGGTAGGTATAGAAGGTCAGCGAGGTCGCCAACAGCGTCAGCCCGACCCCGACCACGTGCTGCGACAGACCAAAGGGCACGGAAAACACCGAATGCACCAGCCCCAGCATCATGCCGGTCAGCATGGCCACCGCGACCCCGCCCCAAAGCGGCAGGCCGCCCCAGACCGCGATCCAGCCTGCAAATGCGCCCGCGACCATGATGCCCTCGATGCCGAGGTTCAGAACGCCCGCGCGTTCGCAGATCAGCTCTCCGATGGTGGCAAAGATCAGCGGCGATGCGATGCGGATGGCTGCAGCCCAGAAACTGGCCGACAGCAGGATGTCGATGAGATCCATGTCAGTCCCTCCGCAGGCGGAATTTGGTGAGAAGGATCGCTAGCACCATGAACAACAGGGCCGAGGCGAGCATGATATCGGCAAGGTAACTGGGCACGCCTGCGGCGCGGCTCATGCTGTCGGCGCCGACAAAGATGGCGGCCACGAACAGCGCGGCGACAACCACGCCCAGCGGGTGCAGCAGCGCCAGCATGGCGACCACGATGCCGGTGTAGCCAAAGCCGGGACTAAGATCGAGCGTCAGAGACCCCTTGAGGCCCGAGACCTCGGAAAAGCCCGCAAGACCGGCAAGGCCACCGGATAGCAGTGCGGTTTTGAGGATCACCTTGGTGACCGGGATGCCGGCGAAACCGGCGGCCTCGGCGTTCTGGCCGACGGCGCGCATTTCATAGCCCAGCGTGGTGCGGGTGTTGATCACCCAGACGCCAAGGGCCGCGATCAGTGCCAGCGCAAAGCCCCAGTGCAGGCGCAGCCCCTCGACGATGCGGGGCAGGCGAGCCTCTGGCAGCAGTCGCGCGGATTTGGGCCAGCCCATGCCCATGGGATCCTTCAACGGTCCTTCGAGCAGGTAGCTGACAAACAACAGGAAAATGAAGTTGAGGAGTAGCGTTGTCACCACCTCATCGACCCCCAGCCGGGTTTTCAGGAGGGCAGGGCCCAAGAGGATCAGCGCCCCGGCCAGCATCGCGGCTATGGCGCAAAGTGCAAGCATCAGCGGCGCGGGCAGGGACATCGCACCTGTCCCCAGAACCACCGTGATCACCGCACCCGCATAAAGCTGCGCCTCGGCACCGATGTTCCACAGCTTGGCCCGGAACGCCACCGCGATGGCCAGCCCGGTAAAGATCAGCGGTGTTGCGCTGTTCAGCGTTTCCAGAATGGCAAACTTGGATCCGAAGGCGCCTTTCAGGATCAGGCCAAAGACGGCAAAGGGGTTGCCGCCCGCGATCATCGCCAGCAGGGCCGCCACCACAAAGGTCGCGGCGATGGCCAGCGCTGGCGGCAACACGCGCCGCCCAAGGGAGGGCGCAGCAATGGGTTCAAGCCGCATCGGTTATGTCCTTGTCAAAGCCTTCGCCTGCCATCCAGCGGCCCAGATCCTCGGGGCGCATGGTGCCACGGGCAAATTCCGGGCTGAGCCGCCCTTCGGAAATCACGTGGATCACATCCGACAGGCGCATGATTTCATCGAGGTCCTCGGAGATCAGCAGAACGGCGGCGCCGCGGTCGCGGGCCTTGGCCAGTTGTTCATGCACGTAGTTCACCGCGCCGATGTCCAGCCCCCGCACCGGCTGGTTGGCGAGGATGATATCCGGTGCGCCTTCGAGCACCCGGCCGAGAATTAGTTTTTGCATATTGCCGCCCGACAACAGGCGAATGCGGATATCCGGCCCCGGGCAGCGGATGTCGTAGCCCTTGATCAGGCTCTCGGCAAAGGCGCGCGCTTTTTTCCAGTTCATCCAGCCGCGCTGGCTGAACCGGGTAGCGTAGGTTTCGAGGATCGCGTTCTCGGTCAGGTCGAAATCGGCGATGGTGCCGGTCTTGTGCCGGTCCTCGGGAATGCGGGCGACGCCGTTGGCGATGGCGGCGCGGGGCGACCAGCCCTGCGGTGCTTGCCCGTGCAGGGTGATGCTGCCGCTGGATGGGGCGATGAGGCCGGAAATCAGATCCGACAGCGCCGCCTGCCCATTGCCAGATACCCCGGCAAGGCCGGTGATCTGGCCTGCGCGCAGGTCCAGCGCCACCCGTGCCAGCCCCGGCGCCGATCCGGCGCCCGGCGTGGTGACTTCGCGCAAGGACAGCAGCGGCGCGCCGGGGGTAGCGGGGGCAATGCTGGGCGCGCTAACCTCTGCGCCGACCATCAGCGCGGCGAGTTCCTCGCCATTGGTGTCTGTGGTGGCGCGCTCGGCCACCAGGCGGCCATGGCGCAGCACCAGCACGCGGTCGGAAATCGCCATGACCTCGTGCAATTTGTGGGAAATGAAGATGACGGACAGCCCCGAGGCAATCGCTTCGCGCAGGGTGGCGAACAGCGCGTCGGCCTCTTGCGGGGTCAGAACCGCAGTGGGCTCGTCCAGGATCAGGATCTTTGCATCGCGGTAAAGCGCCTTCAGGATCTCGACCCGCTGACGCTCGCCGACGGTCAAGCGTCCCACCTTGGCGTCGGGATCGACCTTCAGGTGGAAGCGTTCCGACAGGTCGCGGATGCGCGCCTTGGCGGCGGCGGGCCTCAGGCTGGCAGCGCTAAGGGCATCAACACCCAGCACGATGTTTTCCCAGACCGTCAGGTTCCCCGCGAGGGTGAAATGCTGGTGCACCATGCCGACACCCGCATCCAGCGCCGCGCGCGGATTGCCCGCGGGCAGGGGCTGGCCGAACAGCTCCACCGATCCTTCATCGGCGGTGTACTGGCCGAACAGGATGTTCATCAGCGTGGTCTTGCCCGCGCCGTTTTCCCCCAAAAGCGCGATCACCTCACCCCGGTGCAGGGAAAAGCTGACGTCTTCGTTGGCGGTGACGGGACCGAACCGTTTCGTAATGTTCTGAAGGCGCAGGACAACCTGCGCCTTGTCTGTTTCTGTCATAGCCGAAAGGCCCGTATCAGGAGGATTTGGGTTCTTCGTCGTTGATCGCAACGGTGAAGGAACCGTCCTTGATCGCGGCGGTGCGGGAGGCAACCAGATCCAGCGCCTCTTGCGGGATCTTGCCTTCGAAGGTGCCATAGGGCGCCAGCGAACAGCCGCCTTCCTTCATGAAGGAATACATGCCGTAGTCAGCGGCGGTAAAGCTGCCGTCCTTGACCGCTGCAATGGCCGCATCCAGCGTCGGTTCGAAATGCCAGATCGCCGAGGCAACCACGGTTTCGGGGTAATCCGACTGGGTGTCGATGACGTTGCCGATGGCCAGAAGGCCCTTTTCCTTGGCCGCGTCCGACACGCCAAAGCGTTCGGCATAAAGGATGTCGGCGCCGTTCTCGACCATGGCGAATGCGGTTTCCTTGGCTTTCGGCGGATCGAACCAGGAACCGATGAAGGAGACCTGGAACTTCATCTCGGGGTTCATCTCCCGCGCACCGGCCATGAAGGCGTGCATCAGGCGGTTTACTTCCGGGATCGGGAAGCCGCCGACCATGCCGATATTGCCGGATTTCGACATTGCGCCCGCGATAATGCCGGAAAGATAGGAGGCATCCTGAATATAATTGTCAAAAACGGACAGGTTCGGGATTGCCGGGTCTTCCTTGAAGGAAGAGCCCATCAGGAAGGCCACATCGGGGTATTCGGCGGCAACTTCGCGCGCTTCGGCTTCGACACCGAAGATTTCACCGATGATCAGCTGGTAGCCCTGTTCGGCATATTCGCGCATCACGCGGGAATAGTCCGAGTTCGAGGTGTTCTCGGAATAGGTATAGCTGATGTCGCCGCGGTCCTGCGCGGTCAGGGCGGCCACATGGATACGGCTGACCCATTGCTGTTCGACCGGCACGGTATAGATGCCCGCAACTTTCAGCGGCTCAGAGGCCATCAGGCGGCCAGGCGCGGCAACGGCGCCTGCGGTCAGAGCAGCGGCAGCGCTGGTGGCCAGGAACTGGCGGCGCGATACGGCGCCCTTGAATTCATTTGTCATGGAACAATCCCCCTGTTGAATAAGCCCCTGAAACACGGGACAATTGTCCAATCGGTAGAAACACCGCGCCGATCAGGCAAGCGGTCATATGTTGGACATGTATCCTTCTGAGCCTTCGCCTAATTTGTGGGCAAAGGCAAGAATTTTCGCCACTCAAAGCGTCATATGGAGGATGCGGATGGGGGGCGCCCCGCCCATGGTTCGGGCGGGGTCTGGGGGCCTGGATCTACTGGTCAGGCACTCTCTTCTTCAAAGACGCCCGCGTATGCGATCCGCAGGTCGCGCTTCAGGATCTTGCCGCTGGCGTTCTTGGGCAGCGCCTCGACCAGGGCGATATGCTTGGGGCTTTTGAAATGGGCCAGGTTTTCACGGCAATAGTCCATCAGCGCCTCTATGCTGGTGTCTTCGCCCGGTTTGGCCACCACCACGGCGGTTACCGCCTCGATCCATTTGGGGTGCGGAATACCAAAGACCGCGACCTCGGCCACGGCGGGATGGCGGAAGATGGCTTCCTCCACCTCACGGCTGGCGACGTTTTCACCGCCGGTCTTGATCATGTCCTTCTTGCGGTCGACCACATAGAGGTAGCCTTCCTCGTCAAAACGGCCCAGATCGCCGGAATGGAACCAGCCGCCCTGAAAGGCTTCGGCGGTCTTGGCGGGGTCCTTGTAGTAACCAAGGATCAGATGCGGGCTGCGGTGCACGATTTCGCCGACTTCGCCAACGGGCAGGTCGTTGCCATCGTCATCGACCACGCGGGTTTCGACGTTCAGCGCGGGCCGACCGGCCGAGCCGAGCTTGCTCAGCTGTTCATGCGGCAGCAGGATGGTGGCGACAGGGGCCATTTCCGTCTGGCCGTAGAAATTGAACAGGCGCAGGTTCTGCAGGCGGCTGGTCAGCTCCTCGATGATTGCCGTGGGCATGATCGAGGCACCGTAATAGCCCTTGCGCAGGGAACTGAGGTCGGTCTTGTCGAAATCCGGGTGGCGCAGCAGCGCGATCCAGACGGTGGGGGGGCAGAACAGTTTGGTGACGCCCTCGGCGGCGATGGCTTCCAGCATCTTGCCCGGATCGGCGGCCTCCATCAGAATGCTGGTGGCACCCAGATACATGTCGGGTGTCAGGAAACAGTCCAACTGCGCGCAGTGGAACAGCGGCAGGCAGTGCAGCTCGATGTCGTCGGCAGCCATCTCTCCATCGCTGATGCAGCTGCCGTATTGCGCATAAAGCGCGTCCGAGGACAGCAGCGCGCCCTTGGGCCGGGATTCCGTGCCGCTGGTATACATCATCTGGATCGGATCATCGCCCGCGATCTCCACATACGGCGCGCTGTCGTCGGTATGCTCCAGCACGGTCTCGGCGGCTTCCCAGCCTGCGGGAACCGCGTCGGCGGCATGGGCAATCGACAGGCGGAACAGCATCGGCTGTTCCAGCTGGGCGAGCGCCGCATCGGCAGTGGCACAGAGCGCGTCCTCGGCGATGATGGCACGTGCGCCGGAGTGATCGAGGATATAGGCCACGTCTTCGGCGTTCAGCATGAAGTTGACGGGCGTCGTCACCGCCCCCAGCCGTGCCAGAGCCAGTCGGAACACCACGAAGGCGCGGTTGTTGTGGGACAGGAGCGCCACCCTGTCGCCCTTGGTGATGCCGCGCGCGGCCAGACCGTTGGCAGCGCGGTTCACCGCTGCATCGAGTTCGGCAAAGCTGTCGCGCTGCCCGCGGAACACCAGCGCGGTCTTCTGCGGCGTGCGGGCGGCGCTGCGGCGCAAGAGATCGCCCAGCTGCTGGCTGCGGGCACGGGCGATGGTGGCGGAAAGCTCCGCTTCGGTCTGTGTTGTCATTCTGTCCTCCCTGGTTCTGGCGAGATCCTGCCCGATGTCGCCGGGGCGTCAAGCCTTTGGACGGGCAGAACCCTCCGTCACGTTGCGTGCCTTTTGCGGGGCAGGTGCGGGCGTTGTCGCTGCAACGGTAGGGGGCCCATCTGCCGGGGCTTTGTATTCGGGGTTGAGCCATGTCAAAGTTCAGGGCGCGCCGTGCCCCTATCGATGGGGGCCAAGAGGTGAACATGCCCGACGTCGTCTTCAGAACCAAGGACCTGACCAAGGTCTATGATACCGGCCAGCAAAAGGTGCATGCGCTGGCGGGTGTCGATCTTGAACTATACGCTGGTGAGCTGGTGGTGCTGCTGGGGCCGTCGGGCAGTGGCAAATCCACGCTGCTGAACATTCTTGGCGGGCTGGATCACGCCACCGACGGCCGCGTCTGGTTCCGCGATCAGGAGCTGACGGGCATGGGCGACCGGGGGCTGACCCGGTTCCGGCGCGATCACGTCGGGTTTGTCTTTCAATTCTACAATCTGGTGCCCAGTCTGACCGCCTGGGAAAACGTGCAGCTGGTGACGGACGTGGCGCGCGACCCGATGCCGCCCGAAGAGGCGCTGAAAGAGGTCGGCCTTGGCAGCCGCATGGATCACTTCCCGGCGGAAATGTCCGGCGGCGAGCAGCAGCGCGTCGCCATTGCCCGCGCCATCGCCAAACGCCCCGAGATCCTGTTGTGCGATGAACCCACTGGGGCGCTCGACAGCAAGACCGGGGTGCAGGTGCTGGAGGCGCTGCGCCGCATCAATGAGAGCACCGGTACCACGACCGTGGTGATCACCCACAATGCCGCGATCCGGCAGATGGCGCATCGGGTGATCTGGTTCCAGGATGGCAAGATCCGTCTGGTGGAGGAAAACGCCACCCGGCTCGCCCCTGCCGAGATCGAGTGGTAGGGCGATGCAGGCGCTTGATCTTAAACTCTTGCGCAGTTTCCGCCGTCTTTGGGCGCAGGCGCTGGCCATTGCACTGGTGTTGGCCTGTGGGGTTTCGATCCTGCTGATGGCCTTTGGCATGGAGCGGGCTCTGGATGACACCCGCGCCGCCTATTACGAGCGAAACCGCTTTGCCGATGTCTTTGCACGCGCAACGCGGGTGCCGGATCACGAGATGGGGCGGGTGCAGGCCATCGACGGTGTGCGCGCTGCCGAGGCGCGGGTCGAACACTACGCCATCCTCGATCTGCCGGAGAAGGTCGAGACGGTGACGGGGCTGGTGCTGTCGCTGCCCGGAAATGGCGGGCCGTTGCTCAACGTGCCACTCCTGCGGAGCGGGCGCCTGCCGGACGCGGATGCCTCGGACGAGGTGGCGATCAATGATCCCTTTGCCCGCGCCAACGGGCTGCGCCCCGGCGACCGGTTCAGCGCCAACCTGAACGGCCAGCGGCGCGACCTGCGGGTGACTGGCACGGTGCTGTCGCCGGAATTCATCTATACTCTGGGGCCCGGTGCGCTGCTGCCGGACAATGAAACCTTTGGCATTATCTGGCTGCCGGAACGGGTGGCCGAAGCGGCCTTTGATATGAAGGGCGCCTTCAACAGCCTGTCGGTCAAGCTCAACCCCGCCGCCCGGCAGGATGAGGTGATCGACCGGATCGACGATATTATGGCGCCCTATGGCGGGCTTGGCGCGCATGGCCGCGATCTGCAACTGTCGGATCAGTTCATCGATGCCGAGCTGAGCGAGCTGCGCAATACCGCGCTGATCCTGCCGCCGATCTTTTTTGGGATCACCGCCTTTCTGGTCAATATGGTGGTGGGGCGGATCGTGCTGCTGGAGCGCAGTGAGATCGGCCTTCTGAAGGCGCTGGGCTATTCCAACTATGAGGTCTGCCTGCATTATCTGCTGCTGGCCGGGCTGATCGCCTGCCTTGGGGTGCTCATTGGCTGGGCTGCGGGCACCTGGCTGTCGCGGTCGCTGGCGCAGATCTACGCGCAGTTCTTCGAATTTCCCTATCTGATCTTCCACACGCGGCTTGATGCCTATGCGCTGTCCGGGGTGCTGGCGTTGCTGACCGCGGGTCTTGGCGCGGCGCAAAGCGCGCTGCATGTGGCCCGTATGGCGCCCGCGGTGGCGATGTCGCCGCCCGCGCCGCCCCGGTTCAAACGCAACCTTCTGGACCGGATGCTGACCCGGCTGCGTCCCTCGCAGGCGGTGATGATGATCCTGCGCAGTCTGGTGCGCTGGCCGGTGCGCTCGGGGCTCAGCATTCTGGGGCTGTCGCTGGCGGTGTCGGTGCTGGTGGCCTCGGGCTTTTTCCAGGACGCGCTGGACGAGATCATGGAGACCTCTTTCTATCAAGCGAACCGGCAGGATGCGGCGCTGATCTTTACGCCTGATATCCCGGAAACAGCCTTGCCCGAGGTGGCGAACCTGCCCGGCGTGCTGCAGGCCGAGGGGCAGTTCTATCAGGCGGCGGTGCTGCGCCATGGTCATCTCAGCAAGGATATCTCGATCGAGGCCCGCCGCCCCGGCGCCGATCTGGCCCGCATTCTGGATGGCGACGGCCGGGTGGTGGAGCCGCCTGCAGGTGGCATCCTGCTGTCCGAACGTTTGGCCGGGCAGCTGGAGGCGCGCGCGGGCGATGTGATCGAGGTCGAGTTCAAGGGCGGGCGCAACGAAACGCACATGGTGCGGGTCTCGGGCACTGTGACACAGTATTTCGGCATCGGTGCCTATATGGACCTCGACACGTTGAGCGCACTGCTGCGGCAGGCGCCGCGCATCACCGTGGCGCATCTGCGGCTGGATCAGAACGCGGTGCCAGAGCTGCACGCCCTGCTGAAGGAAACGCCCTCGCTCAGCGGGCTCAGCATGATGAGCGAGATCCGCCAGTCGTTCCGCGAAACCATCCGCGAGAATGTCATCGTGATGACCACGGTCTATGGCGTGATCGCGGTGCTGATCACGGTTGGGGTGGCCTATAACGGCGCCCGCATCCAGATGTCCGAACGCGCCCGCGAACTGGCCAGCCTGCGGATCCTGGGCTTCACCCGGGCCGAGGTTTCTTTCATTCTGGTGGGGGAGACCATGCTGCTGGCGCTGCTGGCCCAGCCGGTCGGATGGCTTCTGGGCGCGGGGATTGCGGCGCTGCTGGCACATGGGTCGTCCAGTGACCTCTATTCGATTCCACTGGTCCTGAAACCGGCGGGTTTTGCCACGGCCAGCCTTGTGGTGCTGGGGGCGGCGCTGGCGTCGGTGCTGCTGGTGCGGCGGCGACTGGACCGGCTGGATCTGGTCCAGGTCATGAAAACGCGGGAGTAGAAAGACGATGCTGAGAACACGAACCGTTGTCATGGCCGCAGGGGCGGCGCTGGTTGCCGGAACCTTGGCCTTTGTCGCCATGCGGACCGATCCGGTGGCGGTGGATCTGCACCAGATCGGCACAGGGCCTTTGCAGGTGACGGTCAATGCCGATGGCAAGACCCGCATCCGCGAAATCTACGATGTCGCGGCGCCGATCACCGGCACCGCGCAGCGCGCGCCGGTGCGGGTGGGCGATAGTGTCGTGGCCGGGGAAACCGTGGTGGCGGTGCTGACGCCCGCCGCCGCAAATCTGCTCGATGCGCGCAGCCAGGCCGAAGCCGAGGCCGCCGTGCGCGAGGCCGAGGCAGGACTGGCGGTGGCGCGCAGCAAGATGCGCCAGGCCTCGGAAACGTTGACTCTGTCGGAAAGCGAATTCCGCCGCGCCGATACGCTAGTGCAGCGCGGCGTGGTTTCCCGCACCCGGCTGGAGGAGCTCGAACAGAAGCTGCATATCGACCGGGCGGCGATGACGGCGGCAGTGTCGGCGCTGGAAATGGCCAAGGGCACGCTGGATCGCGCCCGCGCTGCGCTGATCGAACCCGGCGCCGCCGAGGCGGGGCAGACCTGCTGCCTGACCGTGACCGCGCCGATGTCGGGGCAGGTGCTGACCGTCGATGTGCTGAGCGAACAGACCGTGCTGGCCGGAACCCGGCTGATCTCCATCGGGGATCCCGAGGATCTGGAGATCGTTGCCGATCTTCTGTCCACCGATGCGGTGCGGCTGAAGGAAGGCGACCGGGCCATCGTGGAACGCTGGGGCCGCGATGCGCTGCTGGAAGCGCGGGTGCGGCGCATCGAACCGGCAGCCTATACCAAGGTTTCGGCCCTCGGGATCGAGGAACAGCGGGTCGATGTGATCCTCGACCTGACCTCTGCGCCCGAAGACTACGCGGGCATGGGCGATGGCTATGCCGTTTTCCTGCGCATCGTCGAATGGGAAGGCATGGATGTCCTGTCGGTGCCGCTGAGCGCGGTGTTCCGTCAGGGCGCAGGCTGGGCGGTCTTTGTCAATGAGGCGGGCATCGCCCGGCGCAAAGCTGTGAGGCTGGGCCGCCGCAACGACCGCAGCGCCGAGGTGTTGGAAGGGCTCTCCCCCGGTGATCAGGTCATCCTGCACCCTTCGGACCTGATCTCGGACGGCAGCGCAATCGCGCCGCGCCCGGATCAAAGTTGAACCATGCTGGGCTGACCGCAGTGGCGGCTCAGTCCAAATCCGCTGCGAAGGTTTCGATCAACTTGTGCTTCAGGATCTTGCCCGTCGGGGCAGCAGGCAGCTGCAGGGTCAGTACCACCCGCGAGGGGCGTTTGTAGCCCGACAGCCGCTCGGCCACATGCGCCTTCAACGTGGCCTCATCGGTGGCAGCAAGATCGGCCACCTGCACAAAGGCCAGCACCTCTTCATTGCCATCCGCCGTGCGGCCCACCACGGCGCTTTGTACCACGGTGGGGTGATCGTTCAGGGCTGCCTCGACCTCTTGCGGGTAGACGTTAAAGCCTGAGCGGATGATGATTTCCTTGCTGCGCCCGACGATATGCAACCGGCCCTGTTCATCGAACCGGCCGATGTCACCTGTGCTGAGCCAGCCATCCGCGTCGATGGTGGCGCGGGTGGCCTCGGGGTTGCGGTAATAGCCGACCATGACATGCGGGCCACGGGCCTCGATCTCGCCGGTTTCGGCGCCGTCCTTGATGCGGGCCTCGGTACCGGGCAGGGCGGTGCCGACGCTGGTGTCGGGATCGCCGATCAAATTGGTGGTGGCCGACAAGCCGGCGGTGCATTCGGTCATGCCATAACCGTTCTGCAGCGCCAGACCGTAAAAGGCCTCGGCGTTGCGTTTCCAGGCCGGGTCCAGCGGCGCCGCCCCGGAGGAGACATAGCGCAGCTTGCTGCCTTCGAGTTTGCTGACGCCCTGCTCGCGGGCGTATTGCATCAGCAGCGCGTGCATCTGAGGCACGGCGGGCAGCACGGTGACGCCATCCTGCAGCGCCTCATAAAGGGCGGCGGGCGTGAACCGGGCCTGCAGCCGCACTGCAGCCCCGGCGCGGGCCGAGGCAACGATCATCGAGGCCAGGCCAAAGACATGGGTGACAGGCAGTCCGCCATAGACTTGATCGCCGGGCTTGATCCCGCGCAGATTGGCCGAGGCTTGTCCCGCAAACAGCAGGTTCGCATGGCTCAGCATCACGCCCTTGGGATCGCCGGTGGTGCCGGTGGTATAGAGCATGACCGCGATCTGCTCCGGCCCGTCCTGAACCGGTTCCGGCGCGCTGGGACCAGCCACGGCAATGGCCACCTGACCATAAAGTCCATAACGGCTTTGTGCCTCCAGCCGGAGCGCATGGGCGGCGGCGTCCTTTGACGAGGCGGTGGTCAAGACGATCACGCGCGGGGTGGCATGGGCGGTGACGCGGGTGATTTCATCCGCGCTCATCCGTGCATTGACCGGAACCGCCCAGGCGCCGATCCGGCTGCAGGCAAACAGGAAAGCCACAGTCGCCGCCGCGTTTTCCGACACGATCAAAACCCGGTCCCCTGGCGCCACGCCTTCGGTGCGCAGATCCGCCTCGGCGTCCTTGCTGGCCTGCTGCAATTCAGCATAGCTCAGCGGGCGCCCGTCGAAATCAATGAGAGCCAGCGCCTCGGGAGAGGTCACGGCCCAATGCTCAACGGTTTCGTGGATGCGGGTATAATCGGTCATGAGCTGGGTCCGGGATCAGTGGTGAGTGTTCAGGAGTGGTGCGCGCGGGTCAGTCTTTGGCAGCAGAGCCGCCGTTCAGCCGGTCGGTGGGAACCCGGCGAAATACCCCGTTCGAGGTGGCGATCAGGGTGCCGTCCTCGGCCTCCAGCCGCCCGGAAATGAACAGGGTGCTGCGCCCGCCGCCGGTGATCTGCCCGGTTGCGGTAACCCGTCCGGCATAGGCGGGGGCGATGAACTGGGTGGTCAGGGAGATGGTCAGAAACGGCGCGCGTCCCGTGGGATCGACGCTCATAGAGCCGGTGGCGCCGCTGGCGCTGTCCAGCAGCGTGGTGGCGATGCCGCCGTGCAGAACCCCGTGGCGGTTCAGGTGCGTTTCGTTGAGGTCCAGCCAGCAGCGCGCGCCGCCATTACCTGCGCTGTTGCTGACGTCCAGAACATAGCCGATCAGGCGCTGCGGGCCGGTTTCGGAATGGATGATCAGGTCGTCAGTGGACATTGAAGGCTCCTTGGTCTGCGGGGGCTGGACTGCGCCGGTCGCGGGCATGATGCGGGCACAACACGGGCGCGCGCAGCCGATTTTGCGGCACCTTAGCAGGGCCGTCGATCATTTCAATAAATAAAATACAATTCCGATATGCGGAATTATCCGCGTTGGACAAGCGCCGGACTTTTGCCTGTCATTCGCTCTAGCGTACGCACGGCGGCCTGCAGTTTCGGTCCCACTTCGGTCTCCATCCGCTCGACCGTCAGCATCTCGGGGGTGGCGCCGCAGGTGAAGACCACGGGTTCGTCGAATTCATGGCTGCGGAAGGGAACGGAAACCGCGTTGACCGTACTGGCATAGCGCAGCCCGTGCCCGGCGATCACGAAGCCCCGGGCGACCAGCTGCGAATAGGCATCCTCGCGCAGGCTAGCTACGGTGACGTCGGAGTCTTCGACCATTTCGCCATAGGTGTCGACATAGCTGGCGAATTCCCGATCCGACTGGGCCGCGAGCTGCGCCTGCCCCGAGGAGGAGTGCGTCAGCGGGATACGGTGACCGACCTCCAGCCAGATCGATGACGCCTGATGCGGGCGCCAGGTCTTGGTCAGCAGGATCTTCTGATCGTCCCGCACCCCGATTAGAACCAGGGTGCCGGTTTCATCCGCCAGCGGCTGCATGATGTCGGTGGCGGTATCGACGAAGGACACCGAGGCCGCCGCCACATTGCCAAGTGCCAGCAGCGCCGGGCCGGGGCGGTAGCGGTCGTGCCGGTGCCCGTGCGATAGGTAGCCAAGCGCCTGCAGGGTGAAGGTCAGCCGCGACACGGTGGATTTCGGCAGACCGGTGCGCTCGGACAGTTCCTGATTGCTGAGCCCGTCATCGCTGGGCCTGAAGGCGCGCAGAACACTCATCCCGCGCGCCAGGGTGGTTGCAAACCGGCGATCCGTCGGAGCTTCCTTGGCCATATGTGTCAATCCCGTCATGTTTTGCTTCAGACCGGATTACATCATCGAGTTCGGTAGAAGCAACGAAATCGCGGGAAAGGCCATCAGAAGGATCAGGACAATGACGTCGACGGACAGAAACCGTGCGATTCCGGCAAAGATCCGGTCAATCGGCGCGTCCTTGCCCACCACATTGGCGATGACAAAGACGTTGAGCCCCACCGGCGGGGTGATCAGGCCGATTTCCAACAGCTTGATGATCACGACGCCGAACCAGATCAGGTCCATCCCGTAGGTTTCCACCAGCGGCACCACCAGCGGCAGGGTCAGAACCATGATCCCGATGGGATCGAGGAACATGCCCAGCAACAGGTAGATCAGCGCAATCGACAGCAGCAGCCAGAACACCGACAGCTCGGCCTGGGTCACCACATCGACAATCGCGGGGGCGACGCCAGTCAGCGCCACGAAGGCGACAAAGATCTTGGCCCCTGCCGCGATGAAGAAGATCGACGCGGTCTGCAGGCAGGTCTCGCGGAAGGCTTCCCAGATCGAGGTCAGGGTCAGCTTGCGCTGCAGCACACCTATCAGCACTGCAAGGCTGAGACAGACAGCTGCTGCCTCGGTCGCGGTGAAGATGCCGCCGTAGATGCCGCCGATGATGACGATGAACAGCACGAAGGCAGGCCAGGCCAGTGCAGCGGCGCGGAACCTGTCGGCGTAGGAAATCTCGGCCGTGTCCACCGGGGCGGCAGCGGGGTCGCGTTTGACCCAGATAAAGATCACCAGAACGAAACCGGCGAGGGTCAGAAGACCGGGCAGGATGCCAGCGACGAACAGCCGGTTGATCGAGGTTTCGGTGAAGATGCCGTAGATGATGAACAGAACGCTGGGCGGGATCAGGGATCCCAGGGTGCCGCCCGCTGCGACCGATGCGGTGGCCAGGCGGTTGTCATAGCCCATGCGCAGCATTTCCGGCGTGCAGATCCGGCCCATGGTCGAAGCGCAGGCAATCGACGATCCGGTGATGGCGGAAAAGCCGCCGCAGCCCATGACTGATGCCATGGCAACGCCGCCGGGCACCGCCGACAGCCAGACCCGCGCTGCGTGGTAGATCCGCGTGGTGATATCGGCCTTATAGGCGATATGCCCCAGCGCGATGAACAACGGTATCATCGACAGATCATAGGAGTGAATAAGGTCGAAGGAGTTGGAAAACACCATCGAGGTGGTCGCCCGGATGGCGCGTTCCGGCATGAAGGTGCCGGTGCGGAAGGCGAATATGCAGAAGGTGCCGACGGCCGCCACAGCGGCAAGGGTGAAGCTGATCGGCACCCGCAGTGCCAGCAGGATCAGAACGGCGGCAAAGGCAATCAGCCCAATCGTAGAGGCGTCCATCAGTCCAGTCCCTCGGCATGTGTGTCGGCAAAGCTGTAATCGCCCGCGCGGATGGCGCGGATGTCCTGCACCACCAGCACCAGAAGGCGCAGCCAGCACAGGGAAATCCCGATCAGGAAAATCAGGCGGCCGGGCCATTTCGGCAGTTCCAGATCGCCGTAGAAAAACCCGCCCGAGGTAAAGTTATGGGCAAATTCGCGCCCGCCCGCATAGATCAGCGGCATCAGGGCAAAGAGACCCACGATTGAGCCGAAGACCGCCAGCCAGGCCTGTGCCTTTGGCGGTAGGCGGTTGGCGAGGAATTCGACCGCTACGTGGCTGCGCGCCAGGGTGGCAGCGGCCAGCGGCAGCACGATGGCGGCGACCATCAGTTCGCGCACGATGACGATCGTGTCGGGCAGGGCCACGTTGAAGATGGCCCGCGAAAATACGCTGGCGGTGATCATCAGCCCCAGGGCGATGACGGCTGCCACCGCAAGGTTCAGCAGGAAAGTTTCCAGTGCTTTCAGCATCAGAGCCTCGTGTGGGTCAGGCATTGCAGGAGAAAAAGCGGGGGCGGCAAGAGGCCCGCCCCCGCAGTCGTTGGTCCCGGTGTGGTGTTGCCACCAGTCATGAGGAGGCGGGACCTACGGTTTAGCGGGTCCAGGGATAACCCTTGCTGTCACGCTCTTCGGTGTATTTGGCGATCAGGCCGCGGTATTCCTCCAGGAGGGCCGCACCGTCCATGCCGGAGGCGTTCATCTGCTCGACCCAGGCGTCGATATGCTTGGTGCCTGCGGCGACCATCTTGGCGCGCTCTTCCTCGGGCAGGGTGATGACCTCGATGCCCTTTTCCTTCATGGTTTCGATGGCAGCATCGTTGGCGGTGGTGATCAGACGACCGAATTCATCCGCCATGCCGCGACCGGCCTCCAGCAGGACCTGCTGCTGGTCTTCGGAAAGGCTGTCAAAGACGTCCTTGTTCATCAGGATACCAAGGCCGCCGACCTGACCCCAGTTCAGCAGGGTGTAGTTGTCCATGACTTCCTGCTGTTTCAGGGCGGTGACAGCGTAGGAATAACCCTGCGAGCATTCCAGCAGGCCGGTGTCCAGACCTTGGTAGGCCTTGTAGATGCTCATGTTGACCATGTTGGCGCCAAGCTCGCCGAAGACCTTGCCATAAGCGCCGGTGCCGCGGATCTTGCGGTCCTTGATGTCTTCGACCGAACGGATCGCATCGCCGGTGCAGCCGATGTGCACGGCGGAGGTGGTGAAGGTGCCGATGTAAACGAGGTTCTTCTTGGCCAGATCCTCGGCAATCACCGGGGAAGAGCGCATCAGCTCATCCGTGGCGCGCATGCCGACCCAGGCGTCCGGGTTGTCGAGCGGCAGATCCGCGATGCCATAGGACTGCATTTCCTGCGGATAGTAGACCGCGATCACGGTGCCGAGGTCGGCAACGCCGTCACCGATGGATTGCACGGCGGCATTGGCCTTGAACAGGGCGCCGCCCCATTGCACGTCCACCTTCAGATCGCCGCCCGAGGTCTCGCCGACGGTATCGGCGAACCATTGCAGCGCGGCGGCACGGGCGCCGCGATTCGGGCCGGCCTCGCCGTGGATCAGGGTGGTCTGCGCCGAAGCAACGCCGGCAAAGGCCATCAGCGCAGCGGGCAGCAGGGCGGATTTCAGGCGTGATTTAAACGGGGTATTCATGACGGTCTCCTCCCAGAGATATTCCACTATGTAGAATTAAGTTCCGATATAGGGAAATTCTTGGCTGATCATGGGGAGAAAGGCAACAGGATTCTTGTGTCGATTGGCGCAGGTGGCTGACGCAAGGTCAGTTGCTGCATCGCAGCACTGACGGTGCAGGCGGAGGGCTTCAGCCTCAAACCTGCAGAAATCCAATGGAAAACGGGAAAGGGGTGGAAATTCAGCCGAGAAAGTCGCGGGCGCGGGCGTTCTTCAGCGTTTCCTGTGGGGTACACCCATAGCGTGTCTTATAGTATTGTGAGAACCGCCCGAGATGGGTCATGCCCCAGCGTTCGGCCACTTCGGTGACGCTGGCCTCGCGCCGCCCCTGCAGCAGATCCTCGTGTGCCCGCTGCAGACGGATGTCACGCAGATAGGCCATGGGCGCCATCGACAGGAAGCGTTTGAACCCCAGTTGCAGGTTGCGCGCGCTGACCCCGGCATAGGCGGCGATCTCGTCGATATCCAGCGGGCGGTCGAGGTTGGCCAGCATATAGGCCTGCGCCCGGCGCACATGGCCGGGAATGACCGAGGAGGTCACCCGCCGCAGCTGGCCGGAATAGTTGTGCCGATGCGCCTCCAGCAGGCCGGTCATCACCGTGTTTTCCATGTAATGCGTCAGCAGCGGGCTGGGATTTGCCGAAACGGCGGACGGGGCAGGGAATGGGGCGCTGGGGGGCAGGGCAGGATCCCGCGCCTGTTCCGCATCCGCCACCAGAAGATGCACCAAGCGCAGCAGCCGGGTCCCGGCGGCGCTGGTCAGATCCAGCGCCCCTTCGAATGCGATGGGCTGATCGGTGGTGAGGCCGAGATTGGCATTGGCGTGGGCGGTCAGCGCCCGGCGGCTGATCTGCAACAGCAGCTGTTTGCAGCCTTCCTCCCAGATCATTGTGGTTTCTCGGTGTGGGTTCAGCACTGCGGCGCGCCCCGCATCGCTGGTATAGCGATCGGTGCCATTGACGATGGCGGCGCTGCCGCTGACCGGGATTTGCACCAGATAGAACTGGTCCAGACATCCCGGCGCGATCTGCGTCTTGGCACCATATTCGATGTAGTTCAGCGACACGCGTTCCCCTGGCACATGGTGGTGCCGCGCCTGGAATGGTGCCTTGCCGATGGTATTGAGCTGATGCGGACAGAAAATGCGGCCGACGGCCTCTCGGGCCTCGTCCAGATCGTGGGTGCGGAACCGCGCAAACCGCGCAAGCGGTACTGCCGGTTCCCGGAATGTCTCCTGCGGGCCTGGCATCTGTCGTCCTGTTGAACCTGCCCCTGCATAGCACGGGTTCCGCCATTCCACCTAGGGCGACGCAGATTTCTTCGTTTTTTGGATAATGGCTGCGCCTATCGGATAGCCGGAGACCGATGCGGCGGGAAACCTGTCTTTCACAACTGCACAAGAACCACAACAGCACGACAGGGATATGACAGATGAAGGGACTGGACGGCAAAGTTGCCATCATTCCGGGCGGCGCCACCAAGATCGGCGCGGCCATCGCACAGGCGTTTCGCGCCGCGGGCACAAAGGTGATGATCGCCGACATCAATGAAGAGGCAGGTCAGGCGCTGGTGGGCGATGGCATCGCCTTTTGCAAGACCAACCTGCGCGAGGATGATGACATCGCGGCGCTGGTCGCGGCCACCAAGAAAGAATTCGGGCGCATCGACTTTCTGGTCAACGTGGCCTGTTCCTACCTCGATAACGGCGCGGAATCGACCCGGGCGGAGTGGCTGGAAAGCCTTGATGTGAACATCGTCGGCTCGGTCATGCTGATGCAGGCCGCGCGCGAAGATCTGGCCAAGAACCGCGGCGCCATCGTCAATTTCGGCTCGATCTCGGCGCGTGTCGCGCAAAAGGGTCGCTGGCTCTATCCGGTGTCCAAGGCCGCCATCCTGCAACTGACGCGTAACCAGGCGATGGATCTGGCGCCCGATGGCATTCGCGTCAACGCGGTCAGCCCCGGCTGGACATGGTCGAACATCATGGACGAGCTGACCGGCGGCGACCGGGAGAAGACCGACAGCGTGGCCAAGCCGTTCCACCTGCTGGGGCGCACCGGCAACCCCGAGGAAGTCGCCAATTCGGTGCTGTTCCTCTGCTCGGACGAGGCGGGCTTCATCACCGGCACCGATATCCGCGTCGACGGCGGCTATACCGCCATGGGGCCGGAACGCGACGAAGAAGCCATCGCCCAGCTGATGGCCTGAGCCTGCGCATAAAAACAAACCGACAGGGAGTAACAACCATGAGAATGATCACCATCATCGGTGGCGGCCAGTCCGGACTGCAACTGGGGCTTGGCCTTTTGAAACAGGGCTACAAGGTCCGCATCGTGCAGAACCGCACCGCCGAAGACATCAAGACCGGCCGCGTCATGTCCAGCCAGTGCATGTTCGGCGAATCGGTGCAGAACGAACGCGATCTCGGCATCGATTTCTGGACCGAGGACCAGTGCCCCCCGGTCGAAGGCATCTCCTTTGCCGTGCCGCACCCTGAAGAGGCAGGCGCCAAGGCGATCGACTGGACCGGGCGGCTGGACCGCTTTGCCTATTCTGTGGACCAGCGGGTCAAGATCCCGGTCTGGCTGGAGGAATTCGAACGCCTCGGCGGCCAGCTGGTCATCAAGGAGGCCGGCATCAGCGATCTGGAGCTTTATGCACGCGAAGACGATCTGGTGCTGGTCGCCTCGGGCAAGGGCGATGTGGGGCGGCTGTTTGAACGCGACGCGGAGAAATCTCCCTATGACAAACCGATGCGGGCGCTGGCGCTGACCTATGTCACCGGCATGACCCCGCGCCCCGAGCATTCGGCGGTCTGTTTCAACCTGATCCCGGGCGTTGGCGAATATTTCGTCTTCCCGGCGCTGACCACCACCGGTCCGTGCGAGATCATGGTGTTTGAAGGCGTGCCGGGTGGTCCGATGGATTGCTGGGGCGATGTGAAATCCCCCGAACAGCATCTGGCGAAATCCAAAGAAATCCTGTCGACCTTCCTGCCCTGGGAGGCCGAGCGGTGCACCGATATCGAGCTGACCGACGACAACGGCATCCTGGCTGGTCGCTTCCCGCCGACGGTGCGCAAGCCGGTGGCGACGCTGCCCTCGGGGGCCAAGGTGCTGGGGATTGGCGATGCGGTTTGCCTCAACGATCCGATCACCGGGCAAGGCTCCAACAACGCCTCAAAGGCGGCCAAGGTCTATATGGACCGGATTCTTGCGCGGGATGATCTGCCCTTTGACGAGGCCTGGATGCAGGGCACATTCAACGCCTATTGGGACTATGCGCAATGGGTGGTGAACTGGACCAACATGATGCTGCTGCCGCCGCCGCCGCATGTGCTCAACATCATGGGCACCGCCTGCGCCGAGCCGCGTCTGGCCAACCGGATCACCAACGGGTTCGACGATCCGCGCGACTTCTTCCCGTGGTTCGCCGATCCGCAGGCGGCAGAGGCTTATCTGTCGCAATTGCAGGCGGCCTGAGGCATGGGCATGAGCGTCGATCCAGCCAGCTTCCGTTCGGCGATGGCGCGGTTCCCGGGGGCGGTGACGGTGATCACCGCCCTGTCGGGGCCAGATGCGGGCCGGGAGCGCCGGGGTATCACCGCCACCGCCGTCTGTTCGGTTTCGGCAGAGCCGCCCAGCCTTCTGGTCTGCGTCAACCGCGCCACCGGTACCGGCGCCGCGATCCGGGACACCGGGCGGTTCAATGTCAACTTGCTGGCCAAACCCGATGGCCTGCTGGCACTGCAATTCGCGGGGCAGGGTGGGGTCACCGGCGAAGAGAAATTCGCCGAGGGCGATTGGCAGGAGGACTCCCGCGGCCTGCCACGCCTTGCCTCTGCGCTATTGTGCTTTTCCTGCGAGGTACGCGAAGCGACTGACGCGGGCAGCCATACGGTATTCATCGGTGAGATCACCGATATCGCCCACGGCGATGGCGAGCCGCTGCTGTATGAGCGGTCGGGGTTCCAGTGCCTCGCCCCGATCTGAAGACCGGTTTCCGGGCGCGTCAGTAACCGCGCGCCCGGTCCACCTCGTGCAGCAGCGCCTGACCGGTGCCAAGGCGGCGCAGGTTCTCCACCACATCCCCCAGTGCATCCCCCAGATGCCAGCCCGACACATGCGGGGTGATGGTCACACGCGGGTGGCGCCACAGCGGATCATCTTGGAGCAGGGGTTCCGTGCACAGGACATCCAGCACCGCATGACCGGGCGTGCCGCGATCCAGCGCTGCGATCAGGGCGGCCTCGTCGATCAGATCGCCGCGCCCGGCGTTGATCAGCACCGCGCCGGGTCTCATCGCCGCCAGAAGCTCCGCATCCATCAGCCCGCGCGTATCGGCGGTCGAGGGCAGGATGGCGCAGACATAATCGCATTGGCCCAGCATCTGCGGCAGTGCCTCTGCGCCGTGGTGACAGGTGATGCCTTCGATCTCCTTGGGGGAGCGGCTCCAGCCGTGAACCTGAAAGCCAAGGCTCGCCATCAGCCGCGCGGTCAGCCCGCCGATATGACCAAGGCCAAGAACGCCGACCGTTGTCATATGGGTGCGTTTCGGGGCCACCGAATCCCATTCAGCCCGGGCCTGCGCCGCCGCGTGATGCAGGAGATTGCGCTGTTCGCGCAAAATATAGGCGAGGCAGTATTCCGCGATTTCGCGCGCGGGTTCTTCCGGCTTCAGCCGTGCCACGCGCACATGCGGCGCCACGGTGGGGTGGTTGACGATGGTTTCGACCCCGGCGCCCAGTTTCTGCACCAGTTGCAGATTGGGCAGCTGTGCGGCGATGTCGGTTTTCAGCGAAGAAACGGCCAGCATGGTGATCTCATCTAGGTTTCCAGGGTTTGAGGCCGGGCGGATATCCGCGCCGGGGCTGAGCGCGCGCAGCTCTTGTGCCAGCTCTTCTTCGGTGAACCAGCCGCCATGTCCGATGCTGATAAGTAGTGCCATTCGCTCTGTTTCCTTCCGTTACTTCCGTACCGTCAGCCTGTTACGTTCCGTCACAGTGCTGGACAGCGTTCGCGCGACTAAGCCATGATTTCAGCCAAAGCGAAAGGCGCAGGGAGGAAGGTCATGGATATGAATTTTGGGATGCGGGACGAGAACCGCAAGCTGCTGGACCGGGTCGCGGCGATGGTGCGCGATGAGATCATGCCGCTGGAGGCCGAGTATCAGGCCGAGATCGGCAAGGGCGACCGCTGGGCCTATACCGAGCGTCAGGCAGAGATCCTTGAAGGGCTGAAGGCCAAGGCGAAAGCTGCCGGTCTGTGGAACTTCTGGCTGACCGACAGCGACCGTGGCTTTGGCCTCACCACCGTGGAATATGCCCACTTTGCCGAGGAAATGGGTAAGACGCCGCTGGGCTCCGAAGTGTTCAACTGTTCAGCCCCCGATACTGGCAATATGGAAGTTTTCGAGCGCTACGGTACCGAAAAGATGAAGAAGGAATGGCTGGCGCCGCTTCTGGAGGGGGAAATCCGCTCCGCCTATCTGATGACCGAGCCGGAAGTTGCATCTTCCGATGCCACCAATATCGACATGTCCTGCGTGCGCGATGGCGATGACTATGTCTTGAGCGGTGAAAAATACTGGGCCTCGGGGGCAGGTGATCCGCGCTGCAAGGTCTATATCGTGATGGTGAAAACCGGCGGTGACGATCTGCCGAAACACGGGCGCCATTCGATGATCGTGGTGCCTGCCGATGCGCCGGGCATCGAGATCCTGCGCCCGATGGAGGTCTTTGGCCACGACGATGCGCCCCATGGCCACATGCATCTGCGCTTTACCAACGTGCGCGTTCCGGCCGAGAACCTGCTGGTTGGCGAAGGACGCGGCTTCGAAATCGCCCAAGGGCGCCTTGGGCCGGGCCGTATCCACCATTGCATGCGCTCGATCGGTCAGGCCGAGTCGGCGCTGGAGCTGATGTGCCGCCGCTCGCTCGAAAAAGAAGCCTTTGGCAAGAAGCTGGCGCAGCTGGGGGCCAACTACGATATCATCGCAGAATGCCGTATGGAGATCGAGATGGCGCGGCTTCTGTGCCTCAAGGCCGCCTGGATGATGGATCAGGGCGATGCGCGCGCTGCCGCGCCGCATATCTCGCAGATCAAGGTGGTTGCCCCCCGGGTTGCGCTGAAGGTGCTGGACGAGGCGATGCAGATGCACGGCGGTCAGGGCATTTCTCAGGACACGCCGCTGGCCATGGGCTGGACCTGGCAGCGGGCGCTGCGCTTTGCCGATGGGCCGGATGCGGTGCACCGCCGTCAGGTGGCACGGACCGAGCTGAAGAAATACACGCAGGAAAAGGTCTGAGGCTGATGTCAAAGGCGCAGTCGTCAAACGCCCTGTCGGCGGCGCCGTTCTTTTCCCAGCGCGCCGATGGCGCTTTTGTCGGCAATGACCCGGCCCGGGGCCCCTGGTCCCCGGATCATTGCCACGCCGGTCCGGTCACCGGGCTGGTGGCGCGGGCGGCAGAGCAGGCGGTGGGGCCGGGCAAGATGCTGACCCGGCTTACTCTTGACATCCTGCGCCCCCTGCCGCTGGCGGGGCTTTGGGTGGCGGCGGAAACCACCCGCCACACCCGGACGTTGGCAACCACTTCGGTGACTGTCCACGATGACGACGGAACACTCTGCGTGCGGGCCTCTTCGATGCATCTGGTCGAGAAGGATCTGGGGCAGGTGCCGACGGCGCCGGTCACGCCCCTGCGGCTGGAGGAGGCCACGCCCGGCGATTTCACCATCGGCGCCGGGCTGCACGACAGGCCCTATTTCGGGCAGTTTCTGGATGTTGCCTATCCACCGGGGGCGGGCTTTGGCCCTGGCCCTAAGGCGATGTGGATGCGCACGACGACCCTGCTGGAGGAAGAGGAGCAGTCGCCGATCCAGTCGCTTTGCGCGCTTGCCGATTGCGGCAATGGTATCTCCTGGAACGCGCGTCCGGCCGAAATGGGCTTCATGAACACCGACCTGACCCTGCATGTGCACCGCGCCCCGGAAAGCGACTGGCTGGCCTCCGATTCCGTGTCGCATTGGCACGGCACCGGCATCGGCATGTCGCAATCGGTCCTGCAGGACACCAAAGGGCCGGTCGCGACCGCCTTGCAGACTCTGGTGCTGCACCCGCCCTCCTGAAGTTGCGGCGGGTGAGCGCTCCCGCCTGCTTGCAGCATTCTGCGAATGCTCCGCACAGTTGGGCGTGGCGCCGCTTGCGCGGCGCAGGGGGGCTGGGGAAGCGGTTCAGGGGCAGGTCTGCCCTGAACGCGCGCCTTCGATTGTGAGTTTGAAATGCCGCCTCAAGGGTAAACCGCGCGTGCCGCGCGGCGGCAGGGCCGCCCTTGACCCGGCAGTGGGGGAGGGATCTGCGCCGCGTCAGTGGCGCCCGGCCCAAGGCTTTGCTTTGCATCTGTGATGCAGGGAAAAGGCGCGGGAGCCCGCCCCTGCATTCTGGGACGTGTGCTACCGACTGTCTGTGGCAAAGACCGGATCGGGGTAACCGACGCGGGCCAGATAGAGGCCATGTCCGGGGCAGACCGGGCCACAGGCAGCGCGATCACGGGCCTCAAGTGCTGCCTTTACGTCGGCGGGGGACCAGCTGCCTGCGCCGACCCGTTCCAGCGTGCCGACGAAGCTGCGCACCTGATTGTGCAGAAAGCTGCGAGCGCGCACGTGGAAATGGATTTCCGGCCCGGTGAAGCCGTCGACCCGTTCCACCGTCAGCTCATCCAGGGTTTTGACCGGGCTGGCGGCCTGGCAGATGGTGGAGCGGAAGGTGGTGAAATCGTGGTGCCCGATCAGGTGATCTGCGGCCTGCTGCATCGCCTCGGCATCAAGTTCATGCGGCACCTGCCAGACCTGGCCTGCCTCATGGGTGGCCGGGGCGCGGCGCATCAGGATGCGGAAGAGGTATTGCCGCTCTACCGCCGAGAACCGCGCGTGCCAGTCATCGGCGACCCTTGCGCAGGCGGTGATGGCGACCGGATTGGGCTTCAGGTGGAAGTTCAGCGCCTCTGACAGGCGGAAGGGGTCCCAGTTTTTCTGCAGATCGCAATGCGACACCTGGCCCAGCCCGTGCACTCCGGCATCGGTACGTCCGGCGGCTGCGATGGTGTGATCCCCAGGCTCCAGTCGCGCCAGCGCAGCCTCGATCGCCCCCTGCACAGAGGGGTGTTCCTTCTGCCTTTGCCAGCCGGCAAAGGGCGCTCCATGATATTCGACTTTGAGAGCAAAACGCGGCATGGCGCGGCAGTAGCGCGGTGCGGGACGCAAGGCAAGTCCTTTGCCCCGGCGGGCCTTTGCCTGCTGCATCGGGCACTGGTATCCAGCCTGGAGCCTGCCTATCTTGGGCTGAGCGGCCCGGCCGCCGGAGCGACAAAGCAGAGCAGAGTACAGCAGAACAGGACAAAGGCAGGCGCGTGGTACTGACATCCCTAGCCGACAGCGCAGCCCGCCGGGTCGAGGCCCTGGGCAGCAGCCTGTCGGAGACTTTTCTGGAACCGAGCCTGAGGCTCGGCGTCACCGGTCTGGCGCGGGCGGGCAAGACCGTCTTTATCACCTCTTTGGTGGCCAATCTGATGAACCGGGGCCGCATGGTGCAGCTATCGGCGGCGCGGGATGGGCGGATCGAGACCGCCTATCTGCAACCCCAGCCCGACGACACCGTGCCGCGGTTCGACTATGAATCCCATCTGGCCGCCCTCACCGGGGCTGATCCGCATTGGCCGGACAGCACCCGCGCCGTTTCCGAACTGCGCCTCAGCCTGAAGGTGCGGCCCTCCGGGCTGCTTGCCGGGTTGCAGGGCCCCCGGGTGCTGCATTTGGATATCGTGGATTATCCGGGGGAATGGCTGCTGGATCTGGCGCTGCTGGACAAGAGCTATGACCAGTGGTCCGGCGAAGTGCTGGCCCGGATCGCCGGGCGGGAAGAGGCGCAGGGGTTCCTTGCGGCCGCAGGGGCCACCGATGCGCATGCCGCCCATGACGAGGGGCAGGCGCAGGCGCTGGCGGCCTCCTTTACCGAATACCTCAACGCCGCGCGCAATGCCGGGTTCTATGACTGCACGCCGGGCCGGTTCCTGCTGCCGGGTGATCTCGCAGGCTCACCGGTGCTGACCTTTGCGCCGCTTGCCGCCGGGGAGGGCAGCCCGCCGCGTGGCAGTCTGCGGCGTGAAATGGCGCGCCGCTATGAGGCCTACAAGGCGCGGGTGGTGAAGCCGTTCTTTCGCGATCACTTTTCCCGCATCGACCGTCAGGTGGTGCTGGTCGATGCGCTGGGGGCGATCCATTCCGGCCCACCCGCAGTCGAGGATCTGCGCCAGTCGATGGCGGATATCCTGGGCGCCTTCCGGCCCGGGCGCAACCGGTTCCTGACCCGGATCCTGGGCGGCAAAAGGGTGGAGAAGATCCTGTTTGCCGCCACCAAGGCGGACCATTTGCACCACGTCCAGCATCCGCAGCTGACCGCGATCATCGAGGCGTTGACTCGCGAGGCGCAGGACCGCGCCCGCTTTGCCGGGGCGGAAACGGCGGCCCTGTCGCTGGCCTCTTTGCGGACCACGACCGAGGAAATGCGCGCCCATCAGGGACGGGAGTTGCCCTGCGTGCGCGGCACATTGCTGGAGGGTGGACGGCAAGCGGCCTTTTACCCCGGCGCTTTGCCCGAGGACCCGGGCAAGCTGCTGACCCCGGCGCGCCAGGGTGCTGAGAGCTGGCTGGAGGGAGACTATCAGAGCATGGCCTTTGCGCCTGCGCCCCTGAGCCTCAGACCCGGGGATGGCCTGCCGCATATCCGACTGGACCGGGCCGCCGAATTCCTGATCGGAGACCGTCTATGAGCCTTGAATTGCGCCCGGCGCGCCCGACGGATGCGGGCACGATTGGCGATATCCTGCACCGGTTTGCGGCAGAAACGCCCTGGATGCCAGAGCTGTATTCCGGGGCCGAGGCGATTTCCTTTTGCGGGGTGATGATCGACCGGGGATGGGTCACCGTGGCCGAGGAGGGCGCCAGGGTGCTGGGATTTTTGGCCCGTGATGGCGCGGAAATCTGCGCCCTCTATCTGGCGCCCGAGGCGCGCGGGCAGGGCATAGGCAAACGCCTTCTGGACGCGGCCAAGGGGACCAGCGGGCATCTGCACCTCTGGACCTTTGAGGCCAATTCCGGGGCGCAGCGGTTCTACCTGCGCGAAGGGTTTACTGAGACGGCGCGCAGCGATGGCGCGCGCAATGACGAAGGGCTGCCGGATATTTCCTATGCCTGGCAGGCCGCGAAACAGGAGGCCGCGTGATGAGCCAGGGACCCGTCGTCTTTGATCTGGAGGAAGACCAGAAATCGGCCCCCGCTGTCAGCGATGCGCCGCCGGTTCCCGATCTTGGGCCGGAGGTGCCGGGCGGGCCGCCTCCGGCTGCCATGCAGCGGGCTGCGGCGCTGGCGGCCCGGCCTCCCTCGCGGCTGTCGCGCTGGTTCTGGGGCACGGTTCTGGCACTGCTCGGCGCGATGGTGTCCGTTGCGGCCTGGGATTTTGCCACCGGGCTGATTGCACGGGTGCCGGTTCTGGGCTGGGCGATCTCTGCCGCTTTGCTGCTGGCGCTGGTGCTGGCGGCGCTGATGCTGCTGCGCGAAGGGCTGGCGCTGGCGCGGCTGAAGCGGGTTGACGATCTGCGACAGGCCGCGATCCCGGCGGTGGAGGATCCCACGGCGGCGCGCGCCTATGTGGCGCGGCTGGAGCGGTTTTACGGAGATCGCGCGGATCTGGCCTGGCATCGCGCGCGGCTGGCGGAACGCAGCCCCGAGGTGATGGATGCCGATGCCTTGTTGCAGCTGGCAGAAGACGAGTTGCTGGCGCCGCTGGATGCGCGCGCCCTGCAGGAGGTCGAAGGCGCCGCGCGGCAGGTGGCGACGGTGACGGCGCTGGTGCCGCTGGCACTGGCCGATGTTGTGACGGCGCTTGTTGCCTCGGTGCGGATGATCCGGCGGGTGGCCGAGATCTACGGCGGACGCTCGGGCCTGCTTGGCTCCTGGCGGCTGACGCGGGCGGTGCTGGCGCATCTGGTGGCCACCGGCGCGGTTGCGGCGGGGGACGATCTGCTGGAATCCGTGCTGGGCGGATCGGTCCTGTCGAAATTGTCGCGGCGGTTTGGCGAAGGTGTGGTCAATGGGGCGCTGTCGGCGCGGGTTGGCATCGCCGCGATGGAGGTCTGCCGTCCGATGCCGTTTTCCCCGCGCCACCGCCCTTCGACCCGCAGGGTCGTGCAGCGGGCGCTGTCCGGTCTGTTTTCAAGATCCAAGTCAAAGGTGGACGCAGACCGCTAGGCGCGCGCCTTAGAACAGTTTGGGCGGGGCATCCTTGGGCTGGCGCATGGCGGTTACACCGGTTCTGAAGCCTTCGCCGATCCGGTCGGCGAGCGCGCCCCAGCTTTGCGCGGTCTGCGTGGGCAGCTCAGCCTTCAGAACGCTGTGAAACAGGTCAAGCCAGAGTGGGAAATGCTCGGCCTTGATATCGGGGCGAGAGACATGCACCCGCATCGGATTGCCGTTGTAGCACTTCTCGCGCAGGATTGCGTTGCGCCAGAACCGGGCGATCTTTTCCTCGTGTTCCGGCCAGTCGGTCACATGGGCGCCGAACACCGGCCCTAACACGGGGTGCTGCCGTATCTTGCCATAAAAAACACGCACGACCTCGTCGATCTCGGCGCCGCTGATGTCAAAGCGGCGCAGCGGGGCGTTTTGTGCGGGGGGGGTGGGCAGATCGGGGGAGGTCACGGGAGCTCCTGACTTTGGTTTCGAAGGACAGCAATAGCCGGGCCAGAGGCGCGGGAAAAGGGGGCTGACCTAGGCTGGCCAAAGCCGTTTTGAAAAAAAATCGCATCGGGCATGAAACTTTTTGCGCGGGGGCTTCGTGGCTGTGGGCAGAGGTTCAAACAAAGGGAGAGATACCTATGGCCCATCTGGCTTCATCCTATGCATCCTACGAGACGTTCCTGCGCGGCGCGGACGCCTTCTGGTCGGTAGACCTGGGGGCGATGAATAATTCGGGCGTCACCGGCGATGCGCTGCTGTCGGTCAATACCGAAGAGGACGGTACCCGCTATCTGAATATCTCGATCTCGGCGGCGGGGCTGACCCCGGATGTGCGCCACGCCCAGCATGTGCATGGCACCTTTGATGACGAAGGGAACCCCTCGGATGCCCGCATGCCATTGATTGCGGATGATGCGGATCAGGACGGATTTGTCGAAGTGCTGGAAGGGTTGGCCGCCTATGGCGACATCCTGTTGCCGCTGACCGATGGCGACGGGGTGCTGCCGATGACCCGGTCGGACGGCACGATGAATTTCATCCAGAGTTATGAGCTGGGTGACGACAGCAACTTCTTCAGCCCGGTCAGCGGCAACGACTATACTGCGGCGGATCTGATGCCGATGGAAAACCGGGAAATCGTTATTCATGGGCAAAATGTGGGGTCGGGCTTCGGCGCCGGGACCGGCGGCGAGATCAACGGATCGCAGGATGGCTATGTCGGCCTGCTGCCCGTGGCCGCGGGTGAGATCGAAGGCACCAACCGGGCGCAGGCGCTCGACATCCTTGAGGACCAGTTCCAGCGGGCTTCGGAAACCGTGCGTCTGGGCGCGGGGGACGATGTCTTTGATGGCGGTCTTGGCAATGACCGGATTTATGGTGGCAAGGGCACTGATCGGATCGATGGCGGCGCCGATGATGACTGGCTCTGGGGACGTAGCCAGAACGATGTGCTGCGCGGTGACGGTGGCGACGATCATCTTTTCGGCAACAAGGGCAGCGACCGCCTGTTCGGTGATGAGGGGGATGACCACCTGAAGGGCCACGGTGGCGGCGATGATCTGAACGGCGGCTCTGGCAATGACATGCTGAAAGGCCACCGCGGAGATGATATGCTGGAGGGCGGCGCCGGACGCGACATGCTGAAGGGTCACAGCGGCGATGATGTCCTGACCGGCGGCAATGGCCGCGACGTGCTGACCGGTGGCGCGGGCTGGGATGAGTTCGTCTATGCCGATATGCGCGAAGGGCGCGACCGGATCTCCGATTTCGAGGACGGGATCGACCTGATCAGCCTCAATACGCTGGGCATGGATTTTGCCGATCTCAGCATCAGCGATGCGGGGCGCGGCACGCGGGTGGAATTTGGCAATACCTCGATCCTGCTCGAAGGCGTCATGGCGGATCAGCTGGACCAAAGCGATTTCATCTTCTGATCCCTGCTGTTGAGGGCAAAACAACGACGGGGCGCGGTCTTCTATTTGAGGGCTGCGCCCCTTCTTTTGCCGCGATAGGGTAGCGTAAATGCCCTGCCCGGAGACCCCACAATGACAGACCACGGCCACAGCCCGCAGGAGATCAAGGACCGGATCGGCGCACCGCCGGGGCGGGGGGTGCTGCGCGATGTGGTCTATGGCGGCATCGACGGATCCGTCACCACCTTTGCCATCGTGGCGGGGGTGGCGGGCGCGGGGCTGTCGCCCTTTGTGATCGTGGCGTTGGGGCTGGCCAATGTGCTGGCCGATGGGTTCTCCATGGCGGCAGGCAACTATTCCGGCACCAAGGCTGAACTGGACGACGCCCGCCGACTGCGCCAGGTCGAGAACCATCATATCGACCACTACCCGGATGGAGAGCGCGAGGAGGTGCGAGAGATCCTGCGGCTCAAGGGTTTAAGCGGTCGCGTGCTGGACGAGGCCACCGACGAGATCTGCAAGAACCGTGAAACCTGGGTCGACCTGATGATCGAGGGCGAATACGGGCTGGCCGGGGTGGACCCGCACCCGATGAAGGCCGCCATCGCTACCTTTGCTGCCTTTCTGGTGGCGGGGATGGTGCCGCTGCTGCCCTTTCTCTTCGGTCTTTCCAACGCCTTTACCGTGTCCTCCTGGATGACCATGGGCTGTTTCTTTGCCATTGGCGCCCTCAAAAGCCGCTGGTCGCTGGCGCCCTGGTGGCGCTCGGGCGGGGAAACGCTGGTGATCGGCGGCGCGGCGGCGGCCATGGCCTACGGCGTGGGGTTGATGTTCCACGCTTGAGGCGCGGTGTCTGCCCTGCGGGGGGAAATGTTTCGCGTGCGAAACGGTTTAAGACCTTGTCAGGTTATCCTGACATTCCATTTTTATGGCGCGCTGAGGCCCCGCAACGGGGGCCGCAGAACCTTTGCTTCTGACTGATCCGCAACGCGGATCACTTGACCTGGATTTTTGGAGGGTAGCCGTAGAGGTCCAGAGACTTGTCGCGTTCACTGGACATTCCGGCCAGCACAGCCGCCCCCAGCAGACCACCACCCCAAAGAACCTGCGCTGCGGCATTTTCCTGGGCCTTGAGCTTGGTGAGGTTCGTCACCTCTATGGTTTGAGTGACAGTCTTTTTGCCATCTGTGCAGGCGATCGTCATCGGCGGTGTGGCGCGACCAAAACTGGGCAGGTTCACCTTGCCCGGAACCCGCAGGGCGCCCGAAAAGGCGGAGCTGGTCAGTGTACAGTCCGCTTGGGTCATGGGGGGATTGGCTTCGTTCAACTCGTTTTGCGCAAAGCTGATCCGGGTCTGTGTCGCCGTTTGCAATGGCAGCCTTTTCCCGGCCGCGGTCAGCGAGATATTCTTTGAGACAGGCAGCTGTTCTGCGGTTTGCAGCCTGCTGGCGTAGGTTTCGCTGGGGGATTCTGCTGTGTCGCAAGCCGAAAGCGTGACGCTGGCGGAAAGCAGCGCGGGTAGAATGTAGGTTTTCACTAAAAAGGGTCCTGTGTTGTGTTTTTAATTGATTATTCTTCCGTAAATACAGCGCATGAGTGTGTCCGGCAACTGTTGAGGCGCAAGAATGTTGCGCAGCAGCGCAGGGTGTCGCGACGTTGTGTGCTTTACCCTCCTGATGCAGCGCCCTATAAGGCCCGCATGTCCCACCGTGCGGCCATCATTATTCGAATTACGTACCCGGCGCTCTGATCCGAACACGGAATCCTAAGAGCCGCCGGGCAAAGGTGCTTGAGCCATCGCACCGAACCGAATATCCCACAGATAATCCTGACGACGACCAGCTATTCAAAGGACGCCACCGATGTGCGCCGACACGCCTCAGACCCCCGACTATAAGAACACCCTGAACCTGCCCAAGACCGATTTCCCCATGCGCGCGGGCCTGCCCAAGCGGGAACCCGCATGGCTGGAGCGCTGGGCAAAGATCGGTGTCTATGACCGGCTGCGCGAAAACAACGAAGGCCGCGAGCCGTTCACGCTGCATGACGGCCCACCCTATGCCAACGGCCACCTGCACATCGGTCACGCGCTGAACAAGACCATCAAGGACATGATCGTGCGCTCGCACCAGATGATGGGCTATGATGCGCGTTACGTGCCGGGCTGGGACTGCCACGGTCTGCCGATCGAATGGAAGATCGAGGAACAGTACCGCAAGAAGGGCAAGAACAAGGACGCGGTGCCGGTCATCGAGTTCCGCCAGGAGTGCCGCGCCTTTGCCGATGAATGGGTCGACATCCAGCGCGAAGAGTTCAAGCGTCTTGGCATCACCGGCAACTGGGCCAATCCGTATCTCACCATGGATTACCATGCCGAGGCGGTGATCGCGGGCGAATTTCAGAAGTTCCTGATGAACGGCACGCTGTATCAGGGCTCCAAACCCGTGATGTGGTCGCCGGTGGAAAAAACCGCACTGGCCGAGGCCGAGGTGGAATACCACGACAAGGAAAGCTTCACCATCTGGGTGAAGTTCAAGGTAGCCGAGCCTGCGGATCACAAACTGGCAGGTGCCTATGTGGTGATCTGGACCACCACCCCCTGGACCATGCCCTCGAACAAGGCCGTGGTTTACGGCGAAGACATTGCCTATGGCCTTTATGAGGTGACCGGCACGCCAGAGGAATCCTGGGTCAAGGTGGGCGACAAATACGTTCTGGCCGATAACCTGGCCGCCGACGTCATGAAGCGCGCGCGGCTGGAGGAAGACCAGTATACCCGCGTTGCCGATGTTCCGGTGTCCGATCTCGAAGGCATCGGCCTGACTCACCCCCTCGCAGGTGCCGAAGGCTCCAATGGCGAATGGGACGATATCCGCGATTTCCGCGCGGCCGATTTCGTCACCGACACCGAAGGCACCGGTTTCGTGCACTGCGCGCCCAGCCACGGGATGGAGGAATTCGAACTCTACCGTGACCTTGGCATGCTGAAGCAGGTCATCACCTACAACGTGATGGACGACGGTTCCTTCCGTGCCGATCTGCCGTTCTTTGGCGGCAAATACATCCTGAACCGCAAAGGCGGCGAGGGCGATGCCAACAAGACCGTCATCGACAAGCTGGTCGAGGTCGGCGGGCTGATGGCGCGTGGCAAGATCAAGCACAGCTACCCGCATTCCTGGCGTTCGAAGGCACCGATCATCTATCGCAACACGCCGCAATGGTTTGCAGCCGTGGACAAGGAGTTGGGCGACGGGCTCGATACCTATGGCAAGACCATCCGCGAGCGGGCGCTGACCTCGATCGACCAGCTGGTGAAATGGACCCCGCAGACCGGGCGCAATCGTCTCTATTCGATGATCGAAGCGCGCCCCGACTGGGTGCTGTCGCGTCAGCGCGCCTGGGGTGTGCCGCTGACCTGCTTCACCAAGAAGGGCGCCCTGCCCACCGATGACGATTTCCTGCTGCGCAACGATGAGGTCAACGCCCGTATCGTCGCCGCCTTTGACGAAAAGGGCGCTGATGTCTGGTACGAGGACGGCTTCAAGGCGCAGGTGCTGGACGGTATCGTCGATCCGGACGCCTACGAGCAGGTGTTCGACGTTCTCGACGTGTGGTTCGATTCCGGTTCCACCCACGCCTTTGTGCTGCGTGACCGCGAAGATGGCACCGAAGACGGTATCGCCGATGTCTACATGGAAGGCACCGACCAGCACCGTGGCTGGTTCCACTCCTCCCTGCTGGAGGCCTGTGGCACCCTGGGCCGCGCGCCTTACCGCAACGTGGTGACCCACGGCTTCACGCTGGATGAGAAGGGCATGAAGATGTCCAAATCGCTGGGCAACACCATCGTGCCGGAAAAGGTCGTACAGCAATACGGCGCCGATATCCTGCGTCTGTGGGTGGCCCAGACCGATTACACCGCCGACCAGCGGATCGGTCCGGAGATCCTGAAAGGCACCGCCGACAGCTACCGCCGCTTGCGCAACACCATGCGGTACATGCTGGGCAGCCTTGGCGATTTCACCGAGGACCAGCGCGTTGATCCCGCCGATATGCCCGAGCTGGAGCAATGGGTGCTGCACCGTCTTGCGGAACTGGATCACAAGGTGCGCTCCGGCTATGCCGCCTTCGACTTCCAGGGCGTGTTCTCGGCGGTCTTCACCTTTGCCACCGTGGATCTGTCGGCCTTCTATTTCGACGTGCGCAAGGATGCGCTCTATTGTGATGGCGATACGCTGAATGCCCGCGCCGCGCGCACCGTTCTGGACATCCTGTTCCACCGCCTGACCACCTGGCTGGCGCCGATCCTGGTCTTCACCATGGAAGAAGTCTGGCTGGAACGCTTCCCGGGCGAGGACAGCTCGGTCCATCTGGTGGACATCCCCGAAACCCCGGCCGACTGGCTGAACGAGCCGCTGGCCGCGAAATGGGCCGCGATCCGTCAGGCCCGTCGGGTGGTGACCTCGGCGCTGGAAATCCAGCGTACCGACAAGGTGATCGGTGCCTCGCTTGAAGCCGCGCCGGTGGTGCATCTGCGCGACCCGGAGGTTCTGGAGGCGCTGAAATCGGTGAATTTTGCCGATATCTGCATCACTTCGGATGTGGTTTTGACCGGCGATCCGGCCCCAGCCGAAGCCTTCCGCATGCCAGAGATCGACGGCATCTCGGTTGTGTTTGAAAAGGCAGAAGGCGAGAAATGCCAGCGCTGCTGGAAGATCCTGCCGGATGTGGGCACCCATGCCCATGCCGGTGTCTGTGGTCGCTGCGACAGCGCGCTGAGCTAAGACGTACCGCCTCCTTTTGCGGGGGCGGGTCCAAAACAGATTGCGCCGCCGTTGCCTTCTGAGGGTAACGGCGGCGCTTTTTCGTCGGACATCCGGGTCTTTGGAGAGGGGCGGCGAGCGGAGATCAGGCTGCAACGACCTTTTGCGCCGCCTTGTAATTGGCACAGGCGTTGATGACGTTCATCGGCAGCGGCCCAACCGGGTGGCCGGCCAGCAGCGCAATATACTGCCGCCACAGTGCCTTGGCAGCGGCGGAAATCTCGGATTGGGCACCGTAGGCAGAGCCTGTCACGCGTTCGCGGCGCATGTCGTCCTGCGCCTTTTCCCAGGGTGATGCATCCGGTTGCCCCGGCATCTGCTGCGCGTCGCGTACCACCAGGGACGGCTTGGCCGGACCAGTAAAGACCGAGTTCACACTGCTATTCTGCATGTTTGGCGAGTTTTGCAGGGCCTCTTCGCGCTGCTGGCGGAAGGCCAGACCCTGCTGGCTGCCATCAACCTGTTCGGTCGCGGCTTGAATCTTTTCCTTCTCGGGCAAGGCTTTCAGGCGATAGGCCGATTGTTCGGAGAGGCCCATCTTTTCGGACAGGCTGGTGTTCTCCTTTTCAGCCTGCACTGGGCCGACCATGACCGGCTGATTGGCTGACCAGCTTTGTTTCCAGGCCAGGTTGGCCGCATCCAGTCGAATCATGTCCTTGTTCCCACCTTTACTTTACCGAGACGTGCAGCTGGTCTGTCCTGTCATTGCTCCTCCAGGTGGCCGAAAGGCTGTCCGTGGCAGAGGCCGGGATATTGCAGCACGACGCAGGCACCCCGCTCTGCGTTCCATCATTAATACATATTAATTAAACTGCTTGGCACCTGCCCGCTTGGGCAGGGGAGAGCGGCAGAGGGATAAGGCACCTATACCAAAGTGCGCATTTCGCACCTTGAGCTGCTCGCCCGGGCTTGCGGCCCGCTTCGGCCCGCCGCAGGGTGGGAACGCCCAAAGTGAACAACTGCAAGAGGACAGAACGCATGCAGCAGCCGAGCGCGCATCTGAAAACCCCGGTCGGGCGGGTGGTCGTGACCGCGCAGGATGGGGCGATCACCCGGCTGCGATGGAAGGAAACTCCCGCAGAACCTACGCAGGCGCACGCCGGAGATGCCGCAACGGAGGAGGTGTTGAGCCGGGCATTGGCGCAGCTGCGTGCCTATTTCGCGGGAGAGTTAGAGGCCTTCAGCCTGCCGCTGGATGTGGCAGGGTCCGCCTATCAGCAGGCGGTTTGCGCGGAAATCGCCGCCATTCCCTTTGGCGAGACGCGCACCTACGGTCAGCTGGCGCAGACTCTTGGCAGTTCGGCGCAGGCCGTAGGCAATGCTTGCGGCGCCAATCCCATTCCGATCATCATCCCCTGTCATCGGGTGCTGGGTGGCAGCGGGCTTGGCGGGTTTTCAGGGCAGGGTGGGATCGAAACAAAAGTATCCCTGCTGCGCCATGAGGGCGCGGCAGGGTTGCTGATCTGAGATCCTAAGGTTTGTCCGTCAGGCGAGACGCCTGAAGCGCTGTTCAGGACAACAATGCTTTCGCCTTGTCATACTCTGACATGGCGCCGGTGCCGGTTGGGGCAGGATCGCCTGCGGCCAGACCCAGAACGACGGTTTCCATATCTGCGCCGCTGGTCTCTGCCAGGCTGGTGTCCGCCTGCGCGGGCTCTGCCTCTTCGGGGACCTCAAGCGGGCTGACCGCGACCTCGGTCGCCGGATCGCTGTCGCTGACATTGCTCACAGAAACGGTGATCTCGCCTGCTTCATTGGTTTCAAACAGGGCCACAAGGCCGCCGTGTTCGCCGTTCTCGAAGTTAATCCTGATCTCGCCGCCGCCGGTGCCGCTGTCTGTCGCGACATTCAGCCCGCCGTCCTCGCGGGTGACCTCGATGTCGAATGCGCCGCCGAGGTCTTCAATCCGGATGGAAATTTCGCCAAAGCTGCCGCTCAGCACCGCATTAACACCCTTGGGTTGTGTGGTTTCTGCCGGAGGCTCTGCGGGCGTTTCAGCGGCCTGCTTGGCGCGCCAGCCCCAGGCCTTGGCATGATCGGGCGGACCAACGCGGTCCGGCTGGTCCGACTGGCCGGGCGGCGTGAACTGCCGGGGCGCAGAGTGGGCGTGATGGGCGGATGACTGGCCGCCGGGGGCATGGATCGAATTCATGGTATGATCTCCTGAACGATTGGAACGCACCCCCGGTGCAAAGGATGCTCCATCGATCCTGACGATCAGAATTTAAGGCAGGCTTACCCGAGGGAAGCCATAGTGCCTCGCATTTGAGACGGCTTTGAGACGTATTCAGAAGCTACTGGTTTCAGGCCGGTTTTGTCGCACGTGGTTGCGTCGGCAGCAGGCTCAGGCGCGTTTGGGCGGGAAAATCTGCTGCACGATCCCGACGAAAAGCAGGTAGACCGAGGTCACGATCAGCCCCCAGTGGGCCCAGCTTTCGGGATGGAAATCGATCCAGGCCGCATAGCCTGCCAGCGCGGTCCAGACCAGCGCCACCGGCAGCGAAATGCGGCGCCAGCGCTGGGTGCGGACCGGATGAATGAACTTCAGCGGCAGGAACATCGCGATGGAGAGCAACGTCACCAGCGCCAGGCTGGTCCAGTGGCTCGGCTCCAGCGCAAAGATCACCAGCACCAGCATGTTCCAGCAGCCGGGGAAGCCGGAAAAGGAGTTGTCCTTTGTCTTCATCCGGGTGTCAGCAAAATACATCGCACTGGCAAAGGTGATGACGATAATGGCGAACCAGCCGGTCCAGCCTGCCATCAGCCCGGATTTAAACAGGGCAAAAGCCGGGATGAAGACATAGGTCAGGTAATCGATGATTAGATCCAGCAGGACCCCGTCAAACTGCGGCGCGTAGCGTTTTACGTGATAATGCCGCGCCAGCGGGCCATCCACACCGTCCACCGCAAAGGCGACCACCAGCCACAGGAACATCAGGCTCCACTTGGCATCGGCGGCCGCCAGCATTGCCAGAATGGCAAAGACGGCGCCGGTGGCGGTTAGAAGATGAACGAGAATGGCGCGGATCTGAGGTTTCATTCACCCGTGATGGCGAATTTGCCCTCGGCCCGCAAGGGTTCAGTGCAGCGTTTTGCTGATATGGGGCGCGTTTTCCACGGCCGCATCAAAGGCGGCACCATCATCGGACATATACAGCATTTCCCTTACGACGCCGGGGATGGAGCCGGGGAAGGGCCAATGCGAAACAGGAATGGAGCGGGGGAGGCGGATCTGAGAGACGGGCGCCGCCGGTGCAGCGGGAGCCTGGCCAAAACAGAAATGGGGGTCGTGATACATAGGGCATCCTTTCTGGAGCGGGTTTGCCCCTATCAACTCTGAACGCGGTTAAGGAGAGGTTGTCGGCAGGCTTCGGAATATATTGCATTTTATTTATTCCGCGCGCTTGGATGCCTGTCTCATCCGGTGGGGGGCCGCCTGAGCGTTTTGCATTCTGATAATCGCATGTCTAATGTGCTGGCCAGATATGCTCCGGCACGGGGAGCGTCTGAAGGGGGAGCGCGATGCCAGACCAGAGCGCACATTGGAATGCTGTCTATGAGAGCAAGGCGCCGACGAGCGTCAGCTGGTATCAGGCGTATCCCAAGGCTTCGCTGAAGGCTATTGATCTGATCGGCGCGCAGGATCAGCCGTTTCTGGACGTTGGGGGTGGCGCTTCGGATCTGGCGGCGGTTCTGCTGGAACGTGGCTGGCGGGATCTGACGGTTCTGGATATCTCCGACGCTGCTTTGTCGGTACAGGCACAGCGGCTGGGAGACCGGGCGCAGGAGGTCGTGCGCATCGCTGCCAATATCACTGAATGGGTGCCGCCGCGCGCCTATGGGATCTGGCACGATCGGGCGGTGTTCCACTTTCTGACCAACGCGGCCGACCGTGCCGCCTATGTGGCTGCTTTGCGGATTGGGGTGCGTCCCGATGGACATGTGATCCTTGCAACCTTTGCGCCGGACGGGCCGGAGACATGCAGCGGCCTGCCGGTGCGCAGATATTCCGCCGAAGGGCTGGGGCAGGAGCTGGGGGACGCGTTCACCCTGTTGCACCACTGGCGAGAAGTACACCAGACACCGGGCGGCGCCGAGCAACCCTTTACCTGGGCTGTCTTCCAGCGACGCTGAGGGGCCTTTCGGTCTGAGATCAAGCCTTGGGATGGGCGCGGTTGTAGACTTCCATCAGATGTGCCGTATCCACCGCCGTGTAGGCCTGCGTGGTGGAAAGCGAGGCATGGCCCAGAAGCTCCTGAATGGCGCGCAGATCGCCTCCGGCCTCCAGCAGGTGGGTGGCAAAACTGTGCCGCAGCGCGTGGGGCGTGGCCGAGGCAGGCAGGCCCAGCTGGGCGCGGGTTCTCGCCATGACCCCCTGGATCTGGCGGGGATTGAGGGCACCGCCGCGCTGGCCGCGAAACAGCGGTGCGTCCTGCATCTGCGGATGCGGGCAGAGGTCAAGATAGCGATCCACGGCATCGCGGGCGGCGGCGATCACAGGCACCACCCGTTCCTTTTCGCCCTTGCCCTTGATCCGCAGGACCTGTGGCAGCGGCGCATCGCCGCCGGTGAGGCTGAGCGCCTCGGAAATGCGCAAGCCGCAGCCGTAAAGCAGGGTCACGACCGCAACATCGCGGGCGGCGACCCAGTCGCTGGTGGATTGCAGCTCGACCGTCTCGATGACGGCGCGGGCGGCGTCCTGCGCCAGCGGGCGGGGCAGCTTTTTCTGGAACTTCGGTGCCCGCACCGCAAGAACCGCGGTGGGCTCGAACCCTTCGCGCGCCGCCAGCCAGCGATAGAAGCTTTTGACCGAGGACAGCTTGCGCGCCAGTGAACGCGAGCCGGTGCCCGCGCTGCGCTCAGACGCCATCCAGGCGCGCATGTCGGCGGTGGAGATCTGCGCCAGCGCGCCAAGCCCCTGCGGGCCGCCGGTATGGCTGGTCATGAAGGCAAGGAAGCTGGTGACATCGCCCTGATAGGCGGTGATCGTATTGGCCGAGGCGCCCCCCAGCGCGGCAAGCCCTTCCAGCCAGTGCTGCAGGGCGTCGCGGCAGGCCGGGGAGATCAGGCTCATGACAGCCAGCGGCGCATGGTTCGTTCAAAGACGCCCGCGAAGAAGCCGAGAAGGTCAGTGCCCTGCTGCGGCGAGAACTGATGCGGATCCTCAGAGCCGAGCACCAGCATGCCGGGCAGGCGGCCGCTGCCCAGATCCAGCTTCAGGCAGGCCTCGGAGCGGATCCACTCCGCCTTGCCGCCATAGATCCGGGCGCTGCCGGTCTGCAGCTGGCGCAGGGTGACCTGACGGTCCGGCCCGCCGCGCCCGCCTGCGGCGGCATAGTCGGCGACATAGCCGGGAGAGACGATTTTCAGCACATCGCCAATACGTTCGGCGGCGGCGCTGCCGTCCTCCTGCCGGGTTTCCAGCACCAGTGCCAGTGCATCGACACGCAGAATTTCGGCCATCTCCTGATTGAGGCTGGTCAGGAAACCAGTGAAATCGGTGGGGTCCAGCAGGCGCAGCACCGCGCGGTGGATCTGGTTTGTGCCGGACAGGTTTTCATAGGCCGCGGCGATGACCGAACGGTGGGTGTCCTCCAGCCGATCCAGTCGCGCCTCCAGCCGCTCCATGGCGATGCCGCGCAGATCCACGATATTCGAGCCCATCGCGCGTTCATTGGCGCTGACGAGGGCGTTCATCAGATTCTGATCCTCCAGGATCGCGTCTGGTTTTTCCAGAATCGCGGCGCGCAGGGCGTCGTCGAGTTTGGCGGTATTGCTGCTCATGTTCGAACCTCTTTGGGGTCTTTTGACAGGGTTATAACATGGGTTTCGGGCGATGCGGGTGAAAAATCTGTCTCTGGTGGGAAAACGCCGAAGCTCCGCATTAAGGGTATCGGGAGGCTCCCGCCCACTGCGGGGCCGCCATGGGCGGCCTCCTCGCTGGTTGGGCCGGGCGCCGGGCTGTTGCCCGGCGTGGCGGTCCTGGCGGACCTTTTGAGGTTTGCTGAGAAGCGTTTGAGGGGGCGCTCTGCCCCCTCAAAGCGCCATGTCGATTGTGTATTGGAAGGGACCGCGTCAAGGGTGGATCGCGCGGGGCGCGACCGCTCTGCGGCCCTTGACCCGGCGGGGCGTGGGATAAGAAAAAGGCGCCCTGGAAAGGGCGCCTTTGGGGCGTCGGGTTATTGGACCCGGATCAGAGGATCTTGATGCCTGCGGCCTTGATATCTGCGAGGAAGGCATCGAGGCCCTTGTCGGTCAGCGGGTGATTGACCATGGATTTGATCACGGCGGGCGGGGCGGTGATCACATCGGCGCCGATTCGGGCGCTATCCAGCACGTGGTTCACGGTGCGGATCGAGGCGGCGAGAATCTCGGTCTCGAAGCCGTAGTTGTCGTAGATGGTGCGGATGTCTTCGATCAGCTCCATGCCATCGAGGTTGATGTCATCCAGACGCCCGATGAAGGGAGAGATGAAGCTGGCACCGGCCTTGGCCGCCAGAAGCGCCTGATTGGCGGAGAAGCAGAGCGTTACGTTGACCATATTTCCGTCGTCGCTGAGCACCTTGCAGGCCTTGAGGCCATCCCAGGTCAGCGGCACCTTGACGGCGATATTCTCGGCGATTTCGACCAGCTTGCGGCCTTCGGCGATCATGGTTTCGGCATCGGTGGCCGTCACTTCGGCGGAAACGGGACCGTCGACCAGATCGCAGATTTCCTTGGTGACTTCGATGATGTCACGGCCGGATTTCTTGATCAGCGAGGGGTTGGTGGTGACGCCATCCACCATGCCAAGGTCATTGAGTTCGGCAATGGCATCGATTTCGGCGGTATCTACGAAGAATTTCATATCCGGGAATCCTTTGGCGTGGGTTGGCCTTGATTGGGCTAGCCTTTACCTCATGGGGGAGGCATTAAAAAGCCCCGGCGGTTTTGCAGGGACACTTTGCACGGACAATTTGCAAGGGCACAAGGTAGGTAGCGGTGAGCGATCAGGAGCATTTCGAAGCAGGAGAGCGAGTGGCGGTGCTGACCACGCAGCCGCTTGACCGGCTTCTGGATTACCGCGCCCCCGAGGGCGGTTGTTTCCTCGGTGCCTATGTCGAGGTGCCGCTGGGTCCGCGCAAGGTGCTGGGCGTGGTCTGGGGGCCGGGCGCGGGCGATTTTGATTCGTCGAAACTGCGCAGCGTGACCCGGGTTCTGGATGTGGCGCCGATGCGGGGCGAGATGCGCGCGTTTCTGGGCAAGGCGGCCGATTACACGCTGACGCCGATGCCCGCGATGCTGCGGTTGGCGAGCCGGGCGCCGGGGCTGTCCAATCCGCCCTCGATGCGCAAGATCCTGCGCCGCGGCGATCAAGAGCCGGACCGGATGACCGATGCCCGCGCCCGGGTTTTGGACGCGATGGAGGAATTTGGTGGGCTGGCTTTCACCCCCAAGGAACTGGCCGATATGGCGGGCGTGACTCCGTCGGTGGTCAAGGGGCTCGTAAAACAGGGCGCCCTGCGCGAGGAGGAAACCCCGCGCGATCTGCCCTACCCGCATCTGGACCCCGATCTGCCGGGCAAGGCGCTGACCGACGATCAGGCGGCAGCAGCGGCGGCGCTGGAAGAGGGCGTCAAAAGCGGCGCCTATGGCACCACGCTGCTGAAAGGTGTCACCGGATCGGGCAAAACCGAGGTTTATCTGGAAGCGGTGGCGGCGGCCTTGCGCGCCGGGCGGCAGGCGCTGGTCCTGTTGCCCGAGATCGCGCTGACAGCGGAGTTTCTGAAACGGGTCGAAGCGCGGTTCGGCGCCACCCCGGCGGAATGGCATTCCGGCGCCACCATGACCGAACGCCGACGGGTCTGGCGCATGGTGGGGCAGGGCAAGGCGCAGCTGGTGATCGGCGCGCGCTCGGCGCTGTTCCTGCCGTACCGGAACCTTGGGCTGATCATCGTCGATGAGGAACACGATACCTCTTACAAGCAGGAGGATGGCGTCCTTTACAATGCCCGCGACATGGCGGTGCTGCGCGCGGCCATGTGTTCGGCGCAGGTGGTATTGGCCTCGGCGACGCCCAGCCTTGAAACCTGGGCCAACGCCGACGCAGGCAAGTACAAGCGGCTGGATCTGACCTCGCGCTTTGGCGCCTCGGTGCTGCCGGAGATGCGCGCGGTGGATATGCGGGCCGAGGATCTGCTGCCCTCGACCTGGATCTCTCCGACGCTGAAATACGCCATGAAGGCGCGGCTGGAGCGGGGGGAACAGTCGCTGTTGTTCCTCAACCGGCGGGGATTTGCGCCGGTGACCATCTGCCGGGCCTGCGGCGCACAGGTGGCTTGCGATCACTGCGACAGCCGCATGGTCGAGCACCGGTTCCTGAAACGGCTGATGTGCCACCAATGCGGTGAGACGAAACCGGTGCCCGAGGTCTGCCCCTCCTGTCAGGTTGAGGGCAAGATGGCCCCGGTTGGCCCCGGCATCGAACGGCTGGGCGAGGAAGCCGCCGCGCTGTTCCCCGAGGCGCGCATCGCGGTGCTGAGTTCCGATCTGTTCGGCTCGGCCCGCGCGTTGAAACAGCGGATCGAGGAGATTGCGGCGGGGGAGGCGGATATCATCCTCGGCACGCAATTGGTGGCCAAGGGGCATAACTTTCCGCTGCTGACGCTGGTGGGCGTGATCGATGCGGATCTGGGTCTGCAAGGCTCGGACTTGCGCGCAGCAGAGCGGACATTCCAGCTGATGCGGCAGGTCGCGGGGCGTGCGGGCCGGGCGGAAAAGCCGGGCGAGGCGCTCTTGCAGACCTTTCAGCCCGAGCATCCGGTGATCCGGGCGATCCTGTCGGGGGACGAGGAAGCCTTCTGGAAGGCGGAGGCCGCTGAACGGCAGGCCGCCGGGGTGCCGCCCTTTGGCCGGATGGCGGGGATCATCCTGTCGGGATCGGATCTGGCGCAGGTCTTTGATCTTGGCGAAACGCTGGCGCGCAACGATGGTGCCCTGCGCCAGATCGGCGCGCAACTGTTCGGCCCGGCCCCTGCGCCCATCGCCCGGGTCCGGGGCCGCCACCGGGTAAGGCTGCTGGTGAAGGTGGCCAAGGGCGCGCCCTTGCAAGAGGCCATCGCCCGTTGGATCGCGCCGGTGCGGCCAAAGGGCGATCTGCGCCTCAGCGTCGATATCGACCCGCAGAGTTTCTTTTAGGGCACGGGGCCTTCCTACTTGATTCTGTGCACTGCTTTTCGCTGGCCGATATGGTCACGAAAAGTCAGAGCAGCTGATCATAGGCCTTCTCGGCCAATGTGCGCAGGTGATCACGTGGCATCTGGCCGACCACCGCATAGCCCAGCGGGCCATCCTGCCAGTAAAGGCCTTGTGTTGCTCCTTCACCAGCGTAACGGAAGGCGCTGTCGCCGCCGGAATGCTGGGGGGCAATATAAAGGGTAATCCGGGTGCCTACGTCGTTTTCGTACATGAAAAGCCCGGCCGTTCCGTCCTCGGACGGTAGAACCCGGCCACCCATCAGCGCAAAACCGGAGGCAGCGAGGTCGGGTGGAACCAGCGGGGCGCCGACGCGTTTTGAGATCCAGCTTTCCAGATGGTCGCGCTGACTGGCGGGCACTTCGACCGGGTGCACCACCTCGACCACATAGGTGTCATGAGCCTTGAGCGCGGCCTGTGCCAGATCATTGCCAGACGTCATGGGAGCCAGCGCGCCGCGCCCGATCCAGCCGCCAAGCCCGCCAAGTGTCAGAAGGCCCACCATTGCCGCCACGCGTGCCGGGGCGCGAAGGGGCGAGCGCGGCGCGGTTGCAGGGGTGGGGCGGCACAGAATATCGGTCAGGGCCTCGGGCGTGGGCTCCTCCGGTTCAGGGAAGAGCATCCGCAATTCCTCGTCCTGCTGCGCCCAGTCGGCGAGCCGTGTCTGTGCCGTGGGGTCGGCTGCGATCCGCTCGGTAAGCGCGGCGCGCGCGGCCTCGTCCAGTTCGCCGTGGTGATAGGCGAGCAGCTCATCATCGCTCAGCGGGGTGTCGGGATGGGTGGTCATCGGTTGGGTCTTCCGGTTGGTTTCGGTGCGGCGGACGTTGCGCCGCCGCGGCCGGTCATGGTGCGCAGGCTGGCGCGGGCCCGGGCCAGCCGTGACATCAGCGTGCCGCGCGGAATGTCGAGCATGGTCGCGGCCTCGTCGAATGTGGCGCCATCAAGCGCCACAAGCAACAGAGCGCGGCGCTGGTCCTCGGGCAGCCGGGCGATGGCAGCCTCGGTTTCACGCAGCGCCATATGTGCCTCCTGTCCTGCCGGGCGCGAGGGTTCGCTTGGCAGCTCGTCGACGGCGATCAGGTGGCCAGGCCGTGGGGCCCGGCGCATCAGGTCGCGGTGGCGGTTGATCAGGATGCGGAACAACCAGGCTCGCAGCGCGCCATCGGGACGGCGCTGATGCAGCTTGGCCACGGCCCGTTCGAGGCAATCCTGGACAAGATCGTCGCCCGCCTCGGCGTCGCGCATCAGCGCATGGGCGTAGCGGCGCAGTGCCGGGATCTGGGCTTCGATCTTGTCCAAGTCGGTCATGGGAGGGGGGGACCTTCGGGCCGGGGCGCGCCTACGGGCGGGCGAGGTGCCAGACGCCCTTGACGCCGTCACCGGTGATATCGCCGGACTTGGCATCCTTGAACCATGTGTAGAGCGGCTTGCCCTCGTGGGTCCACTGGCGGGCGCCATCGGCGCGCAGGATGATGCCAAAGGCGCCCTGCGGTCGGGCCTTGCTGCTGGCCTCCAGCGGCGGCCATTTTGTGGCGCAATCGCCATAGCAGTTGGAAACGGCGGCTGTGTCCTTGTCGAAGGTATAAAGCGACATGCCGCCGCCGTCGGTCAGGATCGCGCCCTTGGCGCTGTCGCCGCTCTGGATCGCGGTAGCCGCCTGTACGACTGAACCGATCATGGCTGCGGCGATAACGGCGATAGGGAAGGTGAAGCGCATCTTTTGGTCCTTTCATCTAAGATCGTACCGGTCCGTTGCGACCGGCAGATAATAAGACGCGCCTGCGCGAGAAATAATCCCACTGACCTACAAATTTTTATGCGGTCACCGTCCGGCCCGGCTGATCGATCAGGAAATCGGTCAGCATCGCTCCGATCCACATGCAGAACAGCGCCAGCCAGGCAGTGCCGGCAAAGATCGACCCGCCGGTGACGCCTGCGCCGATGGCGCAGCCACCCGCCAGCATGCCGCCAAATCCCATCAGGGCCGCGCCGATCATCGCCTTGCGCATGGTGACAGCGCCGTCAAAGGCCTGGATCCTCATTTCCCCAGACAGGGCAGCGGCCAGCATCGCGCCGATAAAGACGCCCGGCACCAGGCCCACGTCGAATTCAAGAATGGCGTTGCGGTCGAGGAAGAACATCAGCGTATGGGCCGAGGGGCCGGTGAAGGTGGCACTTTCGATCTGCACCGGGTCAAAGGCGACGAGGCTGAGCTCATAGGTCAGCACCCAGCCCATGGCGACGGCAAACCCCACGCCCGAGGCAAAGATCAGCCGCGCCGCGCCGATACGGTTGCGGCGCGACAGCCAGAGCGCCAGCACAGCAATCGCCGCGCCAAGGGCCAGACCGCCCCATTCCGGCAGGCCAAAGGTGGCCAGAAGGTCCATGTTGCGCCCGCCGGAGGTCACCCAGAGCCCGGCCAGCCGGTCGCGCAGCGGTGACAGCACGCCCGAAAGGCTCATCTGCGCCACGACGGCAAAGATCAGCCCGGACACGACCGAGCGCAGGTTGCCGGTGGCCGCCAGCACCAGAAGCCGCCCCGAGCAGCCCCGCGCCAGCACCATGCCCGCGCCAAAGATCAGGCCGCCGATCACCGCGCCGGACCAGCTGCCCGGCACTGCCATCATCCGCGCATCGGCTGCGCTCATCAGTCCCAGAAGCTGCGCCGCCTGCACCCAGACCACGGCGGTAGAGAAGGTCAGCAGCCAGACCGCCACCTTGTCCTCCATCCGGCCGCGCGCGAATTCCACCGTGGCCGCGCGCAGGCAAAAGCGGGAGCGCTGCGCCGCAACGCCAAAGGTCAGACCGGTGAGCAACCCGAACAGGGCCGCCGTCGGGGCCTCTCCGATGCCTTCTACAAGTGAAACCAGATCCATTGCGCGCCTCCTGATCTATGCACGCATCGTAATATGTATAAATCAGAGGCGCTGCATTGATGCAGATCAGATGTGCACGGGCGGTTTTGCTCTCGCCAGAGCGGGCAAAGGGGCGTACATGCTTGACCCATGTTCAATCCCGTCCCGATAGAGACCGCGCGCAACATGCCGCGCTGGCGTCGCCCGACCACGCTGTTGTTCGTCATGGCGCTATGTATGCCGATTGCCTTCAATGCCTGGAATGCGCTGCTCAACAACTTTGTCATCGAGGTGGCTCAGTTCGACGGCGCCGATATCGGCCTGCTTCACACGGTGCGGGAAATCCCAGGATTTCTGGCCATCGGGGTGATCGCAGTGATCCTGCTGGTGCGTGAACAGGTGTTGGGGCTGGTGTCGCTGATGCTCCTCGGTGCGGCGACAGCGGTGACCGCCTGGTTCCCCTCGCTGGGCGGGATCCTGACCATCACCATGCTGTCCTCGATTGGGTTTCACTACTACGAGACGGTGAACCAGTCGTTGCAGTTGCAATGGCTGCCAAAGGCACGGGCGCCGCAGATCCTGGGCTGGCTTCTGGCCGCTGGATCGGCGGCGACGCTGGTTGTCTATGGGTTGATTGTCCTGCTGTGGGAGCCGCTGAACCTCAGCTACAACGTCGTTTTCATGAGCGCAGGCGGGGTAACGACGCTACTGGCGCTGGTTTGCCTCATGGTCTATCCGCAATTCGAGGCACCGCACCCGCAGGTCAAGAAGCTGGTCCTGCGCCGCCGTTACTGGCTCTATTATGCGCTGCAATTCATGGCCGGGGCGCGGCGGCAGATCTTTGTCGTCTTTGCCGGCTTCATGATGGTCGAGAAGTTCGGGTTTGAGGTGCATGAAGTCACCGCCCTGTTCCTGATTAATCTGGTGATCAACATGACCGTGGCGCCGCTGCTGGGCGGGTTTGTCGCTAAGTTCGGTGAACGGCGAACCCTGATCTTTGAATACGCCGGGCTGGCCGTGGTCTTTGCCATGTATGGCGGCATCTACTGGTTCGGTTGGGGCGTCGTTCTGGCGGCGACGCTTTATGTCATCGATCACGTGCTGTTTGCGCTGGCGCTGGCGCTGAAGACCTATTTCCAGAAGATCGCCGATCCCGGCGATATCGCCCCCACCGCAGCGGTTGCCTTTACCATCAACCATATCGCGGCCGTCTTCCTGCCGGTCCTGCTGGGTCTTTTGTGGGTGATCTCTCCGGCGGCGGTCTTTGGTCTGGCGGCGGCGATGGCGTTGATCTCGCTGACGCTGGCCTGCCTGATCCCGCGCCATCCCGAGCCGGGCAACGAGACTGTGTTCAGCAAGTTCACCGCTGCCGCCCCGGCTGAGTGAGGCCAGCCTGAGGCAGGCAGCCTGTCGACCTGCGCGCCTTACGCTTGACGGGACCGTCTGCGGGGCCTAGGCGCTGTACAGCACATCCTGGAGACCCGCCATGCCCACTTTCACCGCCCTGACCACCCTCACCGGAAAAGCCAAAGCCGAGGCGCTGGGCGATGCGATGGAACGTCTGACCCCGGAACCGACCGGTGTCGGTGTCTTCGAGGTCGAGGACGGATCGGGCCTGTGGGAGGTTGGCGGCTATTTCACCGAAGCCCCGGATGAGGCCGGTCTTGCGCTGCTGGCAGCGATGCATGAGGCGAAACCCTTTGCCGTCTCCGAACTGCCGGAAACCGACTGGGTCGCCCATGTGCGCCGCGAACTGGCCCCGGTTGAGGCCGGGCGATTCTTCGTCTACGGCAGCCACGATGCGGATAAGGTGCCGGGCGACAAGATCCCGCTCCTGATCGAGGCGGCAATGGCATTCGGCACCGGCCACCACGGCACCACGCTGGGCTGTCTTCGGGCGCTGGATCATCTGATCGACACAGGTTTCACGGGCGCCAAGGTGGCCGACATCGGCTGCGGCACCGCGGTTCTGGCCATGGCAGCGGCGCGGGTCTGGGACGGGCAGTTCATGGCCAGCGATATCGATCAGGTCGCTGTCGAGGTCGCCGAGGCGAACCTCAAGGCCAATGACATGGGCGGGCAGGTGACCTGTCTTGAGGCCGCAGGCTTTGATCACCCGGATCTGAAGGCGGTGGCGCCCTATGATCTGATCTTTGCCAATATCCTGAAAGGCCCGCTTGTGGCGCTTTCCCCGGATATCGCAGCAAACCTGCGCAAGGACGGGTTTGCCATCCTGTCGGGCATCCTCAACGAGCAGGCGGACGATGTGATCGCGGTCTACGCAGAGAACGGTCTGACCCTGCGGCGGCGGGATGAAATCGGTGAATGGACGACGCTCTTGCTGCAGAAAGAGAGCTGATTGAGCTAAGTTTACCTCTTATTTTAAGTATCTGCCCAAAACTTGCCACATTTCGCGCGCATACTGCCTCAATCGCTGGTGGGGGCCAGTAGGTTTTGGGGGCTCGTGTTATGGGCAAGCAACATCAAGAATTCCAGGCGCGTCTGCGGCGCCTTGAAGGCAAGCACAACGACATGTCTGCTGGCTATTCCGCCCGGGTGCGCTCGGACGGTCTGATCGTGGTGGCACCGCGCCAGATACGCTCGCGGATCACACCGCGCGCGGTGGTGTTTTTCCTCTGCGCCTTTTTCCTGTTCAAGGGTTTCCTGATGGCGGCGCTGGGGTTCGCCAGCTACGACGCACGGGTGGCGGACCTGTCCAAAGGGGTCGCGGTCGAGCGGGCCGGTGCCTTTCTGATGCAAGCCGAGCCGGTGTCCATGCTGATCGGAGAAAAACTCCGCCCCTATCTGCACTGAATAGCGATATCGCGCGTTTTCCTTGCCCGCCTGTATCGGTTGCAGCGGCGGGTGCGGACACATTCCTGAATTCAGACGAAAAACGCCGCAGACCAGGGTGGTCCGCGGCGTCTTACTGTGCGCCCTGAGGGAAAAAGAGCGTCAGTCAGGTCAAGGGAGGCGATCAGAAGACCGGCTTGCCCTCTGCAATGTCGTCAATGTCGCCGCGGCACATGCCGATGTCGGCCAGTTCGCGGTCGCTGAGACCGGACAGCGCCTTGCGGGTTACACGCGCGTCATTCCAGGCCACGACAGAGGCCAGAGTGGTGGTCAGAAGGCCGCCGATACGGCCAAACAGGCCGACGGAGCCATAGGTGGTGCGGGTGGTGTCGAATGCAGCCATATCCTCGTCCTCTTGGGTATGTGTTACTGTGATGCGCCGTGTGACGTTAATCGGCAGGTAGAGGCGAAATCCGTCGGCAGCAAGGTCGATTTTTGCATGGCCCCATGCAAATTTTGCATGGCTTTTGGCCTTGTAAATAAGGGCTCTCCTCCGTTTTGCAGTGTTTACGCCAGCGGATGTCGCGGCCCGACATCGAGAAGGCGTTTTCGAACCCGAATTTACCGATTTGCGCCGTCTCCGGTGTGCGCGCCCCTGGGCGGCCCAAGGCGAAAGCGTTTGGATATGTTCGCCTTTTGTGCTAGTGGATCTTCAAAACAATTCGAACCAATGAGCAGGGACCGGTCACAGCATGCGGATTTTGGGAATCGACCCGGGGCTGCGGACCCTCGGTTGGGGCGTTATCGAATCGCAGGGCACGCGCCTGTCGCATGTGGCGAACGGGTTGTGCCAGTCAGATGGGGATGATCTGGGAGAGCGGCTCTTGTCGCTCCACAATCAGGTCAGCGAGGTGATCGCGGCCTACCGTCCAGATCAGGCGGCCATCGAACAGACCTTCGTGAACAAGGACGGTGCAGGGACGCTGAAACTGGGGCAGGCGCGCGGCGTTGCGCTGTTGACCCTGGCCAAGGCCGGTCTGCCGGTGGGGGAATATGCGCCCAACCGGGTGAAGAAGACAGTGGTTGGCGTCGGACATGCGGACAAGGGGCAGATCCTGCATATGGTCAAACTGCAGCTGCCCGGCTGCGCGCCCAAGGGCGCCGATGCTGCGGATGCGCTGGCGATTGCCATCTGTCACGCCTATTACGGGGGCACGCAGCAGCGGGTCCTGAAGGAGGTGCGGGCATGATTGGAAAACTCACCGGGCGGCTGGAATACCGCGCTCAGGACCACGTGCTGATCGACGTGCGCGGTGTTGGCTATATCGTCTATTGTTCGGATCGCACCATGGCAGCGCTGCCCGGTGTCGGAGAGGCGGTGGCGCTTTATACCGAACTCCTGGTGCGCGAGGACCTGATGCAGCTGTTCGGGTTTACCTCGCTGGTGGAAAAGGAATGGCACCGGCTGCTGACCTCGGTGCAGGGGGTCGGGGCGAAGGTGTCGCTGGCCATCCTCAGCGCGCTGGGGCCAGATGGGGTCAGCCGCGCCATTGCGCTTGGCGACTGGGCCGCGGTCAAGGCGGCCAAAGGTGTCGGTCCCAAGACCGCGCAGCGCATCGTTCTGGATCTGAAGGACAAGGCGCCCGGCGTGATGGCCATGGGCGGCACAGTCTCCGAGGCGATGGAGGGTCCGGAACTGGAGGCTGTTGTGGAAACGGCCGAACCGGCTCCCACGGCGAAACCCACGCGCAAGAAACAGCAGCAACAGCCCAGCGGGGCGGCTGCGGCCTCGGCCGGGGCGCTGTCGGCGCTGGGGAACCTCGGTTATGGGCCGTCGGATGCAGCCGCTGCCGTGGCCGAGGCCGCAGCGGCAGAGCCGGAGGCCGGAGAGGCGGAGCTGATCCGCGCCGCGCTCCGCCTGCTGGCGCCGAAAGGGTGATCGAAGAATGGATTTTATGAACGAAGGACAGGTCCCGTCCGTGGGCGGAAAGCGAAGCGCCCGCCCTGGGGGGCGGACGGGCGCTGCCCGGCCTGACGGCCAGACGGTTTGGGCGATAACCGACAGGCAGGCTGCACATGATTGACGCCGATCCCACCCTGCGTCCCGAACCGCTGCCCGAAGACGGTGCGGGGGATGGCGACCGCGCCCTGCGCCCGCAGGGTTTGGGCGAATTCATCGGCCAGGCCGAAGCCCGCGCCAATCTGCGTGTCTTTATCGAAAGCGCCCGCCGCCGCGGTGAAGCGATGGACCACACGCTGTTTCACGGCCCCCCGGGCCTTGGCAAGACGACGCTGGCGCAGATCGTTGCGCGCGAGCTGGGCGTCAACTTCCGCATGACCTCTGGCCCGGTGCTGGCCAAGGCAGGCGATCTGGCCGCGATCCTGACCAATCTGGAGGCGCGGGACGTCCTGTTCATTGACGAGATCCACCGGTTGAACCCGGCGGTCGAAGAGGTGCTTTACCCGGCGATGGAGGATTTCGAGCTGGATCTCGTCATTGGTGAAGGCCCGGCGGCCCGCACCGTGCGGATCGAATTGCAGCCCTTTACTCTGGTTGGGGCCACCACCCGGATGGGCCTGCTAACCACGCCACTCAGGGACCGGTTCGGCATTCCCACGCGGCTGCAGTTTTATACCGTGGAAGAGCTGCACGAGATCGTCACCCGCAACGCCCGCAAGCTGGGCGCCCCGGCGGATGAGGCCGGCGCGCGGGAGATCGCGCGGCGCGCCCGCGGCACCCCCAGGATCGCCGGGCGGCTCTTGCGCCGCGTGGTGGACTTTGCGGTGGTCGAGGGCGATGGCACCATCACCCGGGAGCTGGCCGATGGCGCGCTGACCCGGCTTGGTGTCGATAATCTGGGCCTAGATGGTGCCGACCGCCGTTACCTACGGTTGATTGCCGAGAATTATTCGGGCGGCCCGGTGGGTATCGAAACCCTGTCGGCGGCGTTGAGCGAAAGCCGTGATGCGCTGGAAGAGGTGATCGAGCCCTTCCTGTTGCAGCAGGGGCTGATCCAGCGCACGCCGCGTGGCCGGATGCTGGCGCAGAAGGCCTGGACGCATCTGGGGATTGCACCGCCGAAATCGCAAAGCGATCTGTTTTCCTGAAGGGGCGGGGCGCCGCTGCCGCGGCGCGAGAAGCTGCTGAGAGGTTCCTGAAGGACAGATCTGTCCCTCAGGAACCTTTTCTATTGTGTGTTCCCCTTTTCCGCCTCAAGGGTGAACCACGCGTACCGCGTGGCCGCTGGCGCGTCCCTTGACCCGAAAAAGGGGGCGTGCGCGGATGGTGCAACCGCGCCGCGACAGCGGCGCCGGGCCCAAGGCCGGTCAGGATCATCGGCGCAGCCGGGGTCCTGCGGGCGCGGGAGCTGCCCCTTGCCGTTCAGCTTTCTTGCAGGCATAGACGGCCCCGATGCGAGACTGGGATGACCGACGGAGCCGCCATCATGACACTGAACCTGACACCGGAGCAGATCGAAGCGCTGTTTTCCCGCCCCGGCGGCGGCTATGCCTTTGCCCGCTGGGGCCGACCGATTGCACCTATCGTCTTTGGTGTCGAAGAGGAGACGCTGAAGACCGTCAAGGGCGCGCTCGAAGCCGTGGTGACGCTGGCAGGGCACCAGATGGCCGAGACCGATCCCGAGCTGGGCGCCAATCTGATGTTCTTTTTCTTCCGCGAGTGGGATGAGCTTCTGGAAGTTCCGGATCTGGGCCGTCTGATCCCGGATCTGGATCCTCTGGTGGGGCGGCTCAAGGCGGCGGATGCCAGCCAGTACCGCGCCTTTCGGTTTGATGATCAGGGTGCCATCCAGGCCGGGTTCGTCTTCCTGCGGATGAAGGGTGACATGGCGCGGATGCCTGCGGAAACCCTGGCGCTGACGCAGGCGGTGCAGGTGATGCTGATGTGGGGCGAGGGCGCCTTTGCCGATAGGTCCCCGCTGGCGGTGCTGCCGGAAACCGGCGCGACCATCCTGCGTCCGGAGATCGCCGGGGTGATCGCCGCCGCCTATGACCGGATGATGCCGGTGGCTGCGGATGATACCTCGCACGCGCTGCGCCTGTTTGCGCGTCTTCAGGCGCCGCTGCCAGACACACCGGTTCAGTAACGGGGGGGCAGCGCCATGCGGGCCTTTGTCGGGCTGCCACTGCCGGAAGAGACCATTCTGGCGCTGGAGACCCTGCAGGAAGAGATCCCGGTGGGGCGCGTGGTGCCTGGGGACAACCTGCATCTGACGCTGGCCTTTCTGGATGATCAGCCCGATTTCGCACTGCAGCTGCTGCATGAAGAGCTGACGCAGATTGCGGCGGTGCCACTGAGGTTGCGGATCACCGGGCTGGATCTGTTTGGCGGTCGTATGCCGCGTATTCTTTTTGCTGCGGTTGCACCGGATCTCGACCTGTCCCGGTTGCGCGATCAGGTGCGGCGGGCAGCAGAGCGGGCGGAGATCGACCTGCCGCGCGAAAGGTTCCGCCCGCATATCACCCTGGCGCGATTTGCCCGTCAGATGCCGGAGCACAAGGCGCAGCGCCTTGGCGCCTTCCTGCAGGCGCAGGGGGATTTCTCGCTGCCGGAGGTGCAGATCGACCATATGGCGCTGTTCCGCTCGACCCTGACGCCGGATGGCGCGCGCTATGAGGTGCTGGCGGACTACCCTCTGGAAGATCCCGGAGCGTCATAAAGGCCCGGGGCTTGCTGCTCTGAGGCGCGCGCCCTAGGGTGCGGGCAATCGCGAGGAAGGGCAGATCATGACGCATGAATTCCCGGTGCAGGTCTACTATGAAGACACCGACATGGGCGGGATCGTCTATCACGCCAACTATCTGCGCTATATCGAGCGGGCGCGCAGCGACTGGGTGCGCAGGCTTGGCAATGACCAGAACGCCATGCGTGATGCGGGCATTATCTGGGTGGTGCAGCGGATCGAAGCCGACTACCTGGCGCCTGCCAAGTTCGAGGATGAGCTGATGGTGGAGACCGAGGTGGAGAAGCTGACCGGGGCGCGGCTTACGATGCGGCAGCTGGTTCGGCGCGGCGATACGCCTCTGTTCAAGGCGGTGGTCACGGCGGTCTGCGTTACCGCGGCGGATGGTCGTCCCACGCGCCTGCCGGCAGAGATTCGCGCATCGCTCTAGCCTGAGGCCTCTGTCACGCCTGTTTCATTGGCATTTCCGTGTGAACTGCGCTAGCGTTGGCTCAATCAAGGCCGCAGGCAGATGGCCGGAAACGATAGAGCAGGCAAATGGAAGCAGAAACTCTGGCGCTGGCGCAGGAGATTGATTTCTCTATGTGGGGCCTATTCGCGCGGGCCACGATCACCGTGAAACTGGTGATGCTGATGCTGATCGCCGCCTCGGTATGGTCATGGGGCATCATCATCCAGAAGATCATCAACTATCGCAAGGCACGGGCCGAAGCGGCGGATTTCGAAACCGCCTTCTGGTCTGGTGAGCCGCTGGACGGGCTGTTCGATCAGCTGGGGCCGGATCCGGCCGGGCCATCGGGGCGGATCTTTGCCGCTGGTATGGCAGAGTGGCGCCGCAGCCATCGCAGCGATGGCGGGCTGATCCCCGGCGCGCAGGCGCGCATTGACCGGTCGATGGATGTGGCCATCGCCAAGGAGGCAGAAACCCTGCAAAGCGGGTTGCCAGTGCTGGCCACCGTCGGTTCTACGGCGCCCTTTATCGGTCTTTTCGGAACCGTCTGGGGTATCATGACCGCCTTTATCGAAATCGCCGAACAGCAGAACACCAACCTTGCCGTTGTCGCGCCGGGTATTGCCGAGGCGCTGATGGCAACGGGCCTTGGCCTTCTGGCCGCAATCCCGGCGGTGATCTTCTACAACAAGCTGAGCGCGGACAGTGACCGGATCCTTGGCGGCTATGAAGCCTTTGCCGATGAATTCGCTACCATTCTCAGCCGTCAGCTGGATTCCTGAGCCATGGGCGCCGCTGTTCAACAGTCGTCTTCGGGATCGGGCGGGCGCCGCCGGGGCCGCCGTCGCGGCCGGGTGCAGCCGATGGCCGAAATCAACGTCACGCCCTTTGTCGATGTGATGCTGGTACTCTTGATCATCTTCATGGTGGCAGCGCCGCTGATGACGGTGGGCGTGCCGGTGGATCTGCCGAAAACCGCTGCCGGCGCCTTGCCCGGCGACGAGGAAGAGCCGTTGACCGTCACTATGACCGCAGGCGGCGATATCCAGATCCAGACCACCTCGGTCGCGCGAGATGACCTGGTGATCAAACTGCGTGCCATCGCGGCTGAGCGCAGCTCTGACCGGGTCTATTTGCGCGCCGATGGGGCGATTGCCTATAGCGATGTCATGCAGATCATGGGCGCGCTCAATGCGGGCGGCTTTTCCAACGTGGGTCTGGTGACCGACGTGGGCGGTCCGGCGCTGGATGGTGCACCTGCGGGTGCGGCAGATGGCGGGTCGGGCAGCGGCCCGGATCAATAGGCGGGGGCACGACGCGTGCAGACCGGAACCAAGATCTCTCTTGCGGGGCATGGGCTGCTGCTGAGCTGGGTCGCATTTGGCGCCTGGTTCCCGTCCGAGCCGTTGCCGTTCGAGGTGCAGGAGGTCTCTCTCATCAGCGCCGAGGAATTCGAGCGCCTCAGCCAGGCGCGGCAGGCGCCGCAGGTGGCGCCCGATGCCAGCACGCTGCAGCCGCCGGAAGAGAGCGCCGCGCCTGAGGTGTCGCTGCCGCCACAACAGCGGCCAGAGCCGGAGACCCCCACGCCCGAACCCCTGTCCCCGCCAACCCCCGATCCGGTGGTAGCAGAAACGCCCCAACAGCCCCCGGAACCTGCTGAGCCAGAGGTGCCGGACACGGCGCCCGGCGTGCCCGAGCCGCCGGAGACAACGGCGCTGGTGGCGCCGCAGCCCGAAGTTCAGCAGCAGCGCCCGGTGGACCGGGTCGCCCCGGTCCCAGTAGCCCCGCCCGAGCCGGACACGGCAGTGGATGAGATCGAACAGCCCGAAGTCGCCCCCGACGTTGGCGCCGAAACAGAGCAGGAAGTCCAGGAGGCCACCGCCCCCGAGGCCGCCAGCGACCGTATCGTGACCGAAGAGAACGAAAGCGACGAGCAGACCGTGACCGCGCCTGAACAGTCCCTGCGGCCCCGTGGGCGTCCGGTACGTCGCGCGGCGGCGCCGGAACCGGAGCCTGAAGCGGCACCGACGCCGGTTGAGACCGAAGACACCCAGCCGCAGGTGGACCCTTCTGCTGTGGAGGATGCATTGGCTGCTGCGCTGTCCGGCGGCGCGGATGTTGAGGCGCCGGAACCCTCTGGCCCGCCGCTGACCTCGGGCGAAAAAGACGCCCTGCGGGTCGCGGTGTCGCAATGCTGGAATGTCGGCTCGCTATCGACCGAGGCGCTAAAGACCACCGTGGTCGTGGGTGTCACCCTCGCGCAGGATGGCAAACCCGACAGCGGCTCGATCCGGATGCTGTCCAGCACCGGCGGCTCGGCAACGGCGGCAAAACAGGCATATGAGGCCGCCCGGCGGGCAATTATCCGCTGCGGTTCACGAGGATTTCAACTTCCCCCTGAAAAATATGCGCAATGGCGTGATATTGAGATGACATTCAATCCCGAAAGGATGCGGATCAAATGAAGACCTATCTGGCACGCCTGGCTCTGATTGGCCTGACATTCTGCGGCGCCGTTCTGGCGTTGAACGGGTCTGCCTTGGCGCAAAACGGGCCGTTGCGGATCGAGATCGATCAGGGCGTGATCGAGCCCTTGCCTTATGCGGTGCCCGATTTCATTCCAGACGACCCGGCAGCGCGCGAATACGCGGCGCAGATTGCCCGGGTGGTGGCTGCGGATCTGAGCGGCACTGGCCTGTTCCGCGAGGTTCCGGCCTCGGCGCATATTTCCAAGGTTGCCGCCTTTGACGACGCTGTGAAATTCGCCGATTGGAAGGCCGTCAATGCGCAGGCGCTGATCACCGGCGCAGTCAGCGTCAAGGGAAAGCGTCTGACCGTGCGCTTCCGCGCCTATGATGTCTTTTCCGAAGGGGAGCTTGGCGGCGGGTTGCAGTTTTCCGGGACCACCGATGGCTGGCGGCGCATGGCGCACAAGGTGGCCGATGCCGTCTACAGCCGGATCACGGGCGAAGGCGGCTATTTTGACAGCCGGGTGGTATTTGTGTCTGAAACCGGCCCCAAGAACGACCGCCGCAAACGGCTGGCGATTATGGATTATGATGGCGCCAATGTGCAGTATCTGACCAACAGCGATGCCATCGTGCTGGCGCCGCGGTTTTCGCCTACCGGCGACCGCGTGCTTTATACCAGTTACGAGACCGGCTTTCCGCAGATCCACGTGCTGGACGTGGGTAAGGTGCAGCGCCGCATCCTGTCGGCGGACGATGGCATCATGAGCTTTGCTCCGCGTTTCGCCCCCGATGGGCGCACTGTGGTCTATTCACAGTCCCAAGGCGGCAATACCGACATCTTCACCATGGATATCGCCAGCGGAAAACGCACCCGCCTGACCAACGCACCGTCGATCGAAACGGCGCCGTCCTATTCGCCGGATGGCAGCCAGATCGTGTTTGAAAGCGACCGCTCTGGCGCGCCGCAGCTCTACGTGATGCCCGCAGCGGGAGGCGCGGCGCGGCGGATCAGTTTTGGCACCGGGCGCTATGGCACCCCGGTCTGGTCGCCGCGCGGCGATCTCATCGCCTTTACCAAGCAAAGCAAAGGCCGTTTCCATATCGGCGTCATGCGCACCGATGGCAGCGAGGAGCGCCTGCTGACGGCGTCCTTCCTGGATGAGGGGCCGACCTGGTCGCCCAATGGCCGGGTGATCATGTTCACCCGCGAAACCCAGGGGGCGAGCGGCCGGGCGCTGCTCTATTCGGTGGATATCACTGGGCGCAACCTGAAGCCGGTCCGCACCCCTGACGGGGCATCGGATCCGGCCTGGTCGCCGCTGCAGAACTGAGGCCCGGACCGTAGAACGACGGTCATAGGGGAAAATACCGGCATGGCTGCCTGATCCGACATGTGGTAGGCTGCCAGCAAGAAACGTAAAGGGGTAGGGAATGAGCATGAGCGGTTTCAAAAAGGCACTTCTGGTGGTCGCGGCCCTCGGGGTTGCTGGCTGTAGCAACGCCTCCTGGGACGACACCAGGTTCGGGGATGGCAGCGGCGCGGGTGCCGGTGCAGCGGGATCGGTTTCAGACCCCACTAGCCCGGCTTATTTCCAGCAGGCCATCGGTGACCGGGTGCTGTTCGCTGTCGACCAGTCCAGCCTGTCGCCTGCCGCCGAAGAGGTCCTGCGCGGGCAGGCGGGGTGGCTGCTGACCAATACAGATTACAACGTCACGATCCAGGGCCACGCGGATGAGCAGGGCACCCGGGAATACAACCTTGCGCTTGGCGCGCGTCGGGCCAATTCGGCGCGGGAGTTCCTGATTTCCCAAGGGGTTGCGGGCAACCGTATCCAGGTCGTCAGCTATGGCAAGGAACGCCCGCTTGAGATCTGTTCGGCCGAAAGCTGCTATGCCAAGAACCGCCGCGCCGTGACCGTTCTGGCCAGCGGCCTGACGGGGTAAGGCGATGCAGCTGCCCCGCCGGATCCGCGCCGCCCTGATTGCCTCGGCCGCCGTTGCAGCGCTGTTCGGGCCGCTGCCCGCAGCAGCGCAGGACCAGCAGACCCTTGCCGATATCCGGCAGGAGCTGACCGTCTTGCACGTGGAGATCCAGCGTCTGACGCGCGAATTGTCCACCACCGGCGCGCCTGCCACCAATCTGGCAGGCAGCTCCGTGCTGGACCGGGTCGAGGCGATCGAAACCGAGCTGCAGCGCCTGACCGCCCAGACCGAACAGCTGGAATACCGCATCAACCGGATCGTTGCCGATGGCACCAACCGCATTGGCGATCTGGAGTTCCGTCTGGTCGAACTGGAAGGCGGCGACATCAGTGCTCTGGGTGAAACCTCGACGCTGGGCGGGGACACCGAGGCGGCAAGCATCGAGACTTCTGTGCCGGTTCCTGTGCCGGGTGATGCCAGCGAGTTGGCGGTGGGCGAGCGCGCCGATTTCGATGCCGCCAAGCAGGCGCTGGACGAAGGCAGCTATCAGGACGCCGCCGAGAAATTCGCGGCCTTCAATGCCGCTTATCCGGGTAGCCCGTTGGCGGCAAAGGCCGATTTCCATCGCGGCAAGGCGATGGATGGTCTGGGCGACACGCGCGAGGCGGCGCGGGCCTATCTGGCGTCCTTTACCGGCGATGCGGTTGGCCCGATGGCGCCCGAGGCGTTGTTCGAGCTGGGTGCCGCTCTTGGCCGGTTGGGCCAGCGCGATCAGGCCTGCATCACCCTCTCTGAAGTCAACGCACGGTTCCCCGGCAATGATACGGTGGCCCGTGCCGAGGCGGAGATGGCCACGCTGGGCTGTTCTTGACGCAAGACGCAGCGGATATCATTGCAGGCGTTCGCGCCCAGATTCCACACCCCCTGCCAGACCGGCTGGGGGTTGCTGTTTCCGGGGGGAGCGACTCGGTTGCGCTTCTTCACATCCTACACCGCGCTTTGACTCCCGAAGGGGTGCAACTCTACGCGGTCACGGTGGACCACGGATTGCGCGCAGCCTCGGCCGCCGAGGCTGAAGGGGTTGCGGCGCTGGCCACGGGCCTTGGACTTTCACACGATATTTTGCACTGGGCCGAGGGACCCGGCGCGGGCAACCTGCAGGATCAGGCCCGGCAGGCGCGCTATGGTCTGCTGCGGGATTGGGCGCGCAGCCAAGGCATTGCCGCACTGGCGCTGGGTCATACGGCAGACGATCAGGCGGAAACCGTGCTGATGCGGCTGACGCGGGCCTCTGGCGTGGATGGATTGTCAGCAATGTCCGCCGTGCGGCAGCTTGAGGATCTGACGCTGCTGCGTCCGCTCTTGTCATTGCGCCGGGCGGATCTGCGAGATTACCTGCGCGCCGAAGGCGTGCCTTGGGTCGACGATCCGTCAAATGAGGACAGGCGATTCGACCGGGTGCGGTTGCGCCAGGCCCTGCCGATGCTGGAAGAACTGGGGCTGAGCGTCGAGGCGCTGTCGCTTGTTGCAAAAAATATGCAACAGGCGCGGCAAACGCTTGATCACTATGCACTATCGGCGGCGCAGGAGGGATTTTCGTTTAAGGCGGGCGCTGTGGCGGTAGAGCGAGCGTATTTTGCGGGTCTACCGGATGAAATTGCCCACCGGTTGCTGGGGGCGGCGCTGCAATGGGTTTCTGGCGGCACCTATCCGCCGCGGCGCGCGCCGATGATGGCAGCGCTGGAAACCGCCCGTACCGGCGGTTCGGCTACCCTTGCTGGTGGGCGCATCCTGTGCCGCCGGGGCCGTGTCTGGATCTGCCGCGAAGCGCAGGCCGTACGTGGCCAGATTGCGGAAGTTGGGCAGGTCTGGGATGGGCGCTGGGAAATTAGTCGCGTAAAATCAGATGATTGCAAGGTGCGTGCCCTCGGGGTAGAGGGGCTTCAGCTCTGTCCGGATTGGCGGGAAACCGGTCTGCCGGGACCAGTGCTGGAGGTCACCCCTGCTTTGTGGCGCGGGGCCGATCTGGTTGCCGCACCGCTGGTGAGACCGGCGCCGGGATGTACGGCAGAGCTGACCTGCAGCGAAGAAGAGTTCTTTGCATCCTTTTTATCGCATTGAACCTGACCGAATGTTCCCTATTTTAAGCGCAACGTGGGCGATCTACGCGTCGCCTCGAATATTGGGAGATTTTCCTTGGGTAATGCACGCAATATCGCCTTCTGGGTCGTTCTGTTTCTGCTGATCCTCGCGCTGTTCAATTTGTTCAGCGGGTCGGGCAGCACCATGCAGAGCCGTGAGCGCACCTATTCCGACTTTGTCGCCGCCGTCGAAGGCGGGCAGGTCAGCACCGTCACCCTTGACGGGGAGCAGGTTCGTTTCACCACATCCGATGGCCAGAGCTATGTCACCATCAAGCCGGGGGACGCGGAAGTCACCTCGATGCTGATCGCGAACAACATCCCGGTGCGGGCTGAGAAACAGCAGCAGTCGGGTTTCCAGTCGTTCCTGATCACATTGCTGCCCTTCCTGCTGCTTATCGGTGTCTGGGTCTATTTCATGAACCGGATGCAGGGCGGAGGCAAAGGCGGCGCCATGGGCTTTGGCAAGTCCAAGGCGAAGATGCTGACCGAGAAACATGGCCGCGTCACCTTTGACGATGTTGCCGGTATCGATGAAGCCAAGGAAGAGCTGGAAGAAATCGTGGAATTCCTGCGCAACCCGCAGAAATTCTCGCGTCTTGGTGGCAAGATCCCCAAAGGTGCGCTGCTGGTAGGCCCTCCGGGTACCGGTAAGACGCTGCTGGCCCGCGCCATCGCGGGTGAGGCTGGCGTGCCCTTCTTCACCATCTCCGGTTCGGACTTTGTTGAAATGTTCGTTGGTGTGGGTGCATCCCGTGTGCGCGACATGTTCGAACAGGCCAAGAAAAACGCACCTTGCATCGTGTTCATCGACGAGATCGACGCCGTGGGCCGCCATCGTGGCGCCGGCTATGGCGGCGGTAACGACGAGCGCGAACAGACGCTGAACCAGCTGCTGGTCGAGATGGACGGTTTTGAAGCCAACGAAGGCGTGATCATCTTGGCGGCGACCAACCGTAAGGACGTTCTTGACCCCGCGCTGCTGCGTCCGGGCCGCTTTGACCGGAACGTCACCGTCGGTAACCCCGACATCAAGGGCCGCGAAAAGATCCTCGGCGTGCACGCACGCAAGACCTCGCTGGGCCCCGACGTGGATATGCGTATCATCGCGCGCGGCACCCCGGGCTTCTCTGGTGCGGATCTGGCGAACCTGGTGAACGAGGCTGCGCTGATGGCTGCTCGCGTCGGCCGCCGCTTTGTCACCATGGAAGACTTTGAGAACGCCAAGGACAAGGTGATGATGGGCGCCGAGCGTCGCTCGATGGTGCTGACGGCGGATCAGAAGGAAAAGACCGCCTATCACGAGGCGGGCCACGCTGTTGTCGGCCTGAAGCTGCCCGAGTGTGATCCGGTCTATAAGGCGACGATCATTCCGCGCGGCGGTGCCCTGGGCATGGTTGTCAGCCTGCCCGAGATGGACCGGCTCAACTGGCACAAGGATGAGTGCGAGCAGAAGCTGGCGATGACCATGGCCGGTAAGGCCGCCGAAATCATCAAATACGGTGAAGGCCACGTTTCGAACGGCCCGGCCGGCGATATCCAGCAGGCCAGCCAGCTGGCCCGCGCCATGGTGATGCGCTGGGGTATGTCGGAAAAGGTCGGCAATATCGATTATGCCGAGGCGCACGAAGGTTACAGTGGCAACACCACCGGCTTCTCGGTTTCCGCCCATACCAAGGAGCTGATCGAGGAAGAGGTACGCGAGTTCATCCAGATGGGCTATGACCGCGCCTTCAAGATCCTGACCGATCATCACGACGAATGGGAACGTCTGGCGCAAGGTCTGCTCGAGTACGAAACCCTGACCGGCGATGAGATCAAGCGCGTCATGGGTGGCGAGCCGCCGCATTCTGGAGAGGATGAAGGCGACGACACCGATCAGGGAAGTGCCTCGGTCACCGCAGTGCCCAAGGCCAAGCCGAAGAAAACTCCGCCCGAGGGCGGCATGGAGCCGGAACCGTCCTCCTGAGGCGCTTCCTGAATGTGAAAGGCCCGGTCTTTGACCGGGTCTTTTTCTTTGCAGTAGTGGGCATTCGGTTGGACCGGGCCGGTTGGGTTGGGGGTGGCGCTGGGGTGCCGGACAGCTGTGCTGCCCGGCGCCCCAGCGCCCGGATCGGATCGCGTTGCGATCCGACCGCCTCCCTCGATGAAACCCATGGTTCTCTCTGGCGGTTCGGGGCTTAGCGTGTATGGTTCGGCAAAAGCGCTGTGCCCTGCGAAAGCGGTAGTGCAAAGCGGATGAAGTACAGGGGAGTCCTCACATGCCAGTCTTGCGCGAAACCGAATTCACCGGAGAGATTGTCTGGATGGGACAGGTTCCGGCAGGAGAGGGGCTTGCAGCGATTCCACAGCAGACGCTGGACCTCGGCTTTGACGGCATTGCGGGGGAGCGTCACGAGGGCAGTTTGCGTTCCTCCTGCGTGCGGGTGAAGAACCTCTATCCCACCGGCACCGAAATCCGCAACGTGCGCCAGCTGACCATTCTCTCTGAGGAAGAGCTGGCCCTGATTGCCGCGGATATGGGGCTGGAGCAGATCGACCCGGCCTGGCTGGGTGCCAGCCTGGTGCTGCGCGGTATTCCCGATTTCACCTTCATCCCGCCCAGTTCCCGGCTGCAGGGGCCGGATGGCACCACCCTGACCGTGGATATGGAGAACCGCCCCTGCGTGCTGCCGGGGCGCGAGATCGAAAAGGATCATGGCGGTTACGGCGCGAAATTCAAACCTGCGGCGAAAAACCGACGGGGAATCACCGCCTGGGTAGAACGTCCGGGTCGGCTCTCAATCGGGGATGCTCTGACGGTTTTTGTGCCGGATCAGCGCGCCTGGGCGCCCTGAAGCCGCGCCCGAAAGGAACAATGCGTTCCTTTCCGACACTCGAAGTTCCGATCGAATTCGCCCTACGCCGCTTCAAGACACGATAATGTCGGAAATCACGCGCGCCATTTGCCGCAGTCTGGCTAAGTCTTGGTCAACTCCGGCCCGCGAGCCGGTCAACGGACAGAAACAGGTCAGGAACCAGGCCATGAGCTACAAGAGTGACATCGAAATCGCGCGCGAAGCGAAGAAGCTCCCCATTCAGGACATCGGCAGCAAGCTGGGCATGTCGCATGACGATCTGCTGCCCTACGGCCACGACAAGGCCAAGGTGAGCCAGTCCTTCATCAACTCGGTGCAGGATAAACCTGATGGCAAGCTGATCCTGGTGACCGCGATCAACCCAACCCCGGCGGGCGAAGGCAAAACCACCACCACCGTGGGGCTGGGCGATGGTCTGAACAAGATCGGCAAGAACGCCATGGTCTGCATCCGCGAAGCCTCGCTTGGTCCGAACTTCGGTATGAAGGGCGGCGCCGCTGGTGGTGGCTACGCGCAGGTCGTGCCGATGGAGGACATGAACCTCCACTTCACCGGTGACTTCCACGCGATCACCTCGGCACACTCGCTGCTGAGCGCGATGATCGACAACCACATCTACTGGGGCAACGAGCAGGAAATCGACATCCGCCGCGTCCAGTGGCGCCGCGTTGTCGACATGAACGACCGCGCCCTGCGCCAGATCAACGTGTCGCTCGGCGGTGTTGCCAACGGTTTCCCGCGCGAAGGTGGTTTCGACATCACCGTGGCCTCCGAAGTGATGGCGATCCTGTGCCTGGCCAACGACCTGCAGGATCTGGAAAAGCGTCTGGGCGACATGATCGTGGCCTACCGCCGCGACCGCAGCCCGGTTTATTGCCGTGATATCAAGGCAGAAGGCGCCATGGCGGTGCTGCTGAAGGACGCAATGCAGCCGAACCTGGTGCAGACGCTGGAAAACAACCCGGCCTTTGTTCATGGCGGTCCCTTCGCCAACATCGCGCACGGCTGTAACTCTGTCATCGCGACAAAGACCGCGATGAAAGTTGCTGATTACGTGGTGACCGAAGCAGGATTTGGTGCGGACCTCGGCGCCGAGAAGTTCATGAACATCAAGTGCCGCAAGGCCGGTATCGCACCCGACTGCGTTGTGCTGGTGGCCACTGTGCGCGCGATGAAGATGAACGGCGGCGTGGCCAAGGCAGATCTTGGCGCCGAAAACGTCGAAGCGGTGATGGAAGGCTGCGCCAACCTCGGCCGTCACATCGGCAACCTGAAATCCTTTGGTGTGCCGGTTGTCGTCGCGATCAACCACTTTGTCACCGACACCGATGCGGAAATCCAGGCGGTCAAGGACTACGTGGAAACCCAGGGCTCCGAAGCGATCCTGTCGCGTCACTGGGAACTGGGCTCGGAAGGCTCTGCCGATCTGGCCCGCCGCGTGGCGGAAATCGCCGACAGCGGCGTCAGCCAGTTCGCACCGCTCTACAACGATGAGCTGACCCTTTTTGAGAAGATCGAGCGTATCGCCAAGGGCATCTACCGCGCCGACGAAGTGCTGGCCGACAAGAAGATCCGCGATCAGCTGAAACTCTGGGAAGATCAGGGTTATGGCAACCTGCCGGTCTGCATGGCGAAGACCCAGTACAGCTTCTCGACCGATCCCAACCTGCGCGGCGCGCCCACCGGCCACTCGGTCCCGGTGCGTGAGGTCCGCCTCTCCGCGGGCGCCGGGTTTGTCGTGGTTGTCTGCGGTGAGATCATGACCATGCCGGGCCTGCCCCGCACCCCTGCGGCGGAAAACATCCATCTGAATGCCGAAGGGCAGATCGAAGGCTTGTTCTAAGGCGCAAATTGCGCAATCTGCGGCCCGGGGACCTATTCCCGGGCCGTAGGAGTTTTTGTGACGATGACCAATCCGAAACCACCGCAGGACTGTGCAGATATGGGAGAGTTGCGCGCCGCGATTGATGCGCTCGATGTGGCACTGGTCAGGATGCTGCGGGCGCGGGCGGATTATATCGACCGGGCGGTAGAGCTGAAGCAGGTGAATGGCTGGCCCGCACGGATCCCGGCCCGTGTTGAGGAGGTTGTGGTCAACGCCTGCCGCACCGCCGAGGCTGAGGGGCTCGATCCTGCTCTGGTCGAAGGTATCTGGCGCGATATGGTGGATTGGTCGATTTCGCGCGAGGCGCGAGAGATCCCCGAGACATGAGCGCGAGGCCGCATCTGGTCTTGCAGCCCTGAGAAGGAACGAAGCGATGGCAGCAAATATCATTGACGGCAAGGCCTTTGCGGCCAAAGTCCGTGGTCAGGTCGGCGAACATGTGGCGCGCCTGAAGGAAGAGCACGGCATCACCCCCGGTCTGGCGGTTGTGCTGGTGGGCGAGGATCCGGCGAGCCAGGTCTATGTCCGTTCCAAGGGCAAGCAGACCGTTGAGGTCGGCATGAACTCCTACGAGCACAAGCTGGAAGCGGATACGTCCGAAGCCGACCTGCTGGCGCTGATCGACCAGCTGAACAATGATCCTGCCGTGCATGGTATTCTGGTGCAGCTGCCGCTGCCCGGTCACCTGGACGAGGATCTGGTGATCAACGCCATCGACCCGGCCAAGGACGTGGACGGCTTCCATATCTCCAACGTCGGCCTTCTGGGCACCGGCCAGAAATCCATGGTGCCCTGCACGCCGCTGGGCTGTCTGATGATGCTGCGTGATTATCACGGCAGCCTGTCGGGCATGGACGCGGTGGTGATCGGCCGCTCCAATATCGTGGGCAAACCGATGGCGCAGCTGCTGCTGGGTGACAGCTGCACCGTGACCATCGCGCACAGCCGCACCAAGGATCTGCCCGATGTGGTGCGCCGCGCCGATATTGTGGTGGCCGCCGTCGGGCGCCCGGAAATGGTGCCCGGCGACTGGATCAAGGAAGGCGCTACTGTGATCGACGTTGGTATCAACCGCATCGACGCCCCCGAAAAGGGCGAAGGCAAGACCCGCCTTGTCGGTGACGTGCATTTCGAAAGCGCCGCGGCCCGCGCCGGTGCCATCACCCCGGTGCCTGGCGGTGTCGGTCCGATGACCATCGCCTGCTTGTTGGCCAACACGGTCACCGCCTGCTGCCGGGCCAACGGTCTGGCAGAGCCGGAAGGTCTGACCGCCTGATTGCTTTGATACTCTGACGCTTTTGTCAGCTGCACCCGCCGGACTGTTTCGGCGGGTGTTTTGCTGTTTGGTCTCTGGTGGGGCAGGATTTTACTTGGCGACCGGCACCATGGTGCCTTGCAGGATCGCCACCAGCTTTTCTTCCTCACCGGTGATGGCATGGACTTCGCAGGTAGCCACGACCAGCCGCCGCCCGGGTTTCACCACGGTGCCGGTGGCCCGCAGGCGATCCCCAGCGCCGGGCGCCAGCAGGTTGATCTTAATTTCTGCGGTCATCACTTCCTGATCCTCGGGCATCAGGGACAGCGCCGCGTATCCTGCTGCGGTATCGCCGATGGCAAAGGTCAACGCCGCGTGGGCGACGCCATGCTGTTGCAGGCTGCTGGGCAGGATGGGGGCGGAGACCACCACCTTGCCTGGCGACACGGAATCCAGCGTGGCGCCAAGGGTTTGCATCATGCTTTGGCGGGCGAAACTGTCTGATATGCGATCTGTGCTCATGCCGCGATCATACGGCCTGCAGCGACCGGTGGGAACAAGACGTTGCGTTAGCGGGGCCAGCCTAGCGAGGCATTGGGCAGGGCAGGGGTTTTGGTCCGGTCAGGATCGCAATCGCTTCTGGAGCCATCAGTCCCGCAAGGGCAGGATCACTGCTGCGCAGCCCACCGGTATAGGTACCAAAGGCGGGCAGGATCAGTCGGGTGCGATCCAGCAGAAAGGCGGGGCGGGCACTGCCCCGGCGTAGCCGCGCCTTGGGGTGGTAATGGCCCGAGACCTCTCCGGCTTCGGCGTCACCCTCGGCAATATGGCGAAAGGTGAGCGGGCCAAGGCGCATCTCGGTGCAGGAGCGACCGCCAAATCCCGCAGGGCCCGGATCGTGGTTGCCCTCCACCCAGATCCAGTCCTGTGCGGCGATCAGGCTGCGCAGGTCCTGCATGTCTTCCGGTGGCAGGGCCTCGGCGGCGGCCAGATCGTCGAAACTGTCGCCAAGGCAGAGCACGGTTTCGGGCTGGAGTTGCCGGATCTGCGCTGTCAGCCGCGCCAGTGTATCGCGGGTCTCATAAGGGGGCAGGGGCGCACCGCCGCGCCGCAGGTGGCGCTCGGATTTGCCCATATGCAGGTCCGAGACACAAAGCAGCCGCCGCTCTGCCCACCAGAGCGCGCCACTGCCAAGCGCGGTGAGCCGTGCGCCTGCCAGTGTGAAATCATAGCCGACCAAGGCGCCCTGAAATCCTGCCGGATCGTTCATGAATCCAGCTCCGCGAGGCCCGAGGTGCGCATCAGTTCTTCGGCTTCGCGCTCCAGCAGTTTCTGTGCTCCCGCGCCCTGAACTGGCACCTTTCCCATTTCCAACAGTAAGGGCGCGGCCAGCGGGCTGATCCGCTCAAGTCGTCGCAGGGTCACGCGGCCCCGGATGCGGTCGGCCATTTCCTCGATACGGGCAAAATCCACCAACCCGCTTAGCGCTTCGTCGCGGGTGATATCCAGCAGCAGGTGATCGGGATCGTATTTGCGCAGCGTGTCATAGAGGATATCGGATGAAAACGTCGCCTGCCGCCCGGATTTGCGGGCGCCGGGGCTGTTGCGTTCGATCAGCCCGGCGATGGTGGCCGCGCCGCGAAAGGCGCGTTTCATCACCGCGTTTTCCGCCAGCCACCGCTCCAGCCCGTCGCGCAGGGCCTCGGCCTCCAGCAACGGCGCGGGGTCGGTCAGCTCCGCAAGGCCCCAGATCAGCGTGGCGTAATCTGTGGCGACAAAGCCCAGCGGATCAAGGCCCAGCTCCTCCATCCGTTTGGTCACCAGCAGCCCCAGCGTCTGCTGAGCGTTGCGCCCGGCAAAGCCATAGAGACAGGTATGTTCCCGGCCCTGATGCGGAAAGCTTTCGATCAGCATCTGCCCGGCGCGGGGCAATTCGGACACCTGGCGCTGCAGGTCAAGCCAGTCGGCGGTGTGGGCGGGCAGATCGGGCCAGTCGCCGCGCGCCAGAAGGTCCAGAATGCCCTTGCTCAATTGGGTGGAGGTGGCGAATTTGGTGCCCGAGAACACGGCGATCTTCGGCTTGCGGCCCCGGTCGCGGCTGACCTCCACTGTCATTTCGCGCAAGGATTCATAGCGCACGATCTGGCCACCGATCAGGAAGGTATCGCCGGGGGTCAGTGTGGCGGCAAAGGCCTCTTCGATCTCGCCCAGCGCCTTGCCGCCGCGGCTTTGTTTCATGCGCACCTTCAGAAGGTCGGCGTCCTGAATGGTGCCGATATTCATGCGGATGCGGGCCGCCGCGCGCGGATCGCGCAGCTGCCACAGGCCGTCCGGGCGCTGCAGCAGGCGCTGCCATTGGTCATAGGCGCGCAGGGCGTAACCGCCGGTGGCGCAGAAATCGAGACAGGCATCGAATTCCGCGCGGCTGAGGGCAGCATAGGCGCCTGTGCTGATGACCTCGGCATAAAGCGCATCGGCATCAAACGGTCCCGCGCAGGCGGTGATCAGGATATGCTGGCACAGCACGTCGCGCGGTCCCGGTGGGCGTGGATCGCCATCAAGCCTGCCTGCCTGCACCGCCTCCAGCGCGGCGTGGCATTCGATCACCTCAAACCGGTTGGCAGGCACCAGTAGCGCCTTGGACGGGGCGTTGTAGCGGTGATTGGCGCGCCCGATGCGCTGCACCAGCCGTTTGACGTTCTTCGGGGCGCCGATCTGGATCACCAGATCCACGTTACCCCAGTCGATGCCCAGATCCAGCGAGCCGGTACAGACCACGGCGCGCAGCTCTCCGGCGACCATCGCGGCCTCGACCCGCTCGCGCTGCGCCCGGTCAAGCGAGCCGTGATGAATGGCGATGGGCAGCGCGTCTTCATTGGCAAGCCACAGGTTGTGAAAGAAGATTTCCGCCTGTGCCCGGGTGTTGTGAAAGATCAGCGTGGTCTGATGGGCGTGGATCTGTTCCAGCACGGCAGGGATCGCATGGGCCGCGCCGCCCCCGGCCCAGGGCGGTGCCTCACTCGTGTGCAACATGGCGATATCGGGGGCGGGGCCGGGATCAGCCAGCACGATATCGCAGGGGTCCGGATGGCGCGCCAGATAGCGGGCGATGGCGGCGGGATCATCCACCGTGGCCGAAAGGCCCACCCGGCGCAGATCCGGGCAGAGGCTTTGCAGCCGCGCCAGCGCCAGCATCAGCTGATCACCGCGTTTGCTTTCGGCAAGGGCGTGGATTTCGTCGATGACGATGCGCCGCAGCCCGCCAAAGGTGCGGGCGGCATCCTCGTAGGACACCATCAGCGCCAGGCTTTCGGGGGTGGTCAGCAGGATATGCGGCGGGTCGGCGCGCTGGCGTTTGCGGCGCGATTGCGGGGTGTCGCCGGTGCGGTCGTCAATCCGGATCGGCAGTCCCATTTCCTCAACCGGCGTGCGCAGGTTGCGTTTGATATCCGCCGCCAGCGCCTTGAGTGGTGAGACATAGAGCGTGTGCAGACCTTCGTGGCTGCCGTCCGCCAGCTCGGCCAGCGTCGGTAGGAAACCGGCCATCGTCTTGCCGCCGCCGGTGGGGGCGATCAGCAGCGTGGCGGGATCGGTGGCACGGTCCAGCATGTCCTGCTGATGCGGATGGATGGTCCAGCCCCGGGCGCTGAACCAGTCCAGGATCCGGGGCGGCAAGGCGGCGGTGCTATCCATAAAGGTTCCGTTTGGGGCGGCGTGGGCAGGGCGTCAGGAGGCGCCGGGGACCTGCGCCAGCCGCGCGCTGATGGCTTTGATTTCCTCCGGGAACCGGTTGTTACCAATATCCCCGGCTTCTTCGGTCCAGGTGACGAACCGTTCGAACAGGGGGACAAATAGGGCGAGTTCCTCTTCGCTCCAGCCTGAGAGGAATTCTCCGAGAACAAGGAACTTGAACTGGCGCACGGCCTCGATGATGGCGGTGCCGCGTTCCGTCAGTTCAACCAGCGTGCGGCGGGCGTCGCGCTGACTGACGGTCCGGCGTGCAAGGCCCCGGGCGATCAGGTCGCTGGTCAGGCGTGAGGCCCGCGAGGGGTCGATGCGCAGCCGGGTGGCGATGGTAGAGACCATGACCTCTTCCTCGGCATCGTCGCTGCCAAAGGTGCTCGCCGGGGCCCAGATCGCCATCATCACGTCAAGCTGGGCCAGATCGACCTCCTCGGCCAGCCCAAAGGCCGCCAGCGCCGCCGAGCCAAGCTCGCGCTTGTTCACCCGGCGCCGCCACTGTTGCAGCACGTCGTCAATCTCCAGCGCTGCCGTGCTGGTGCGGCTGTCAATCCCGGCCTGTTCCAGGAAATTCGTCAGTTCGGTGTTGCGCCCGGCTATGGTTCCATCCTCCAGGAGGTCGTCGGCCCGGGGGGCTGACAAAATTACATGCTGTTGACATGTAAATGACATCGTCATACATGTGCTATTATCAGATGACCTGTTTCAGGGCCGAACGCAATGCAACTGCGGAGCGGCCCCCTTTCAAATCAAGCCAGAGCAAGGATTATCACGTGAGCGGACCGATCCCAAGCACCCCCGGAGCCCTGGACGACAGAGAGCTGAAGCTGATGATCGGCGCGGTGGCCTCTGTCTTGTTCATTGCCTCGCTGGGTCAGACGGTGGTGACGACGGCGCTGCCCACGATTCTGAGCGAGCTGGGCGGATTGTCGCAGATCACCTGGGTCATTACCGCCTATCTGATGGCGGCGACCGTCGGGGCGCCGGTCTGTGGCAAGCTGGGCGACCTGTTCGGGCGCAAGCCGGTGATGCAGGGCGGCATCGTGGTGTTTCTTGTTGGCTCACTTATCTGCGCGCTGGCGCCGAACCTCTGGGTGCTGGTGGCGGGGCGGTTTGTACAGGGCGTTGGCGGCGGCGGGCTGATCGTCGTCTCTATGGCCACTGTCGCCGATGCTGTCCCCGCCCGCGAGCGGGGGCGCTATCAGGGGATGTTGGGCAGCGTCTTTGCTGCCTCAACCGTGGTCGGCCCGCTGGCGGGTGGCTTTATCGTGCAGCATTTCGCGTGGGAGTGGCTGTTCCTGCTGAACTTGCCGCTGGGGTTGGCGGCTTTTGTGGTGTTGGCCCGTTCGCTGGCCACGGTGCCGACCGGGCGGCGACCGTCGATTGACTATGCCGGCGGGTTGAGCCTGTCGCTGCTGCTTTCACTGGCGGTGATCTCAGCGAGCCTTGGCGGCTCTACCCTGCCCTGGAGCAGCGCAGAGATGCAGGGGCTGTTGATCGCGACACTGGCGGCGCTGGCCGTCTTTGTGATGATCGAAAGCCGCGCCAAGGAGCCGATCCTGCCGCTGCGCCTGTTCCGGATCAACAATTTCCTGGTGTCCAACGCAGTTGGGCTGATCGTCGGTTCGGCGATGTTCGGTACCATCGTGTTTGTGCCCTTTTTCATGCAGGTGGTGCGGGGCATGTCGCCGGCGCTGTCGGGCATGTTCACCTTTCCGATGATGGTCGGGATCATCCTTGGTTCCTCCATCTCGGGGCGGATCATGGTGCGGACCGGGCGGTATCGGTGGATGCCCACCGTATCCACGCTGATCCTGGCCGGGGCGATGGCCTCCCTTGCGCAGATGGGCACCAGCACACCCGAATGGTGGATCGCGGTGTCGATGGTGTTGACCGGGCTGGGGATCGGGCCGGTGATGGCGGTTGGCGTCACTTCGATCCAGAACGCGGTGCCGCTGACCATGGTCGGCGTCGGCACCGCCAGCGCCAATATGTTCCGGATGATCGGCGGCTCTGTCGGCACGGCGGTCTTTGGCGCGGTGTTTGCCGCCGGTCTGACGCGGGAACTGGGCGGCGCCCTTGGCGGTATGAACCCGCGCAGCCTCAGCAAGGATGCCATCATGGCGATGGAGCCGGGCCTGCGCGAGGCGGTGGTGACCGGCATCGCCGAGGCGCTGCACCCGGTGTTCTGGGCAGCAACGGTGCTGGCTTGCCTTGCCTGCCTGATGTCGCTGTTCCTGGCGGAAATCCCGCTGGAGGAGCGCAGCATGAGCCGGACGGCAGAAGCGGATTAGATGCCGCCAAAAGGCAGGCCGTACAGAGCCTGATCCGGGGCGTGCTGTTTGCCGCGCCTTACTTCACGATTTCCTCGTCCTTGACAAACATGTTCGCCCAGGCCCGGTCGATCAGATCGGGGCTCATCTCGTAGGGGATGCCTTCGAAATCGCAGATCGCCATCATCTGGTCGATCAGGAACACCGGCTGGTAGTTGGCGTATACGTTGTCGATGGTGGGGTATTTCGTCTTCAGGAGATGCACCAACGTGGCCTCGTCCAGGCGCATCCCTTTCTTGCGGGCCACCAGCGCAAAGATTTTGAGAAAGTTTTCCTGATCCGGACCGTCGATCTTGATCTTGAAGAAGATCCGTCGCAGCGCCGCCTGGTCAAAGATCTCGTTCGGGTGAAAGTTGGTGGAAAAGATCACCAGCGTGTCGAAGGGCACTTCGAACTTTTCGCCCGATTGCAGCGCCAGGATGTCGCGCCCCTCTTCCAGTGGCACGATCCAGCGGTTGACCAGGGCCTGTGGCGGCTCTGCCTGACGGCCAAGGTCGTCGACGATGAAGATGCCGCCAGTAGATTTCAATTGCAGCGGCGCCTGGTAGGTGCGCGCGGTCGGGTTGTAGACCAGATCCAGCATCGACAGGGACAATTCGCCGCCTGTGACCACGGTGGGCCGTTCGCATTTCACATAGCGCGTGTCGAACCGGCGCGGGCGGCGCAGGGCATTGGGGTCTTCGGCTTCTTCGGGGGCCGCGGTGTGCACGATGGGGTCATAGACAGTGATAACCTGACCGGCGTATTCGATGGCGCGCGGCACGTAGACACAATCGCCCAGGGCATCGCGGATCCCGTTCGAGATCGAGGATTTCCCGTTGCCGGGTGGGCCATACATCAGGATCGACCGGCCAGCGCTGACGGCAGGGCCGAGGTGGTCCAGCAGGCTGTCGGGCAGGATCAGGTGCCCCATCGCATCGGTCAGCTGCTGCCGGGTGACCATGATGTTGCGGATCGACTGGCGTTCGACCTGTTCGCGGTAGACATCCAGCGGCACAGGCATGGCACCGTAGTATTCGGACTGGCTGAGCGCATCGAGCGCGCGCGCGCGCCCCGCATCGGTCAGCTGATAGCCCATTTCATTACCACTGTTGGCGTTGAGCGTGCCGGTCGCCTCCAGCAGTTTCTGTTCGCGGGCCATGTCGACCAGTTCCTGCGTTACCGGGATCGGCAGGCACAGCGCGGCGGCGATATCGCTGACCATATCCGCGTTCTTGCGGAACATGGTTTTCAGAAGGATATCGCGCATCATCACGATGGGCAGCTGCATCTGGGCAAGCCCCTTGGGCGCGGGCGGCGCCACCACGGCGCTGGTCTGCATGTTCATGTCACGGCCTGTCTGTTCATCCTGTGCCCCTGCTACGCCTCTGCCTGGCGGGGCAGGGGACAAGAGCTGCGTTGCTGACCTCACAGTCTATTCACCACTGTGGCAAGACAACGGCAATGCTGGTGCATTTCCGGGAAAGGCGTTGCAATTTGAGCTGGATTTTAGTGACCGACAGGAGGTCTCAGCTTTGGTATCAGGCGGCTGCAGGCAGGCTGCCAAACAGGGTGCCAAGGATCAGGTAGATGGCCAATGTGCCGCCAAGGCACAGGCCCATGGGAAACTTGCTGCCGACGTTCCAGCTGCGCCAGTCGGGCGCGAGCCTGCGCAGCGGTGTGTATTTCACCAGCCTATGGGTGACAAAGCCCGCAAGGAGATTGGCGGAAAAGATCATCATCACCGCAGGCAGATCAGCGAGCGCCACCAGCGGCGCGGCAGCCCCGGCGAATTTGGCATCCCCGGCGCCGATCATGCCGGCCGAATAGAACAGAAAGCCAAGGCCGATCCCGACGGGAAGATGCAGCAGTTGCCAGCCATAATCGGCCCAGGACGGCATCACGAAAAGCCCAACCACCACATAGACTGCACCCAGCGTGTCATTGATCCAGTTGGGAATGCGCATGCCGCGCAGATCCGTCAGCGCTGCCGCATAGCACAGCGGCAGCACGAAGGGCAGGAACCACAGCGCGGCCTGGGCCGGGATGGCCAGATGGACCATGGATCAGCCGTTTTCGAGGGCTGCCAGCGAACGGGCTGCGGCCTCAAAATGCTGGGGGTGGGTAGCGATGGCTTCGCGCAGCAGGTTCTCACCGGTCTTGACGTCGCCCTGCTTCACCGCCGACAGCGCCAACGTGTGCAGCAGTTGGGCGCGCTCTGTCTGATCGAGCGGGATCACCGGCAGGGTGTAATTGCGCTGGGCACCGCGGGCCAGAACCAGGTTGTTCTTGGCGGTGAACAACGAGGGATCCTGCCGGATGGCGTCGCTGAACAGGCGCTCGGCCTGGGCATAGCTGCCGCGTGAGAGTTTTGAATAGCCCCAGTTGTTCATCACCTTGGCTGGCTGCGTGGTGAGGCCAGTGGCGATTTCATAGAAACTGTCGGCGCGTTTCCATTCCTTGTTGGCATCCGCCACCATCGCCTCAAGCCGATACCGGCGATAGGTTTCATGTGTTGGTGGCACTGAATCCAGCGCGGCCTTTGCTCCTTTCCAATCGCCGGTGCGGATCAGGGCGTCTGCCAGCGAGACCTTGTCTTCCACGGTCGCCTCGGGGTGGGCCGCGACTTTTTTCCAGGCGCTTGCGGCCTCGGTATTGCGTTTGGCGCGGATCATCGAAGTGGCCAGCCCGCGCTGGAAATCGATCCGGTCCGGAGCGGATTTCAGCGATTTCTGGAAGTAGCTCACCGCCTCATTCGGGTCCGCCACGGTCAGCATCACATCGTTGAGGTTGTGTTCATCGACGACGTTCACGTCCTGAAACGCCCGTTCGACGGTTTCCTTGCCATCGGGTTTTACGCAGGCCGACAGGGCCAGTGCGCCGATCAGGCATGGTGTCACAAGAATTGACTGGCGCATTTTATGCGTCCTTTTGCTGCTCTGCCTTTGCGGTCTTGGAGTCAGGGCACCTTGCCAATCCGGTAGCTGCCGCCGCCTTGCCGCATCAAAGTGTAGTCGTTTCGACTTTCGTTTTGCGGATCACTATGCGCGGAATTTTCAAGATTTTCGAGAGCCCGGCGCAAATTATCCCGGATTGCGTCACTTTCGCCATTATCCAGCGCATAGGCACGGCGCAGAATTTGTGTGGCTTCCGGAGTTTTTCCGCGCTCCATAAGGACGACGCCAAGGTTGTTCAGGGCCTCGGGCCAGTCTGGCGCGGCCTTTGTTGCGCGTCGCAGCAGGGTTTCTGCCTGACCCAGACGGCCAAGTCCCAGATTGGCCGATCCCATGCTGGACAGCACCTCGGCGGTCAGCCCGTGCTCCAACCCGGCGCGGGTAAAGGCATCAAGGGCCAGCTCGTACTCTCCGGCATCCATCAGCCGGTGGCCGACCACCAGCCCGTCCTCGGCCTGTTTGCGGGTATCCACGCCGGGTGCCCAGGGGCTGGCGGGATCCTGATGCATAATCTGCGTATCGCAGGCCCCAACAGCAAACACCGCCATCAGCGCGGCGGCATGGATGGCGGTTTCAGAAACGTATAGGCGGTGGGGCACTGCCCTCCGCGAATTGGTCATGATCAGTTACCCATGTTGCCCATATTCAGGATGCCCTGCACCGAAGGTCCAACCAGAATGATCAGCAGCGGCGGCACCGTGAGGCCCATTGTGGCAAGAGTCATTTTCACTGGCAACTTGTTTGCAGCCTCTTCGGCACGCATCACGCGTTTGTCCCGCATTTCGTCGGCATAGACCCGCAGCGCATCGGCGATCGAGGTGCCGAAGGCCTGCGACTGGATCATCACGGTGGTGAAGGACGAAACATCCTGAACCCCGCAGCGGGTGCCCATGTCGCGCAGCACCTTTTCCCGTTCCTTGCCCGCTTTCATCTCATAGGCCACCACTTCGAACTCCTCGGCCAACGCCGGGTAAGAGGCGTGCAGTTCCTTGGCGACGCGCACGATGGACTGGTCCAGCGACTGACCTGCCTCCACGCAGACCAGCATCATGTCGAGCGCATCGGGAAAGCCTTGGGTGATCTGTTTCTTGCGCTCTTCGATACGGCGGGTGACCCAGTATTTGGGCAGCATATAGCCCGCGCCGCCGGGGCCGATGATGCGCAGTGCCAACTGCTGGCTGTCAAATTCAGTGCCGGCCTTCAGCACGAAGACATAGAACAGCCCCGCGCCAAGCCCCAGAAGACCCAGGGCAAACTGGGCAAAATGGAACAGGCGCACTGAGTCCTTTGAGGCATAGCCGGCCTGACGCAGCTTCAGTTCCATCGCCGAAAGTTCCTCGGCGTTCTGCGGCTCCAGGAAGGAGGCGAATTTCTGCAGCTGTTCGTTGCGGTTGGCCTGGCGCAGGCGTTCTTTTTGCGGTTTTGCCTGCGTTTCCGGGGCCATGTTCTTTTGCAGCTTCTTCAGCGGATCCTCAGGCTGATTGAGGATCAGCGGGATCGCCAGCAGGATCATGAACAGACCCAGAAGACCCAGCGCCAGCAGCGGACCGAAGGCGCCGAACTGATCGGTCAGAAAGCCGTTGATGTCGGACAGAATGGACATTGCGCGCTCCTCAGACCTCGATATTGGTCAGCATTTTCATCACGAACAGGTTCACGGTCAGCATGATCCCGACAAGGAAACAGGCAGGTATGAACCACGGGTGATCCAGAACATTGTCGTAATAGTTCGGATCCTTTAGAAGAATGCCCCCCAGTGCCAGAAGCGGGAAGGCAGAGAGGAACTTGCCCGACCATTGCGCTTCGGCGGTAATCGCCTTCACCTTGCGGAACAGGCGGAAGCGGGCGCGGATCACTTTGGCCAGCCCGGCCAGAACCTCGGCCAGGTTGCCGCCCGATTGCTGCTGGATGGTAACGGCGACTGCCAAGAAACGCATGTCTTGCATGTCCAGCCGTTCGGCCATTTCTTTCAGCGATTCACCCACGTCGCGGCCATAGGCGGCTTCATCGGCAATCATTCCGAACTCTGAGGCAAGTGGGTCTTCGATTTCGTTCGAGACGATCTGAATGGCCGAGGTGAAAGGATGGCCGACCCGCAGCGAACGCACCATCAGTTCGACCGCGTCGGGCAGCTGTTCCTCGATCATCGTCATACGCTTGGTGGCCTTCTTGTTGACCCAGAAGAAGACGCCGCCGACGCCGATCACGATGGAGCCCAAAATGCGCACGGGGAACGGTGCAGCGGTGCCCACGCTGAGCCCGATAAAGGCGATGATCGCAACCAGCCCCATGATCATGATTAACTGCTTGGGGGTAAAGGCGATCGCTGCCTTCTGAGCCCGTTCCGCCAGCAAAGAATAAAGTGGGATGGTTTGAGATTTGCCGTGCTGTTTCAGCTCTTTACGCAGCTGTTCCAGTACCTGTTCGCGGGTATTGCCCTTCTCCATCATTTCCAGACGACGGCTGACCCGGCTGTTGAGCCGGATGGACTTGCCAAAGACGACCAGATAGATGCCTTCGACCAGCACGATGACGCCGACAAAAATCAGTCCATAGATCAGCGGTTCGATAGGGATTTGCATCAGATCACCTCCATCCGCGTGGGCTCATAGATCGACGGCGGCAGGTCATAGCCCCACAAACGGAAGCGTTCGGAATAGTGGCTGCGTACGCCGGTGCCGGTGAAATGGCCGATGATCTTGTTTTCCGGGGTCAGCCCGACGCGTTGGAAGCGGAAGATCTCCTGCATGGAAATCACATCACCTTCCATGCCGGTGATTTCGGTGATCGAGGTCATCCGGCGCGAACCATCCTGCAGGCGTGAGGCCTGAACGATCACGTTCACCGCGCTGGCGATCTGGCTGCGCACCGCCTTGATCGGCATTTCAATCCCGGCCATGGCGATCATGTTCTCAAGCCGCGAAATCCCATCGCGGGCCGAGTTGGCGTGGATCGTGGTCATCGATCCGTCGTGGCCGGTGTTCATCGCCTGCAGCATGTCGATGACCTCTTCACCGCGCGTTTCGCCGACGATAATCCGGTCCGGGCGCATCCGAAGGGCGTTTTTCAAACAGTCGCGCGGGGAAACTTCGCCTTTGCCTTCGACGTTTGGCGGGCGGCTCTCCATGCGGCCCACGTGGGTCTGCTGCAGCTGGAGTTCGGCGGTATCCTCAATGGTGAGGATGCGTTCCGAATCGTCGATAAAGCTGGACAGCGCGTTGAGCGTGGTGGTCTTGCCCGAACCGGTACCGCCCGAGACGATCACGTTCAGCCGGGTCGACACAGCAGCTTGAAGATAGGCGGCCATTTCCTCGGTAAAGGCGCCGAAGTTCACCAGATCGTCGATGCCGAGCTTGTCTTTTTTGAATTTCCGGATCGAAACCAGCGATCCGTCAACCGCAACTGGCGGGACCATGGCATTGAAACGGGAGCCATCGGCAAGGCGGGCGTCCACATAAGGGTTGGATTCATCGACCCGCCGACCTACGGCCGAGACGATCTTGTCGATGATCCGCATCAGGTGCTTTTCATCTTTGAAGGTCACATCCGACAGTTGCAGCTTGCCTTCGCGCTCGACAAAGATCTGCTGCGGCCCATTGACCAGGATATCACTGACGGTTTCGTCCTGAAGCAGGGTTTCCAGCGGCCCCAGACCGGTGACTTCGTCATACAGCTCCTTGTTGAGCGTCATGCGATCTTCGCGGTTGAGGGCGATACCCTTTTCTTCAAGGATTTCGCCGGCGATCTGCGAGATTTCGGTGCGCAATTCCTTTTCGCTGGCTTTTTCAAGGGCTGCGAGGTTCAGGTTTTCCAGAAGTTCACGGTGCAGCTGCACCTTGATTTCGCCCAGCCGTTCTTTGCGCTTGCGGTCCCTGTCCGCCTGCGGCGCTTCGGCCTTGGCGCGCGTCATGGGCCGACGTAGGGAGGCGGCCGCTTTGGGCGCAGCTTCGGCGGCCGCCGGGGCAGCTGCGACAGGCGCAGCAGACGCCTGAACCGGTGCCGGACGTTTCTTGGCGGCTGGTTTTTTGTATTTCGAAAACAACTTCTATCCCCCGGTTTTGCCGCAGCCTAAGCGGCTGCGTCGGCTTCCGCCTGGCCCAGCTCGTGCAGGGATTGCGCGAGCTTCGCGATTTCCTTGCGCAGTGGATTCTTTGGATTGGACAGCGCCAGCGGCAGACCGTGGTCGCAGCTTTGCAGTACAGGTTTGCCGCCGTCCGGTAGCAAGAGTTCAATCGAGATCCCGAGACTGTCTGCCATGCGTTTGACGCGGCTCTTGCCGCTGAGGTCGGTGAATTTCGGCGCCCGGTTCAGCGCAAAGCGCAGCTTGTCAAACGGCAAGCCTTCGGATTGCAGCGCCCGTTTCAGCCGCAGGGTGTTCTGGGCCGAGCGCATATCAAGCTCGATCATCGCGAAATAGACATGGGCCATGTGCAGCATGGTTTCGGACCATTGCACCAGCGTATGTGGCAGATCTACCACCACGAAATCAAAATGGCTGCGCGCCATTTCGATCACCCGTTCCACGTCCTCAGGGGTGATGATTTCCAGCGGAATCATGTCCGACGGGGCGGTCAGCACCTGAAGCTTATCCTGGAAGGGGAGCAGCGCTTGTCCAAACACCTCTTCGTCCAGGCTTTCGGTTTCGCTCAGCATTTCCATCACGACTTCGCGGCGGGGCAGGTCAAGATAGGTGGAAACCGAACCGTATTGCATGTCGAAATCCAACAGGCAGACGCGTGGTTCCTTGCTCTTGCTCAGCTCGGCCAGCTCCCAGGCGAGGTTCACCGCCAGCGTGGTCGATCCGGTGCCACCGGCCAGGCCGTGGCAGGCGATCAAGGCCCCTTCGCGTCGACTGCCGCTTTTCAGCTGGTGCGGATTGGTGTCGGGTTCCGGCGGCTTGTCCTCGGCGCTGAGCCGGTCGATGGCCGCCTGCAATTCCTGTTCCGGCAAGGGGTAGGGGATGAATTCATCGGCGCCCTGGCGCAGCAGCGAATGCAGCGCTGCCGGGGTCACGTCTTCGGCGATGAGGATGACCTTGATCTCCTTGGCATGGGCCTGTGCGATGATTTCCCCCATCAGGGTCAGATCATCCTCGTCCTGGGCATCCATCGCCATGGCAACGAATTGCAGGGTTTCTGCCTCGGGCTGGGCGAAGAACGCCAGCGCCTCGGAAAACCCGAGATCGCCCCAGGCTTCACCCAGAGCTGCCTCCATGTCTTCGATCAAGAGGTCGAAATTCTGAACATCGCGACTGATCGTACAGGCAACAATTGCAGGTGTATCAGTTTGCGGCAGTCCGCTGCTCATCGCCAACATCCTCATAGTCAAAAGAAGCCGGGCCCCGGAGCGGGGCGCACCTCACCTCTTGTAGAGAATGTCCGTTAAGATCTTGACCACAATTGGACGAAAAAGCCCCAATTGTAGGGAAAAGTTAAGGGGTTTTGAGTCGGAATTTTATTCCAGATTGCTCTGCAGCGATTGCTCAGCCGTCAGCGTCGAGGCGGGAACGGCACTGGCAACATACTCGCGGTAGATGATCTGCGCATACTTGCCATCCAGCACCGTGGGATGTCGTTTCAGGAAGCCGCTGACCTCGGTCACGGTGCGGCGGTTGCGCCGTTCACGGTCCTGCGTGACGATGAGCGGCTGGGTCTCGCCATAGGATACCATTGCCTCCAGCCGGGCCCGGCTAATCCCGCGTGAAACCAGGTAGTTAACGGCGGCCTGTGCGCGGCGCCGACCAAGGCGTTTGTTATAGCTGCTGCTGCCGACGGCATCGGTATGGCCGTAAACGCGGAAGCGGACCTCGGGGAACTGTTTGATCCAGTGTGCCTGCTGGTCCAGCGTCGCGCGGGCGGCACCGTCAAGCTGGGCGCTGTCGAATTCGAAGTTGATGGTGGTCGGAACTTCCTCGGCGAACCGGCCCGCGAGCTGGATTGCGAAATCGCGCTCGCCGCTCATCACGGCAGTATTATTGGCATTGGATTGGCCAAACAGGTCACCTGACAGCGGTTTGCCCGCTTCCCGCGTTGCGCAGGCGGAAGTGGCAAGAAGCAGTGCCAGAACAGCGGATTTCTTGATCATCGGCCCCATCTTTCCTGTGGTCAGTCCATTACATAGCCATAAGAGCCGTTGAAGTCCTGTTTCGCCACTTCACTGGCGGGGCCGGAGCTGCTGCGTGCGGTGCGGCCGAACAGGAACAGGTCCGCTTCGCTCGGCGGCTTGATGCGGTCGGTCGGAAGCGTCAGAGCCTCGCCACGGGTCGGGGTGACCAGATGGGCGCTGACGATGATGACCAGTTCGGTCTGGGCGCGTTGATAATCGGCGCTGCGGAACAGGGCGCCGAGCACCGGTACATCCCCAAGCCAGGGCAATTGTGACGAGTTATCAAGGAATTCGTCCTTGATAAGCCCGGCGATGGCAAAGCTTTCGCCATCACGCATCTCAACCGTGGTCGAGGTTTCGCGGCGTGAAAACGCGTTGATCGACAGCCCGTTCAGCTCCAGCGAATTGGTCGGGTCGATGGCCGAGACGGCGGCCTTCAGTTCCAGGTTCACGATGTCCTCATCCACCACGCGGGGAATGAAGTTCAACTCGATCCCGAAGGGTTTGAATTCGACGGTGATCAGCCCATCTTGCTGGGCCACCGGAACCGGATATTCACCGCCGGCCAGGAATTTTGCCTCTTGTCCGGACAGGGCGGAAAGGTTGGGTTCGGCCAGGGTGCGCACGACCCCCTTCTGTTCCAGCGCCTCAAGCAGCAGCCCGACCTGAACCGACCCGGCGTTAAAGCCAAACAAGACGGCGCCGGTATTGCTATTGGCGGCGGGAATGTTGCCGGTCAGCGAATTGGTCAGGCCGGGCTGGTTGTTCAAGGTGTTGGTGCCACCGTTGACGCCAAAGCTGCTGCCGCCGTTGATCCCCAGCGAAGAGCTGAGCGACTTGGAGACGGAACGCTGCATTTCGGCAAAACGGACTTTCAGCATGACCTGTTGTACGCCGCCGACGGACATCAGGTTGCTGACGCGGTCGGGGGCATAGCGTTCGGCAAGATCCAGCGCCCGCTGCAGGCGGGCCGAGCTGGAGGCGGTGCCGGAGAGCACAATGCCGTCATTGGCAGTGCGCACTTCGATCTTCTCGCCGGGCAGGATCTGGCGCAGGCGTTCCTTGAACTCGGTCACGTCGGCGGCGACGCGCACATCCACATTGGTGATCAGCCGCCCCGAGGCATCCAGCAGCGTCAGAGTGGTCAAGCCGGGCGATTTGCCAAGCACATAGATCGTGCGGTCGGAAAGAGAAGAGATGTCGGCGATGCTGGGATTGGCGATGCTCAGTTCGGCAAAGGGTTCGTCGCTTTCGACCACGACGGCGCGGTTCATAGGCACATTCAGCGATGCCGAAGTCCCTTTCTTCACCACGCGCAATCCATTGGCCAAAGCCCCGTCCGGGACGGCCATACACACCAACGATAGCCCGGTCAGGGCTGCCGCTACAAACCTACGAAATGCCATGTGACCTGCCTTTCCGATCACGCCTCAACTCCGGGTCTTTTTGCCCGATATTTCAGGTCACTGTGCGGCAGTTCCCGAATTATTGCAAGAATCAAAGGAAAACGGGCGGCTGTGGCAGCGCGGCTGTGTGGGGTCGGGGCAACAAAAGAACACGCCAGCCGCCCATTCTGGGTGACTGGCGTGTGGTCCAAGGTCTTGGGACTATTTGGTTTTACTGCATCTTGTGCCGACTTGTGCTTCAGTCGGAGCAGGGGATCGGGATCTCGACCACCTCGGCGCCGCGGCGGGTACGGATGGTGCAGACCCGCTCTTCCTTGGCGATAACCGGTGCTTCCACCGCGCTGAGCCCCAGCAGTTTGCGCTGGTCCACTTCGACAAGCGCAGCCACGGTATCGTCCTGAGCGCCAACAAGGGCGAGGGACAGTTTGCCGGTGCTTTGGGCCTGGGCGAGGGCGGCGACCTGCTCGGGCCGGGCGGCCACGGTGACGGTGCGGGCGATCACCGCGCCGCTGATGTCTCCGCCTGCGCTCTGATCGACGGCGATCAACTCGACGTTGGTTTCGATCAGCCGGGTGACTTCCCCTTGGACATTGGAATTGGTGCCCCGCACGGTGCCGGTCCAGTAGACATCGACGCGGTCACTGGGGCGCAGGAAGCCGGACACACCGGATGCCACATCAACCTTGATGGCAAAGGCACGCATGCCGCGGGCGAGGCGCGAGGTAATACCTGCATCTTCGCCCGGCGCGGTGACCTTGACCGCAAGCAGCGGTTCGCCCTTTTCCATGGTGCGCAACACGACGCGCGGCTCATCGGCGCGTTCGGGAGGAAACAGCGCCTCAAGGCTGGTAAATGCACCTTCCGGAACGGCATTTTCCGGCCAGCGTACCTTACGGACGGCATCCTCGCTCAGCCGTTCGCCATATTTCAGCGCCTTGTCTGCAACGTATACATCTGTGACCGGGACGACTTCGGCCCGGTTTGCCCGCTCGCGGGCCAGTTCGTTCTGATAGGCCGAGATGTAGTTCTTCGCCATCATAACGGCGCCACCGGCCAGGGCGACACCGACAATCAGCACGAGTCCGAAAACCGCACGCATTGTGGTACCTCTCATTTGTTATCTTCCGGCGTCCACATGGTGGAGTCGGGGGCTTGATTCTGAAATCTACTGCGCGAGGCAGCCGGTCAGAGCCATCGGGAGTGCCTTGTTCAGCCGAACGTCCAGTTGGACATATAGGCCATCAGCGCATTGGCCAGTCCCATTGCACCATCTTCCATTGCAGAGGAAATCAGCACAGTCAGACCAATGATTGCTGCGGTCAGAACGACCCAGTCGACAGTCACTGCACCCTCGTCTCGGGCTAGAAAAGACCAGATCTTTTTCATGATGTCCCGCTCCCGCTTAGCGTCTGGGAAAAAGGCCGCGCCCTTGTGGCAAAGGCGCGGCCCAAAACTGTTCCGTAATATTGTCCTAAGACTAATTACTGGCCTGCGGTGCCAACGGTGGTGCCTTTATCGGTCAGGAAGGTGCTGGTTGCGGTGGTCAGGTTGCCCGAACCGGTTTCGATTGCCGTGTAGACAGCGCCTGCCAGGGCGGCAACGGCTGCGGTCAGAACAACCCAGTCAACGGTCACGGCGCCAGAGTCGTCTTTACGGAAGTTTTTGATGAACTTGATCATGGTTATGTCCCTCCAAAGGATCACTGAATTTGCACTATCCCGCCGTCCGTTGTGTGGGTCTGTCTCTCTCTCTCACCGACCCTGTCCGGCTTGGATGAATACATATAGCCGGGTGAGCGTGGCAGCATTTGGGCCGAAAACCGGAAAGGCAGTCAAAATTTAATGATTTTTAAAGAAATTTAGCAAAGCTCTGAAATTAAAGAATTTAAGTCTTTATGAGGTGTAAACCTGCGTGGCTTTTGCGCGGCAGGCCCCTGTAAATATGGCGAATATGCCAGATTCTGAACCTGTGGACTGGATTCGGGTAGGGATTTCACCGAGTCTTGAGACCCAAAAGCTGAGCGCTTCACAGGATTTTGAATAGTCCCATGACCATTCGTCGTTTTCGTGCCGCCGTTGCGGTGTGGTTTTCCCTTTGGCTTGCCTTTCCCGTAAGCGCGGAACAGGCGCCTAAACCTTTTCCCGACTTCGAGGCAAAGCGGGTCAAGCCGCCGCAACCCGGGGCAGGGCCGCGCATCACCGTGCAAATCGAACCAAATGCAGAGGCGCCCCCAGCGCAAGCGGTGGCGACCGGCGAAGCTGACGGAGAGATCCAGCCGGGGCGCTATGAGTGGTTCTGGGAGCAGGTTGCGCCGGAACTGGGGGCGACAACCGGCGCTGCACGTCTGGAGCTTGCCATCGCCGCGCTTTCCTCACCCGGGGGCACAGGTGGCGTTGCTGCGCCGCGGCTGCAGCTGCTGCAGGACATCGTTGCAGCGCAAGGCACGCCGATCCTTTTGTCCAGTGTGGGCACACGGGTCTCTCCGGCGCTGGCTCTGGCGGTGATCGCGGTCGAAAGCGAGGGGCGGGTAGATGCGCAAAGCTCGGCCGGGGCGCAGGGGCTGATGCAGTTGATGCCGGACACCGCCAACCGGTTTGGGGTTACCGATGCCTTCGAGGCGCCGCAGAATATTGCGGGGGGCGTCAAATACCTCGATTGGCTGATGCAGGAATTTGAAAACGACGCGGTTCTGGCCCTGGCCGGATATAACGCGGGCGAGGGCGCGGTGCGCAGCCATCAGGGCGTGCCGCCCTTTCCGGAAACGCGGGATTACGTGCCAAAGGTGCTGGCGGCCTATCAGGTAGCCCGCAGCCTGTGCATGACGCCGCCCGAGTTGATCACCGACGGCTGCGTTTTCCGCCGGTTTGAATGACCGGTTGAACAACCGGGCAGGTGTCAGGTTGAGGGGATCTGCAGATCAATCAGCCCGCGCGCGGCCTCTTTGGCGTCCGCAGCGGGGTCTCCGGCCAGCCCGCCGCCGCGCGCCAGCACTGCCGAGACGATTGCGCCTTCTTTCAGCAGCAGGAGCTGACGGGCCAGCAGCCGGGGATCATTGGCGTCGGCGGCCTCTGCGATTTCGGAAAAATGGTCCTGCAGGATCTGCTTGTGCGCGGCCGACTGGGCGTGGATCGGGTGGTTGATCTCCTGGAACTCGGCGCTTGCCTTGATGAACATGCAGCCACGAAACTCGGGCTTGGTGAACCATTCCGAAAGCGCGTCGAACAACGCCAGCATCTGTCCTTTCGGCGTGTCGCTCAGCTCTTCGATGCGGCGATAAAGCCAGTGGCGGAAGTTTTCATCCCGAAGGCGCAGCACCGCGAGGATCAGATCCTCCTTGGTGCGGAAGTGTTTGTACATCGATGTCTTCGACACACCGGTTTCGCTCACCAGCTTGTCCATGCCGGTGGCGTGAAACCCGTTCCGGTAAAATACATCAAGGGCCTTTCGGACCAGCTCGTCTCGCTTGTTTGGGCGCATGATTCGTCTCTTTGTGTACCGATCTGTACATAGTTTGCAGGTGCAGCGTTGGCAACTGCGACACATTAAAGTGAACAATTTCATAGGATTGAGACCGTGTTCACGAATTCGTTCAATGGACATCACAAAAAATGAATTGCAAAAGGGTACCGATCAGTACACTTTGAATTCAAGATTTACCGATCAGTACAGTTAAGCAAGCGCAGCAGTGGAGGCGCAGATGAAACGACTATTCAGCCCCATGCGATCCCCTTTGGCTCCCGTTGTTCTGACCGCAGGTATTGCCGTGGCGATGCTGGCGCCTCCACCGCCGGAAGCTACCGTTCTTTCCCTTCCGTCTGACCCCGCCAATGGCGTCATGGCGCCGAGCCGCGCTGCCGCTCTCGCAACCCTTTTTTCCGTTCATGTGGCTGCCCCGGTGGCTGCCCATGTGGCGAAGGCCAACACCCCGGCTTTCGCCTTGAAGGTGGCCGCCGACTGATTGGTGCCGCCCTCAATAAACCCCGGCCAAGCCTCCCCCTGGCCGGGGTTTCCTTACCTTCTCCTCCTCCGAACCAATTGAAGACCAAAGGACACGCCGAATGACCCGTCCCCCCTTGCCGCCTTTCGACGAAGCCAGCGCCAAAAAGAAGGTGCGCCTTGCCGAAGATGGCTGGAACACCCGCGATCCTCAGATCGTTGCGCCGGCCTATACCGATAACTGCCCCTGGCGGAACCGCGCCGAATTCGTCACTGGCCACGATGAAATTCGCGCCCTGCTGACCCGCAAGTGGTCGCGTGAGCTGGAATACCGCCTGATCAAGGAACTCTGGGCCTTTACCGACAACCGCATTGCCGCGCGGTTTGCCTATGAATGGCGCGATGATAGCGGCCAGTGGTACCGGGCCTATGGCAACGAAAATTGGGAATTCGCCGAAGACGGCCGCATGCAGCGCCGCATCGCCTCGATCAACGACAAGCCGATCAGCGAAGACGAGCGTCTGTTCCACTGGCCGCTGGGCCGTCGCCCCGATGATCACCCCGGTCTGTCTGACCTCGGTCTCTGATCTGCCCGTTCAGTCCTAAGAAAGCGAGAGCAACCATGCCCCGTGCCTTTGCAGAAATTGCCTTTACCGAATCCGTGCGTGAGCATCAGAAGCGGCAGGGGTCTGCCCGTGCCTATGGGCGCCTGCTGGAAACCCCGGAACGCTCCGGCGATCGGATCGGCGTCGCCGAAGCCGCCTTTATCGCCGAGCGCGACGGCTTCTATCAGGCAACCGTTTCGGAAACCGGCTGGCCCTACGTCCAGTTCCGGGGGGGGCCGCGCGGTTTCCTGAAAGTGGTGGACGAAAAGACCATCGCCTATGCCGATTTCAGCGGCAACAAGCAGTATATCTCGCTTGGCAACCTGACCGACAACGCCCGTCTCGCGATGATCCTGATGGATTACCCGAACCGGCGGCGGCTGAAGATCTGGGGCACGGTTGAAATCATCGAAGGTGCAGAGGCCACGGATGGCCTGTTCCCGACCGGCGCGCGCGCTGCGCCTGAGCGGGCCATCCTGATCCATCTGGAAGCCTTTGACTGGAATTGCCCCAGCCACATCCCCGAGCGTCTGACGCTGGAGGAGCTGGAGCCCCACCTGGCCCCCCTGCGCAGCCAGCTGGCCCAGCTCAAAGCGGAGAATGAAAGACTGAAAGCAGGCCAGAAGGTCTGAAGGCAGCCATTCCGTTTCTGCTGGCTGCAGTACGTTCTGTTACGAGGTAAATTGATATGACATTCGACCCGATGAACATGCTGAATTCAGCCCTTGTTACGGCGGCGCTGACGCTCTCTCCTGCGGTGGCGCCGTCGGCTCAGGCATCCACGATGCCCGAGACCGCCTTTTCCTCGCAAATGATCGAGGGCCTCACGATTGCCTATCGTGAGGCAGGTGATCCCAGGAACCCGACGGTTTTGCTGCTGCATGGGTTCCCCAGTTCTTCCTATATGTTCCGTGACCTGATCCCGGTGCTGGCGCAGGAGTATCATGTGATCGCGCCGGATTATCCCGGGTTTGGAGCCTCGGACATGCCGCTTGCTGCCGACTATGACTACAGCTTTGCCAATACGGCGGATCTGGTGACGCAGCTTCTGGACCAGAAGGGCGTGAAGAATTACGCGGTCTATATGACCGATTATGGCGCGCCGGTTGGGTTTCGCATGTTCGCCGAGGATCCGGCGCGGGTCTCGGGTTTCATCATCCAGAACGCCAATGCCTATGAAGAGGGGCTAAGGGAATTCTGGGGGCCGATGCGCGCCTATTGGGCCGATCCCAGCCCGGAGAACGGCGATGCGCTGCGCGGCTTTCTGACCCTTGATGCCACCAAATGGCAGTTCACCCATGGGGCAGAGAACCCCGCCAGCGTCAGCCCGGACCATTTCTGGCACGCCCAGTATCTGCTGGACCGCCCGGGCAACCAGGAGGTGCAGCTGGAAATGTTCCTCGATTATGGCTCGAACCTGAGCGAGTACCCCAAGTGGCAGGCACTGTTTCGCGAACACCAGCCCCCCGCGCTGTTGGTCTGGGGCGCCAATGATCAGATCTGCCCCGAGGAAGGGGCGCACCCCTATAAACGCGATCTCACGGATCTGGAGTTTCACTTGCTGAACACCGGCCATTTCGCCTTGCAGGAAAAGGGTCCTGAAATCGCCGGGAAGATGCTGAGCTTTCTCGATCGTATCAACAACTGACAGGGTGGGGGCCGGGATGATATCCGCCCCCGCCTGTTTACTGCCGTAATGCCTTTGCCATCGACATTACCGAGGGCGAGGACATGGGCGCTACATCGCTGCTGCAGGCCGTCATCTCCTGTGGGCACAGCGCAAGTATGTACGCCTCTGGCACGGCGCGGGTGATCTGAGGTCCTGCACCCGCTTCGGCCAAAAAGAAGGCCCGCCTAACGTATCAGGCGGGCCTTTTTTGTTTTTGATGTCGCTAAGCAATCAGTTGACGATGGTCGCCTCGGTTGCGGCGCGCAGTTCTTCTTCGGTGACGCCTTCGGCCAACTCAACGATCTTCAGGCCACCTTCGACCACGTCCAGAACGCCCAGACCGGTGATGATGCGGTCCACGACGCCCTTGCCGGTCAGCGGCAGGGTGCAGGCCTTCAGAACCTTGCTGTCGCCGTGCTTGTTGGTGTGGTCCATGACCACGACCACGCGGCCAACGCCTGCGACCAGATCCATCGCGCCGCCCATGCCTTTGACCAGCTTGCCGGGGATCATCCAGTTGGCCAGATCGCCGTTTTCGGCCACTTCCATCGCGCCCAGGATTGCCATGGCGATCTTGCCGCCACGGATCATCGCAAAGGATTGTGCCGAATCGAAGAACGCGGTTTGCGGCAGTTCGGTGATAGTTTGCTTGCCGGCGTTGATCAGGTCGGGATCCTCGTCACCCTCATAGGGGAAGGGGCCCATGCCCAGCATGCCGTTCTCGGATTGCAGCGTCACCTCGACGCCTTCGGGGATGTAGTTCGACACCAGCGTCGGGATACCGATGCCGAGGTTCACATACCAGCCGTCCTGCAGCTCCTGTGCCGCGCGTGCGGCCATCTGATTGCGATCCCAAGCCATTATGCGGTCTCCTTCTGACGAACGGTGCGCTGTTCGATGCGCTTTTCGTGCTCGCCCTGGATGATGCGGTGCACATAAATACCGGGCAGGTGGATGTGATCAGGGTCAAGGCTGCCAGTGGGCACGATTTCCTCGACCTCGACAACGCAGACCTTGCCGCAGGTGGCGGCGGGCACGTTGAAGTTACGCGCGGTCTTGCGGAACACCAGGTTGCCGGTTTCGTCTGCTTTCCAGGCTTTCACGATGGCGAGATCGGCAAAGATGCCCTCTTCCATGATGTAGTCCTGCATGGCGCCATCCGGTCCGGTCGGGAACTGCTTTTCGAACTTGCCTTCGGCAATGACGGTGCCCACGCCGGTCTTGGTGAAGAAGCCGGGGATGCCCGCGCCGCCTGCGCGCATGCGCTCGGCCAGGGTGCCCTGAGGGTTGAATTCCAGCTCCAGCTCTCCGGACAGGTACTGGCGCATGAATTCGGCGTTCTCACCCACGTAGGAGGAGATCATCTTTTTCACCTGCTTGGTCTGCAGCAGGATGCCGATGCCAAAATCATCAACGCCCGCGTTGTTGGAGGCGAAGGTCAGATCCTTGGTGCCGGCGTCTTTGATCGCGTCCAGCAGAAGCTCTGGAATACCGCAGAGGCCAAAGCCCCCGGCGGCGATGAACATGCCGTCATGAAGCAGCCCGTCAAGCGCTTCGGCGGCGTTGGAGTAGACTTTTTTCACGGAGTTCTCCCTAAACTGCCTATTGGAGAGGGTTCTGCGCCTCGGCGTCGGCAGAGTCAATAATACGGAGAAAAACGCGTATTTCTACGGAGTCAGGTTCCCATGACCGACGCCGTGACCACCGGTGCCGCGTGGCATGGCCGTGCCAGGACCTACTGTCAATGATGCTCAGCGACACGGGTTTCCGGAAAGGGGAATGTTAAGAGTTGTTGGGCTAATGTTGGAATAGTTGAATATGTTGCGTGTAGGAGCCCTGTATTGGCTCAGAAAACAATCGAAGTTATCAATCTGGGCGCCATGGCCGATCTGGATCCTGACGAACAGGATGCGGTGGCCGAGAATGCGGCGGCGCTGGTCGGCATGACCTTCGGCTCTGCTGGATCTCCCTTGTATCAGCAGTTGGACTATCTCACCCTCGATGATCCAAGCGGTGACGGTGCGGTTTCCAGCAATGATTACGGCTGGTCTCCCGAAGATGTGATCTTTGATGGCATCGCGTCGGGGCTCGACAGTGTCATCGATTACCAAGTCGATCTCGTCTTCAATGACGGCTCCACAGCCGCAGCCGAGATTCTGTTGCTGCAGGATATGTCCGGGCGCACCTTTCTGGCGCCCTTCCTGGTGGGGTCGGCCAAAAACGATGTGCTGAATGATGGCGGCATTCGCTCGATGACGTTCACCGGCATCGTTAATGACGCGGGCACCCATGCCTATGTCGACCGCGAAGCCGACGCTTTTGTTGTCTGCTTCCTTGAAGGAACGCGGATACGCGCAGCGGCCGGGGAGGTCCCGGTGGAGCGCCTGTCGGTCGGCGATCTCGTGGAAACGCTGGATCATGGGTTTCAACCCCTGATCTGGCTGGGGCAGGAAACCGTGTCAGCGGGGCGGCGGACCTCCCCGATCCGGCTTCGGGAAAAAGCGCTGGGTGCGGGGTTTCCGGAACGCGATCTCTATCTGTCGCCGCAGCACCGGGTTTTGTTCGACTCGCCCATTGCAGGCCGGATGTTTGGAACGGATCAGGTCTTTGTCCCGGCAACGAAGATGATCGATCTGCCGGGCGTCACCCAGCCGGTGGTACAAGCGAGGCATCACTACTGGCACCTGATGCTCAAACGGCACGAAATCCTCTTCGCTGAAGGCGCACCGGTGGAAAGCTTTTTGCCGGGCCCCATCGCACTGGCAGGCCTGTCGCCGGAAAACCGCGCCAGCCTGCGAAAACGCCTGCCGTTTCTGATGCAGGGACAGCCCGCGCCAAGTGCCGCCAGACCCTGCATTTCCGGCGCTGCGGCTGCGAACCTCGTCCGGCGTCACCGGCGTAACAAACGGCCGCCTTTGGCGAACCCAGCCGCTTGGGAGGCTTCGCCAGGCATGCTGTGGGATCGCGCCTAGGCGCTGAACCTAGAATGCCGCCCGGTTTCTGGCCGGGCAGGGTGGTCATGTGTGGCGATGGTCGAGCCTAGCTGTCGCCTGCGTCTTTGGCTGCGGTCTTCTTGCTGGCTGTCTTTTTCGCCGCAGGTTTCTTGGCGGTGGTTTTCTTTGCAGCGGCCTTCTTGGGCGCGGCCTTTTTCGCCGGGGCTTTCTTCTTGGTCTTGCCCGCTTTGTCGGCGATCAGCTGCACCGCCATTTCCACGGTAACATCCTTGGGCTCTACGTCCTTGGGCAGGGTGGCGTTCACCTTCTCCCATTTGACGTAAGGCCCATAACGACCGTCCATGATGCTAATAGCGCCGCCGCTTTCGGGGTGTTCGCCCAGTTCTTTCAGCGGCTTGGCAGCAGCGCGGCGGCCACGGCCCGGGTTGGCGCGTTTCTCGGCCAGCATTTCCACCGCCCGGTTCATCCCGATTTCAAATACATCCAGCGTCTCTTTCAGGTTCACGTAAACCGGTTTTTCTTCATCCGGGCGCTGGTGCATGATGTAAGGACCGAACCGGCCAAGGTTCGAGGCGATCATGCCGCCATCGGGGTGTTCCCCAATCTGGCGCGGCAGGGTCAGTAGCGTTACGGCTTGCTCCAGAGTGATCTCGTTCGGGCCCCAGCCCGGCAGATAATCGCGGCCCTGTTTTGGCAGGGAGGAGCGTGGCGGCTTCTTGTTTTCCGGCGTGGCCTCGCCGCGCTGGACATAGGGGCCAAAGCGGCCGGATTTCAGGTGGATCTCGTCACCGTCATCCTCGCCCAGCACCCGCTCATAGCCTTCGGCGCCTTCGCCAGAGATCGGGCGGGTGTAGTTGCATTCCGGGTAGTTGCCGCAGCCAACAAAACCGCCGGTGCGCGAGGTTTTCAGGTGCAGCTGGCCCGCACCGCATTTGGGGCAGATGCGCGGGTCGGTGCCATCTTCGCGCGGCGGGTAGAGCTGCGGCGCCAGCGCATCGTCCAGCACATCCAGCACCTCGGAGATCCGCAGATCCGATGTCTCGGCAATCGCAGCGGAAAAGTCGCGCCAGAAATTGCTCAGGATGTCCTTGTAATCGGCCTCACCGGCGCTGACGTCATCCAGCTGTTCCTCCAGCGCTGCGGTGAAATCGTATTCCACGTAGCGTTTGAAGAAGTTCAGTAGGAATATGGTGACGATCCGGCCCTTGTCCTCGGGGAACAGGCGGTTCTTTTCCTTGCGGACGTATTCGCGGTCCTGGATCGTGGTGATCACGCTGGCATAGGTCGACGGACGGCCGATACCCAGTTCTTCCATCTTCTTGACCAGCGTCGCCTCGGTATAGCGCGGTGGCGGCTGGGTGTGGTGCTGCAGGCCCAGAACGGCGGCGTTCTCCGACAGGATCGCGGCGTCCTTGCCCGCTTTTTCTGCCTGCGCTGCCAGCGAGGAGGCAAAGTTGACGTTTTCGCCGTTCATGATTTGCGGCAGGCGCTTGTCGTCCTCGTCCACCACATCATCGCGCCCCTCTTCGTAGACGCGCATGAAACCGTCGAACAGCACCACTTGACCAGTGGCGCGCAGCACCACCTGACCGTCGCCTGATCCGATATCGACGGTGGTGCGCTCCATCCGGGCGCCTTCCATCTGGCAGGCAATCGTGCGCTTCCAGATCAGATCATAAAGCTTGCGCTGCTCTTCTTCGCTGACCTTCAGGCTTTTTGCATCGCGGCTCATATCCGTGGGGCGGATACATTCGTGCGCTTCCTGGGCGTTCTTGGCCTTGTTCTTGTAAATGCGCGGCGAGGACGGCACGTAGTCGGCGCCATAGCGGGTTTCGATCTCGGCGCGGGCGGCCTGAACCGCCTCGGGCGCCATGTCGATACCGTCGGTCCGCATATAGGTGATATAGCCTGCCTCATAAAGCCGCTGCGCCGCGTTCATACACTGGCGTGCACCCATGCCGAACTTGCGGCTGGCTTCCTGCTGCAGGGTGGAGGTCATGAAGGGCGCCGACGGGTTACGGGAGGCAGGCTTTGCCTCCACCGATTGCACCTTCAGGTCGCGGCTGGAAACTGCTTTGACCGCCAGGTCTGCGGCAGTGGAGTTGGCGAGGCTGTATTTATCCAGCTTGTCGCCGCCCAGGACCGTCAGGCGTGCTTCGAATTCCTGCCCGCGCGGGGTCGAAAGTTGCGCCTTCACCGACCAGTATTCGCGCGGATTGAAGGCTTCGATCTCCATCTCGCGCTCAACGATCAGACGCAGGCAGACCGATTGCACACGGCCTGCGGACCGTGCGCCGGGCAGTTTGCGCCACAGCACCGGCGACAGGTTGAAGCCCACGAGGTAATCCAGCGCGCGGCGGGCCAGATAGGCCTCGACCAGCGGCATATCCACCTGACGCGGGTTTTTCATCGCTTCGGCGACGGCTTCCTTGGTGATCGCGTTGAAGGTCACGCGGCTCACCGGTGTGTCCTTCTTGATCGAACGGCGCTTGGTCAGCGCTTCCTGCAGGTGCCAGCTGATCGCTTCTCCTTCGCGATCAGGGTCAGTCGCGAGAATCAGGGCGTTGTCTTCTTTCAGAGCGTCGGCGATGGCCTTGACGTGTTTTCGGCTGTCGTTTCCGACCTCCCATTTCATGTCAAACTCATGCTCGGTATCGACCGACCCATCCTTTGGCGGCAGGTCACGGACGTGTCCGTAAGACGCCAGCACAGTGTAGTCAGAGCCCAGGTATTTATTGATTGTTTTGGCCTTGGCCGGGGATTCGACGACAACAACTGGCATGTAAATTCAGGACCTCTTGAGGGGCGGATACTGCGCGTTCTATGGCGGGGCAACATGTGGCGCGCAAGGGGAGATTGTCAATCCGTGGGCTTTGGACGCATGCGTTGCGCTGCCTTTGCACCATGTTTTGCGCCATGTAGGGCAAGCTGTGAGGACCGGGTTGCCTGCCCGGATCGGCTGGCCCACGTCACCCCTCGTCCCTTCCGGGCGGGCGGGACAGCATGCCCCCGGGATGGCGGTCGACTGCGCCATCCAGTTCCAGTTCGGTCAGGACCGAGGACAGCTCCTTTGGCGCGACAGACAGGTCCTGCAGCAATTGATCCTCCGGCGTGGGAGAGGGGCCAAGACGAGCCAGAACCTGTTGATGCAGCGCGGCTGTTTCGCGCAGGCTTCGCCGTTCGGGAGGCGGCGTCGGCAGATCCGCGAGGCCTGCGTTGGCAGGTGGCGCGTCAGGCTGATCGGCAGGGCTTGAAAAAGGGGCAGACTGTTCCACCGGCGGCAGCGCGGCGATCACGTCTGCGGCATTGCGCACCAATTGCGCCCCGTCGCGGATCAGCATGTTGCAGCCCGAAGCGCGGGCATCGAAGGGATGGCCAGGAACCGCCAGCACCTCGCGGCCCAGATCCAATGCGTCGCGGGCGGTGATCAGGCTGCCGGATTTGGCTGCGGCCTCGACCACCACAACGGCCTGGGCCAGACCGGCAATGATTCTGTTGCGTTTCGGGAAATGGCGGGCCTGGGGCGCCAGGCCCATGGGTTGTTCGGACAGGATCAGACCCTGCTCACCGATACTCTTGCCCAAGCTCGTGTTCTCCGAGGGATAAATCACATCTGCGCCGCCTGCCATGACGGCAATGGTACCGGAGGGCAGGGCGGCAAGATGCGCGGCGGTGTCCACGCCGCGCGCCAGCCCGGAGACGACCACATATCCTGCGGCACCGAGATCATGCGCCAGTGCCCGCGCCATCCGCGTCCCGAGGGAGGAGGCATTGCGGGCCCCGACGATGGCAATCATGGGGCGTTGCAGCAAGGACAGGTCGCCAATGGCCCAAAGCGCGGGCGGTGCGTCTTTCAGGTGCGCAAGCGGAGCGGGATATTCAGGATCCGAAAAGCACAAAAGCCGCGCTTTGGCGGCTTTTGCGACATTTATTTCGGCGTCTACCGCATCGGAAGGGCATATTTCATACCCTTTGAACCCAGCGGAACGTGCCATTTTAGGCAACGCTTCCAGCGCATTCTGCGCTGAACCGTGTTCAGACATCAGCCGGTAAAATGTAGCCGGACCTACCCGTCTGGAGCGCAAAAGGCGAAGCCACGAACGCCGGAGATCTTCCGTGGTGGGTGGGAGTGGGGGGTGAGTGGAAGAATATGCTTCTTCAGTCATCCGTTGCTCCGCCTGTTTGCACAATTAGAATTAACCTTGACGGGTTAACAGGTGGTGAATGGCCCTTAATTTTCCGAAGATTTTCGAATTCTTTGAATAGCTATTTGTTTTTAAATGAAAAAAGTTGGCGCGATCGCGAATGGCGCCTTCTTCTCGGCGGCAAGACTGATTCAGTTTCTGATACAGTCACGCAAAAAAACGGACCGTTGGGTCCGTTTTGTGCTCAACCCCGAAGGGTTTGGTCGGGGAATCTTTACTTAGATTGCTGCCCCGCCAACGGTGAGTCCCCCCATTAGAACAGAGGGTTGGCCGACTCCGACGGGTACCCATTGGCCTGCTTTACCGCAATTGCCCATGCCGGGATCCAGTTCCATGTCGTTGCCGAGGGCGCGAATCTGCTGCAGCGCGGTGGCACCATCGCCGATCAGGGTTGCGCCCTTCACCGGTGCGCCGACCTTGCCGTTCTGCACGCGGTAGGCCTCGGTACAGGAAAACACGAACTTGCCGTTGGTGATGTCTACCTGGCCACCGCCGAATCCCACGGCCCAGATCCCGTCCTTGATTCCGGCTACCAGATCCGCCGGGTCGGCATCGCCGCCCATCATATAGGTGTTGGTCATCCGCGGCATCGGCGCGTGGGCATAGCTTTGCCTGCGTCCGTTGCCGGTGGCCTCAACCCCCATCAAGCGGGCGTTCTGGCGGTCCTGCATGAAGCCAACCAGAATGCCGTCTTCGATCAGGGTGGTTTTCTGGCTAGGGGTACCTTCATCGTCGACCGTAATCGAGCCGCGCCGATCCGGGATGGTGCCATCGTCAAGCACTGTGACTCCCGGGGAGGCGATCCGCTGCCCCATCAGCCCGGCAAAGGCCGAACTGCCCTTGCGGTTGAAATCGCCCTCAAGACCGTGACCGATGGCCTCGTGCAGGAGGATACCCGGCCAGCCCGGCCCAAGCACGACTTCCATCTCCCCGGCGGGTGCAGGCACTGCTTTAAGATTGACCAGCGCGATTCGCAGCGCTTCGCGGGCTTTGGCCTGCCAACTAACGGGATCAATCAACCCGTCCAGACCAACCCGACCACCGCCTCCGGCCGAGCCACTTTCGCGGCGGCCGTCCTGTTCCACGATCACCGAGACATTGAGCCGGGTCATCGGGCGCACGTCGCGCACCCGTACCCCGTCGGCGCGCAGGATCTCTACTTCCTGCAAGGAGGCCGCCAGCGTCGCCGAGACCTGAACCACCCGAGGATCCAGATCGCGGGCGAACGCGTCGATCTCGCGCAGGGTCTCGACCTTCACCGGGAAGGGCAGCGCGCTGATCGGATCGGTGTCGGCGTAAAGATGTCTGTTGGTGGCCGCAGGTGGTTCGGCATAGGTGCCGCCGCCATCGCCCACCGCAAGGCGCGCCGTTTCCGCGGCGCGGGTCAGAGCGCTGATCGACACGTCGGTGGAATGGGCGTAGCCCGCCACATCGCCATTGACCGCCCGCAAGCCAAAGCCTTCGGAGGCATCGTAACTGGCGCTGCGCAGCCGCCCGTCATCAAACACCAGCGCCTCCGATTTGCGCCGCTCGGCAAAAATCTCGCCATCGTCGGCCCCTTGAGTGGCGCTGCGCAGCACGCCAAGCGCCTCATCCTCGGGGAGGCTGGTCTCAAACGGGCGGTAGGCCGTGGTTTCCATGTCTCAAATCCTCTTCGCGACGGCGGTTTTTTTTGATCTAAATCAAGAAAGCGACGCTTTGCCGCTCGCCTGCCTCTTTATCTGCACGTTGGAATATGATTTTAAGCAGCGTCAAAGACAACGGGTTCGGTGCGTTTTATGGAATCAAGCTTTCCAGCGACGTTACCGGTAGCAGCTAATAACGCGATCAAACGATCAGGACACGATATGAAGAATGCTTTGATGCTTTCGGGCCTTTTCGCTGGCCTCTCAAGCCTTCCAGCCACAGCGCAAGAAGGTCTTGAATCCATTGGTAAGCCGACCAACGGCGGTCTGGGTTTCCAGCCGGCCGCAACTGAACTGGCGGAAGGCATTCACATGCTGGACGGGCTGATCCTGGTGATCATCACCGCCATCTGCGTTTTTGTGGCTGGTTTGCTGCTGTTCGCAATCGTTCGCTTCAACAAGCGCGCGAACCCCAACGCGGCGCAGTTCACCCACCACACTCCGATCGAAATCGCATGGACCGTGATCCCGATCCTGATCCTGGTTTTCATCGGCTCCTTCTCGCTGCCGGAACTGTTCCGCCAGCAGGAAATTCCCGAAGCCGACGTCACCATCAAAGTAACCGGCTACCAGTGGTACTGGGGCTATGAATACGTCGACCACGAGTTTGGCTATGAGAGTTTCCTCCTCGCCAAGGACGAACTGGCCGATTACGGCTATGCCGAGGACGAGTACCTGCTAGCAACAGACACCGCTGTTGTTGTCCCGGTTGGCAAGACCATCGTGATGCAGGTGACCGGCGCCGACGTGATCCACTCCTGGGCGATGCCTGCCTTCGGCGTGAAGCAGGACGCGGTTCCCGGCCGTCTGGCTGAACTGTGGTTCAAGCCCACCAAAGAAGGCATCTACTTCGGTCAGTGCTCTGAACTCTGCGGCAAGGACCACGCCTATATGCCGATCACTGTAAAAGTGGTCAGCCAGGAAGCCTATGACGCATGGCTGGATGGCGCGATCGAGGAATATGCGGGTCTGCCGCAGTCCTATCAGGTTGCCTCCAACTGATTAAAGCAGGGGCCGGAACGTCCGGCCCCGAACATGGGCGCGCCGCGATGGTAGCGCCCATAGCACCATCTTAAATGCAACGAGGATGCGCCCGCGCGGCCATCCTTCAGTGGCCGAAGAGACTGACATGAGCGACGCAAGCATCAATGCCAGCACCATCAGCGAAGACGAGCCCAGCTTTGGCGATTATTTCGCCCTGCTGAAGCCGCGCGTGATGTCACTGGTCGTGTTTACGGCCCTCGTCGGCCTGCTGGCTGCTCCGGTTGGTGTGCATCCTGTCATCGGATTTGCCGCGATTCTGTTCATTGCCATCGGTGGTGGCGCCTCTGGCGCGCTCAACATGTGGTGGGATGCGGATATCGATCAGGTGATGAAACGGACCAAGTCGCGCCCAATTCCCGCAGGCAAGGTCGACAAGGGCGAGGCGCTGAGCCTTGGCCTGGCGCTTTCGGGCCTTTCCTGCATCATGCTGGGACTGGCGACGAACCTGTTTGCCGGTGCGTTTCTGGCCTTCACCATCTTCTTTTACGTCGTCATCTACACCATGTGGCTGAAGCGGGCGACGCCGCAGAACATCGTCATCGGCGGTGCCGCCGGGGCCTTCCCGCCGGTGATCGGCTGGATCGCCGCCACCGGCACCATGTCGGTTGAGCCCTGGCTGATGTTCGCGCTGACCTTCATGTGGACGCCGCCGCACTTCTGGGCGCTGGCGCTGTTCATGCGCTCGGATTACGATGATGCGGGCGTTCCGATGCTGACCGTGACCCGCGGTCGCCGCGCCACCCGCGTTCATATCCTCGTCTACACCATCCTGCTGGCGATTCTGGCTGTGGGCACCGGGTACTCGGGCATCGGTGGTCCGGTCTATCTGGCCGTGGCCGTGGTACTGAACGCGCTGTTCCTGCACGGCGCCTGGAAGATCTTCCGCCGCGATGAGGACGACAGCGAGGCCGACAATTTCAAGGCTGAGCGCAGTTTCTTCAAGCTGTCGCTGCTCTACCTCTTTTTGCACTTCGGCGCGATTCTCGCCGAAGCCCTGTTGAAACCCTATGGTCTGGGAGGCTGGTAATATGGCTTTGCGCAAGGAACATGAACTGCACAAACGGCGCCTCGGGCGCAACATGGGCGTTGGCCTGCTGCTGGGCGCCTTTGTGGTGCTGGTGCTGGCTCTGACCATGGTCAAGGTCACCTCGAACGGCTTCAAATTCCCGCAGACCCAATCACAGGCGGGGCAGGGCTGATGGCGATCAAAGGACCTCAGAAAACGGTTCTGCAACTGGTCGGCGTGGTCGCGCTGATGGGCGGGCTGTCCTGGGCATCGGTGCCCTTCTATGACTGGTTCTGCCGGGTCACCGGATTTGGCGGCGTCACCGGGGTGGCCGAGCAAGGCGCGGATACTGTGCTGGATCAGACCATCACGGTGCGCTTTGACGGTTCCAAGGAACGCGACATGCCCTGGGAGTTCAAACCGGTGCAGCGCGAGATGGAGCTGAAGATCGGCGAGACCGGTCTGGCCTTCTACGAAGCATACAATCCAACCGACCACCCCGTCGCGGGGCAGGCAGCGTATAACGTGACGCCTTATTCGGCCGGTGGCTACTTTGAGAAAATCGCCTGTTTCTGCTTCACAGAGCAGGTGCTGCAACCGGGGGAGCGGGTGCAGATGCCCGTGACCTTCTTTGTGGATCCGGAAATCGTCAACGACCGGGACGCAAAATACGTGCATACGATCACGCTTTCGTACACGTTCTATGAAATCGATCTGCCCGAGGGCTATGCCGCTCTCGACACCGGTGATAAAGCCGGGGCAGGCATAACCACGAACTAGGCCGCTAGGTGAGGGACACTTAAATGGCGCATGCTAAAAATCACGACTTTCATATTCTGCCGCCGTCGATCTGGCCGTTTCTGGGCTCCGTAGGCGGGTTTGCAATGCTGTTCGGCGCAGTGCTGTGGATGCATGGCATCACGGCATGGCTGTTCTGGGGCGGCCTGGCGATGGTGCTCTATGTCATGTTCGCCTGGTGGTCCGAAGTGGTGGCCGAAAGCCGTCAGGGCGATCACACCCCGGTGGTCCGCATCGGCCTGCGTTATGGCTTCATCCTCTTCGTGATGTCCGAGGTGATGTTCTTCTTCGCCTGGTTCTGGTCGTTCTTCAAACACGCCATCTACCCGATGGAAACCTATGTCGGCACCTCCTATGTGCAGCCCGACATCTATCCGGTCGATGCCTTCCACCTGCCGCTGATCAACACCCTGGTCCTGCTGCTGTCCGGCTGTGCCGTGACCTGGGCGCACCACGCACTGGTGCACAACAACGACCGCAAGGCGCTGGTTCAGGGCCTGTCCATCGGTATCGTTCTGGGCCTCTTCTTCACCTTCCTTCAGGGCTATGAATACGCGCACCTGCTGCACGAAGGCTGGGAATTCGGCGCTGATGAGTTCTACTCGAACTTCTTCATGGCCACCGGTTTCCACGGTTTCCACGTGATCATCGGCACTATCTTCCTGACGGTTTGCCTTATCCGTGCGCTGAAAGGTGACTTCACCCCCGAGCAGCACGTCGGTTTCGAGGCCGCTGCCTGGTACTGGCACTTCGTTGACGTTGTCTGGCTGTTCCTCTTCGTAGCGGTCTACGTCTGGGGCACCGCAGGTCTGGCGCACTAAGCCGACCCGGGCGACACCGGAAATTGTAGCGGGTACAGGTTTGTGGTTCCAAAATCCGCAGACAGCCCGTAAGAAACGCAGCGCGCGGGGGCTTCCTCCGCGCGCTTTTCCATTGGCGATGAGGACGCGATGCGGCGGTTTATCTTTCTATCCCTTGTTGGCGGGCTGGGCCTATTGGCGCTGTTATCGCTTGGGATTTGGCAGATGCAGCGCCTGGCATGGAAGGAAGACATCCTGGCCACCATCGAAGCGCGCATTGCGGATGCCCCCGGCCCCTTGCCCGAGGTGCTGGAGCCGGAGCGTGACAAATACTTGCCTGTGCGTCTTGAGGGCGAGATCCTGCCGGGTGAATTGCACGTTCTGACCTCGATCCAGGGCACCGGCGCGGGCTATCGCGTTATCGCGCCTTTCGTGACCGACGGCGGTCGTCGCCTGCTGCTGGACCGTGGCTTCATCATCGCCAGCCGCAAGGATGAGACCCGCACCACCGGCCGGGCGACCGTGATCGGCAACCTGCACTGGCCGGTCGAGGTGGACGGGTTCACACCGGAGCCGGACACGGAAAAGAACATCTGGTATGCCCGCGACGTTGCGCCGATGGCGGCAGAGCTGGACACCGAACCGGCGATGGTGATCCTGCGCGAGCTGCGCTCGGACGTAGTGGATCCCGGCGCGACCCTGCCGCAGCCCGTCACCATATCGGGCATTGCCAATGACCACTTGCAATATGCACTCACCTGGTTTTCGCTGGCCTTTATCTGGGCCGCGATGACCGCCTATTTCCTGTGGCGCAACCGCGCCAAATCCGAAGGCTGAAGCGATGAAATACATCTCCACCCGCGGGCAGGCGCCCGAGCTGACGTTCGAAGAGGCGATGCTGACCGGGCTGGCCCGCGACGGCGGCCTTTATGTGCCCGCCGAGATCCCGCAGATGAGCCATGATGAGATCGCGGCCCTGTCGGGCCTGTCTTACGAGGAAACTGCCTTCCGGGTGATGCGTCCCTTCCTCGGCGATTGCTTCACCGATGACGAATTCCGCGAGATCATCGCCAAGGCCTATGCCGGGTTTGGTCACGCTGCTCGCGCGCCGCTGAAACAGCTGGCGCCCAATCATTTCCTGTTGGAGCTGTTCCACGGCCCGACCCTCGCGTTCAAAGACTTCGCGATGCAGCTGATCGGTCAGCTCTTCGAAGTCGCCCTGAAACGCCGCGGCGAAAGCGTGACCATCGTCGGCGCCACCTCTGGCGATACCGGCTCTGCCGCGATTGAAGCTTTCCGGGGGCTGGATGCGGTCAATGTCTTCATCCTTTACCCACACGGCCGCGTCAGCGAGGTGCAGCGCCGCCAGATGACAACCCCTGGGGACACCAACGTGCACGCGCTGGCGGTCGAAGGCGACTTCGACGACTGCCAGGCGGCGGTCAAGGACATGTTCAACGATTTTGAGTTCCGCGACAGCGTGCGCCTTGCCGGTGTGAACTCGATCAACTTTGCCCGCGTGCTGGCGCAGGTGGTCTATTACTTCTCCTCCGCCGTCAGCCTTGGCGCGCCGCATCGCAAGATCAGCTACACCGTGCCCACGGGCAACTTTGGTGACATCTTCGCCGGCTATATCGCCAAACAGATGGGCCTGCCCATCGACCAGCTGGTGGTCGCTACCAATCAGAACGATATTCTGCACCGCTGCCTCTCGGGGCAGGGCTATTTCAAGGGCGACACCATTCCCTCGATCAGCCCGTCGATGGACATTCAGGTCTCTTCCAACTTTGAACGCGCCCTGTTCTACGCCTACGGGCAGGATGGCGCTGCCGTGGGTCAACTGATGGATGAGCTGAAGACGGGCGGCTTTGAGGTCAGCCAGGGCGCCATGCAGGCGCTGCAGGAGACCTATGTTTCGGGCCGGGCCTCGGAAGAAGAAACCATGGCGACGATCAAATCCGAATGGGCCGCCTCTGGCGAACTGCTGTGCCCCCACGGCGCCGTTGGTGTGAAGGTTGCAAACCAGTTGCGCGTTGCCGATATCCCCATGGTGACGCTGGCGACGGCCCACCCGGCGAAATTCCCAGCCGCGGTGGAAGAGGCGAGTGGTATACACCCGCCGCTGCCCGCCCGCATGGCGGATCTTTATGAGCGCGACGAGCGCGTCACCCGCATCGACAACGATCTGGCCGCCCTTGAGGCGCATATCAGAAAGAACATCGCGAATTGACAGTCCAGCAACACACACTCGCCAACGGGTTCCGCATCGTTTCGGAGAACATGCCGGGGCTGGAATCCGCCTCTATCGGGATCTGGGTGACAGCAGGCGGCCGCCACGAGCGGCCTGAACAGAACGGGATCGCCCATTTTCTTGAGCATATGGCCTTCAAGGGGACTGAGACCCGGTCGGCGCTGCAGATTGCCGAGGCGATCGAGGATGTGGGAGGCTATATCAACGCCTATACCAGCCGCGAGGTTACAGCCTATTACGCGCGGGTTCTGAAGGATGACGTGCCGCTGGCGATGGATGTGATCGGGGATATCCTGCTCAATCCGGTGTTCGACCCGCGTGAGATTGAGGTCGAGCGCGGGGTGATCCTGCAGGAGATCGGTCAGGCGCTGGATACGCCGGACGATGTGATCTTTGACTGGTTGCAGGAAGAAAGCTATCGCGATCAGGCGCTGGGGCGCACCATTCTGGGCCCGGCAGAACGCATTCGCAGCTTTTCCCGCAATGACCTGCAAGGCTTTGTCGATCAGCACTACGGACCGGGACAGATGATTCTGGCCGCGGCCGGTGCGGTGGATCACGACGCGCTGGTGCGGCTGGCCGAGGCGCAGTTCGGCCATATGGCGCCACGGCCAGTGCCGGAACCGGATGCCGCGCGCTTTACCGGTGGCGGCGAGGCGCGGCGGGATAAGCAGCTGGAGCAGGCTCATTTTGCGCTGGCTCTTGAAAGCCCCGGCTACCGCGATGATGAGATCTACACCGCGCAGATCTATGCCAGCGCCCTTGGCGGCGGCATGTCCTCGCGTCTGTTCCAGGAAATCCGGGAAAAGCGGGGTCTTTGCTATACTATCTTTGCGCAGGCAGGCGCCTATGCGGATACCGGGTCGACGACGATTTATGCAGGGACTTCGGGCGATCAGCTTGCCGATCTGGCGCATATCACCATCGACGAAATGAAGCGCGCCGCCGAAGATATGCGCGAAGACGAGGTTGCGCGTGCGCGCGCGCAGATGAAGGCCGGCATGCTGATGGGGCTGGAAAGCCCGTCGAACCGGGCCGAACGTCTGGCCCGTCTGGTGCAGATCTGGGACCGGGTGCCGCCGCTGGAGGATACCGTGGCCCGCATTGACGCGGTAACCGTCGCCGGGGTGCGGGCTTTGGCCGAACGCCTTGCGGTCGCCGCACCGGCGGCGTTGGCGCTTTATGGTCCGGTCGCAGATGCGCCCAGTCTGGCGCGGCTGCAGGAGAGGCGCGCTGCCTGATGCTGCTGTCCCGCCGTAAAGTCCGGCTTGAAACAGAACGTCTGACGCTCAGACCGCCGGTGCATGGCGATTTTCACGGCTGGGCCGCGTTGCGGCTGCAAAGCCAGGATTATCTTGTTCCTTGGGAGCCGGTCTGGGCGCCGGATCACCTAAGCCGCAAGGCCTTTACCAACCGGGTCTACTGGGCGCAGCGGGCGGTGTCCTCCGGCTCGGCGCTGCCGCTGTTCCTGATCCGGCGGTCGGATCAGGCACTGGTGGGGGCGATCACGCTGGACAATATCCGCCGCGGCCCGGCGCAGGCGGGTACCCTTGGATACTGGACCGGGCAGCCCTTTGCGCGGCGTGGTTACATGGCCGAGGCGATTGGCGCGGTGGTGCATCATGCCTTTGGCAAGCTGGACCTCAGCCGAATCGAGGCAGCCTGCTTGCCGGAAAACGTGGCTTCGCGCGGATTGCTGGAACGCTCAGGCTTCAAATACGAAGGCGTGGCGCAATCCTATCTGCAGATCAATGGCCGCTGGCGCACGCATGTGCTCTACGCCTCGCTGCGCCACGATAGGCGCGGCAAGACCCTGGTTGGTCAGGCTTAGAAATACCTCTTCGAAGTATGAGGGCGACCCCTCCCGCGCCAGCAGATGCACCGGTTGTGCCGATGCCCCTTGGCGGCCTTGGGCATGGCACCGTGCGCTGCCCGGTGCAGCGCCGCGCCTGGCGCGGCGCCGGGCCCAACGGGGCAGGGGCATTCTGTGAATGCCGCGGGCCGGGCGGGAGCCTTGCGCCCCAGTACAGGACCGGGTGGCGTATAAGAGAGCGACAGATGTCGGCGGCAAAGGCTCTCTTGCGCTGATTTTGCGTAAAACAGGCTGACAGAAAGGGCGAGTGCGCTACACTTCTGCCATGCGTGTTTTTGTTCAGTTTCTGGTTTCAGTCTTTTTCGCCGTCGCCAGCGCCGCCCCTCTGGCGGCGCAGGAGCGCCGCGCCAGCCATTGCATCGCCCTGGCGGAGGCCTCGCCCGGGATCGCCTATCTGCACAAGGCCAGTTGGCAGGCGCCGGTGCCCCAGCACTCGGTGCGCATCCGCTACCTCTCGCATGCCAGTTTTCTGATCCAGACCGAAGGCGGCCTGAACGTGGTGACCGACTTCACCGGCTTTACCGGATCGGCCAATTTCATCCCGGATGCGGTCACCATGAACCACGCTCATGAAACCCATTGGACCGCCCACCCCGATCCGGCCATCCCGCATGTGCTGGAAGGCTGGGGTGCCTTTGGTGAGGGGATCAGCCACCATCTGGATCTGGGTGAAATGCTGATCCGCAACGTGCCCACCGATATCCGCTCTGCCTACAGCGATGGGGTCGAGGTGGCCGGGAATTCGATTTTCGTGTTTGAGGTCGCCGGGCTGTGCATCGGGCACCTAGGCCATCTGCACCACGTGCCGACGCCCGAGCAGTTCGCGGCGCTGGGGCGGCTTGATGTGGTAATGGCTGCCGTGGATGGCGGCATGACCCTGGCGCTGCCTGAAATGGTCGAGGTGTTGAACCGGCTGCGGTCCTCGGTAATCCTGCCGATGCATTGGTTCACCGATTACTCGCTGGAGCGTTTCCTGTCGCAGATCGGGCCGGAGTTCGATGTGGTGCAGGATGGCGCGGCAGATATCACTGTTTCGCTGCGCAGCCTGCCGGACAGGCCGACGATCCATGTGCTGCGCCCCTCTTATCTGCGCAAAGACGAGTAAGCAGTCTTGCCTTGAGAGGCGCAATTGGACATGCAGGTTTCATGACACTGAATTCTGCCGATTCCGCCTTTGCCGCCCGCCTTGCCGATCAACTGCCCGAGGGCGTTTTGCGCCCTGCCGATCCGCGTTATCTGGAAGAGCCGCGTGGAAGGTATCAGGGGCAGGCGGGGTTGCTGGCCCTGCCGCACTCCACCGAAGAGGTCGCAACGCTGGTGCGCGCTGCGCATGAGGCGCGGGTGCCGGTGGTCCCCTATGGCGGCGGTACCGGTCTGGTCGGCGGTCAGGTAATGCCGGAAGGCCCGGCGCCCTTACTGCTGTCGCTGGAAAAGATGACCGCGATCCGCGGCGTCTACCCCGCGGAAAACGTGCTGATTGCCGAAGCGGGCGCGATCCTTGCCGATGTGCAGGCGGCCGCGACTGAGGCCGGACGCTTGTTCCCACTGTCGCTGGCCGCCGAAGGCTCGGCCCGGATTGGCGGCAACCTTGCGACCAATGCAGGCGGGGTCAATGTGCTGCGCTATGGCAATGCCCGCGATCTGTGCCTGGGGCTGGAGGCGGTGCTGCCCAATGGAGATATCTGGCACGGGCTGTCGCGCCTCAGGAAGGACAACACCGGCTACGATCTGCGCAATCTTCTGGTCGGCTCCGAAGGCTCTCTGGGCGTCATCACTGCGGCATCGTTGAAACTGTCACCGATCCCGGCGGCGCAGGGCACGGCGGTCTTTGTGGTGCCATCGCCGCAGGCGGCAATTGCGCTGCTGTCGCTGGCGCGTGACCAGTTGGGCGAAGGGATCAGCGCCTTTGAACTGATGCACCGGCAGGGGCTGGCGTTTCTGGCAGAAACCATGCCGCAGGTACGCCAACCCTTTGCCGAGGCACCGGAATGGTGCGTGCTGATTGAACTGGGGCTGGCGCGCGGGTTGGACCCGGAAGAGGCGCTTGCGGACCTGTTCGAGGCGGCGCTGGAGGCCGATCTGGCGCAGGACGGGGTGATTGCCCAGTCGGCGGCGCAGCGCGAGGCCCTGTGGACGGTGCGCGAGACGATCCCCGAGGCCAACCGTCTAATCGGCGCGATTTCCAGCCACGACATTTCGGTGCCGATCTCGGAAATTCCGGATTTCATCACGCGCGGCGGAGAGGCTATTGCGCGGCTGGGAGAGGGCGATATGCGGATCAACTGCTTTGGCCACCTGGGCGATGGCAACCTGCATTACAACGTCTTCCCGGCGGCGGGAAAGACGCGCAAGGAGTACGAACACCTGCGCGAGGATGTGAAACGCACGGTGCATGATCTGGTGGCCGAATTCGACGGGTCGATGAGCGCTGAGCACGGCATCGGGCGTATGAAAACCGGCGATCTGGAGCGCTATGGCGATCCGGTAAAACTGGCAGCGATGCGCGCCATTAAGGCGGCGCTCGATCCCCATGGCATCATGAATCCCGGCGCGGTGTTGCGGCAGGGCACCTGACAACGTAGCTCTCCTGCGCCCGAAGGATCTGGTTTTGCCAGAACGCTCACAGCTTTGGGTCCGGCAGCGGGCAAAGCCCGCTGTGCGCAGGGCGCACCGTTCGGCAGGGCGCGGGTGAAGGGTCAGGCGATGCTGGGAGTGGCCGACGGTTTCTGCGGGCGGCTGCGCATCAGCAGGTACCCGATGATCAGGATATTCAGCCCGTTCCAGGCAATGCCGTTGATGAAGGCCATCTGGTAGTTGCCGGTCACGTCGTAGATCCAGCCGGACATCCAGCCACCCAGAGCCATGCCGAGGATGGTCATCATCATCACAAAGCCGACCCGCGCGCCGGCCTCTTTCGGGGGCATGTATTCGCGCACCACCAGCGCATAGCTGGGCACGATGCCCCCCTGCGCGAGGCCGAACAGTGCGCTCACCAGATAAAGCGGCACCATGCCGTCAAAGGGCAGGTAGAAGAACAGCGCGATGCATTGCAGGACCGAACCGATCAGCAGGATCGCCACGCCGCCGAGCCGGTCCGCCGCAAGGCCTGAAAGGATCCGGCTGACCACACCGCCCAGCAGCATCAGCGACAGCATCTCCGCCCCCACTGCAGGCCCGTAGCCAAGGCCGACGCAATAGGCAACGATATGCACCTGGGGCATCGACATGGCGACGCAGCAGCCGATCCCGGCCAGCCCCAGCAGCCATTGCAGGGTGCGCGCCGACATGCCGGTGCTGCGCGCATTGAGCGCCGAGGCTGCATCAGAGGCGGCATAGGCCTCGGCCGGGACACGGCGGCGCAGCAGCAGCGCCAGCGGGATCACCACGGCAACGGTGATCGCGGCCAGGGCAAAATAGACCATGCGCCAGCCGCCGCTCTCCAACAGCCCGGCCAGCAGCGTCGGCCAGATCGCACCGGAGAGGTAATTGCCGCTGGCCACCAGCGCCACGGCGATACCGCGCCGGCGCAGGAACCAGTGCGAGATATCTGCGATCAGAGGGCCGAAACCTGCTGCTGTGCCGAGACCCAGAAGCAGGTGTGTGAGAGACAGAACCGCCATCGTCGGCGCAAAGGTAGAGAGCACATAGCCCGAAGCCGTCGCGGCAACGGCGCCAATCAGCGCGAGGGTAATGCCAAACCTGTCCACCAGCCGCCCAATCAGCAGGTTGCCAAGGGCAAAACCCACCATGGTAAGCGTATAGGGCATGGAAGAGGCCGCGCGCCCGGAGCCGAATTCGGCTTCGACGGCGGGCATGATGACGATGATCGCCCACATACCCACATTGGCCACGGTTGCAATGGCCAGGGTGATGAGAAGTCGAAGCCAGGAATAGCGGCTGTCAAGGATCGCGGCAGTGTTCATGCCGGCACGCTAGGGCGCGTGCCGGCGGGCTGCAACTGAATTCGCCATCACGAATTCGCGTCTGCGGTTACTTCGGAAGGATGACCTTGTCGATCACGTGGATCACGCCGTTCTCGGCCTCGATATCGGCGGTGACCACGCTGGCATCATTGACCATCACACCCTTGTCGAGATCAATCATCACCGCGCTGCCCTGCACGGTTGCGGCGCTCATGTCGTCGGTAAGGTCACCGGACATCACCTTGCCCGGCACCACGTGGTAGGTCAGGATCGACACCAGCTTTTCCTTGTTCTCGGGCTTCAGCAGGTCTTCGACCGTGCCTTCGGGCAGGGCGGCAAAGGCGGCATCGGTCGGGGCGAAGACGGTGAAAGGACCTTCGCCTTTCAGCGTGTCCACCAGACCGGCGGCTTTGACGGCGGCGACCAGGGTGTTGAAGTCTCCGGCGCCGACAGCGGTGTCGACGATATCCTTGGAATGACCGCCTGCGAAGGCCGCTCCGGCCATGAACAGCGTGGCTGCGGTGGTCGTCATCATCTTGCGGAACATCTTGGTCTCCTCATGTGTTTCGGTTGTGCGACACCTTTCGTGAGGCATCGTGAGACCTACGGCAGAGGAGGCGGTCCGGATGAAGCGGGTTTTCGCCGGGAGGGGTTTGACAAGAAAACCGCCGGAGCTAAGCCCGGCGGCGTCATGATTTCCAATCAACAAAACGTGATCAGGCTGTGAGTGATCCGTGACCCTGTTTCGGCGCGGGCCGGTTCAGTCGCCTTCGAATTCGCACAGGACGTGGACGTCCATTCCGAGATCCTCAAGCTTCTTGCGGCCGCCCAGATCGGGCAGGTCGACAATGAAGGAACAGGAGATGATCTCGCCCCCCAGCCGCTCGATCAGCTTGATCCCGGCGCCTGCGGTTCCGCCGGTGGCCAGCAGATCATCGACCACCAGCACCTTTTCTCCGGGCTGGATGGCATCGTCGTGGATCTCGACAATCGCTTCGCCGTATTCCAATTGGTATTCTTCGCTGATGGTGGTGCCGGGCAACTTGCCTTTCTTGCGGATCGGCACAAAGCCGACGCTCAGCTGGTGAGCGATGGCGCCGCCCAGGATGAACCCGCGCGCCTCAAGACCCACGACCTTGTCGATCCGCTCACCGGCGTAGGGGTGCAGCATCTGGTCGATGGCCATACGGAACCCGCGCGGATCGGCGAACAGGGTGGTGACATCGCGGAACATGATCCCTTCGTGCGGGAAATCGACGATGGTGCGGATGTAGTCTTTGACGGCGGTTTTCTTGGGCATGGAAGGCTCCTGCTTGCGGGAACGGATGGCGCGGATGGGTGCGGCCCGGACCGGTAAAGGGGCACCGGAGCCGCCACGGGGTTTGGCCGAAGCGCGCCGCCCATGCAAGGAAAACCTTGCGATCCTGGGCCGCCCGGTGCCGCAGAGCGGCGGTGAGCGGACCCAAGACGATTGGAGGGCGATCAGGCGCTGAGCACGCGGCCTGCCACCGCATCCAGTTTGGCCAGAACCGCAGGGTCGCGTTTCTCGGGAGCGGTCATGATGGCGTATTCAAGAGCCCGGTCGCAGCCATGCGGACAGGGCGCGCGCTCGGCGCCCAGAATGCCTGGCAGGCGACGCACGAGTTCACGCCCGTTGCTGGAGTTGCCCTGTAGCGTGGCCAGGATCTCGGTGATGTCCACGGCGCCGTGGTCGGGGTGCCAGCTGTCATAATCTGTCACCATCGCGATGGAGGCGTAGCACAGCTCTGCTTCGCGGGCGAGTTTGGCCTCGGGCATGTTGGTCATGCCGATCACGTCGCAGCCCCAGCTTTCGCGGTACATCTTGCTTTCCGCCACCGAGGAGAACTGCGGCCCCTCCATGCAAAGATAGGTGCCGCCGCGGTGCACGGTGATCCCGGCATCGCGCGCTGCCGCCTCGGCCGCATCGCTGAGCCGCTCGCAAGTGGGGTGGGCGACGCTGACATGGGCGACGCAGCCGGTCCCGAAGAAGGATTTTTCCCGTGCAAAGGTGCGGTCGATGAACTGATCGACGATGACGAAATCGCCCGGCGCCATGTTTTCGCGAAAAGACCCGCAGGCAGAGACGGAAAACACATCTGTAACGCCCAGCCGTTTCAGCGCGTCGATATTGGCGCGGTAGGGCACTTCGGTCGGGGAATGCACGTGGCCACGCCCATGCCGCGGCAGGAAGGCCATTTTCACGCCGTCCAGCGTGCCGGTCAGGATTTGATCCGAGGGCGTACCCCAGGGGGTTTCAACGCTGACCCACTCGGCCCCGTCCAGCCCGTCGATATCGTAGATGCCGGAGCCGCCGATGACGGCGATCATGGTGTCCTTGGTCACGTCCTATTCTCCTGCTGATGTTGCTTCTTGGGTATGCGCAAGACGGCGCCCTTTTGGCAAGCCCCGCTGTCTCACGATGCCGAAACCGGATGGGCTGGGCGCGCAGGTAATCCCGTGCGAGAGGTCAGCGCTTTGGTGTCGATGCGCGGGTCAAGGCGCTGTCCATCATGCGCCGGAAGGTGGGGCACTGACTGTGGTCCGGAGCAGTGCATTCTGCCACATGGCGCAGCGCACGGGACAGAACACGGAGCTTTCGGATGCGCTGCTCGACCTCATCTGCGCGCGCGTGCAGTCTTTGGCGGTCCAGATCGAACCCGTCTGCATTGCCCAGCATGGCGCCTATCTCTTGCAGGCTGAACCCGGCGGCCCGTCCCATGGCAATGAGCGCGAGCCGGTCCAGAACGCTGTCGTCATACTGACGTCGCAATCCCTTCCGGCTGTCGGCGCGGATCAGGCCGATATCTTCGTAGTATCGCAGGGCAGAGGGTTTGACGCCGCTGCACCGGGCAACCTCGGCGATATCCAGGGATTTCATCTTGACCTCAAGCTGGCTTGAATTTGCACACCTCAGATCTCTAGCAGTTTGAGTTATGAAACAGGAGCAAATTATGGAGATGCATTGGAGCCTGATCTGGCAGGTCACTTTCGTTGGGGGCGTTGCAACTGCGCTGATTGATGTCGCAGCATGGGCGCGAGGACGCTGGATGGGCGTGCCGGGGCCGAACTGGGGACTTGTCGCGCGCTGGGTGTTGGGTCTTTTCCAAGGATGCCTGATGCTGGGCGCCGGGGGGAAAGAAGATGCCCCCAAGGGGTTTTGAAACCGCGCTGGGCTGGATGTTTCACTATGCGGTTGGGGGCGCGCTAGCCTTCGGCCTGTGCGGCATAGTCGGCGCAGGATGGCTTCAGGCACCCGCCTTTGGTCTAACGCTTGGCTACGGAGTATTGACGGTGGTCTTGCCCTTTTGCCTGTTGCAGCCCGCAATGGGTTTGGGATTTGCCGCCCGCAAGACAGCCTTTCCGTGGCGCGCTCGATTGAACAGTCTGATCACGCATGGTCTTTTTGGGTTTGGTCTGTTTTTGGGCAGTGCGCTATTGCAGGTGATTTCAGCCCACTAACCAAATGGCGAGAGGAGGTCAGATCGGATCACGAGCCTTGCCCCCAAGGCCAGTTTCAGCTAGGGGCGGGCCACAACGTGACCTCCTCCAACCGCAGGTATTCTTGATGAAACGCGCCGCCATGGCCCTTTTGGCCAATCGTATTTCCCCGCCGAACCTATCCATCATGCAGGACGAGGGCTGGTCCGTGGGCCGCGTGCGCACCGAGCTGTTGTCGGGGCTGACCGTGGCGTTGGCGCTGGTCCCCGAGGCGGTGGCTTTTGCCTTTGTCGCCGGGGTGCACCCGCTGGTGGGTCTTTATGCGGCCTTTATGGTGGGGTTGATCACGGCGCTGATCGGCGGACGGCCCGGCATGATCTCGGGGGCGACGGGGGCGCTTGCGGTGGTCATGGTGGCGCTGGTGGCGGAACACGGCGTCGAGTATCTTTTTGCGACCGTGGTGCTGATGGGCATCCTGCAGGTGATCGCCGGGGTGATGCATTGGGGTAAATTCATCCGTCTGGTGCCGCATCCGGTGATGCTGGGCTTTGTGAACGGTCTGGCCATCGTGATCTTCCTGGCGCAGCTCACGCAGTTCAAGGTCCCCGGCAGCGGTGGCACCGAGTGGTTGTCCGGCCTGTCGCTTTATATGATGCTGGGGCTGGTGGCCCTGACCATGGCGATTATCTGGGGCACGCCCAAGATCACCTCGGTGATCCCGGCGCCGCTGGCGGGCATTGGCATCGTGGCAATCCTTGTGATCGCACTGGGCTTGGATGTACCGCGGGTCGGCGATCTGGCCTCGATCGAAGGCGGCTTTCCGGCCTTTCATAATCCCTTTGGTAATGGCATTGGCCTTTATGGGACTGCGCTGGCGCCGTTCAATCTGGAAACCCTTGAGATCATCCTGCCCTATGCGGTGATCCTGGCCGCCATTGGTCTGATCGAAAGCCTGCTGACGCTGAACCTGGTGGGCGAAATCACCGGCAAGCGCGGCGGTGCCAGCCAGGAGTGCATCGCGCAGGGCACCTCGAATATCGTCACCGGTTTCTTTGGCGGCATGGGCGGCTGCGCCATGATCGGCCAGTCGATGATTAACGTGAAATCGGGTGGCCGCACCCGGATTGCGGGCATCGCGGCGGCGCTGTTCCTGTTGACTTTTATCGTCGTTGCCTCGCCGCTGATCGAACAGATCCCGCTGGCGGCGCTGGTGGGCGTGATGTTCATGGTGGTGATCGGCACCTTCGCCTGGAACAGTCTCAAGATCATGACCAAGGTGCCGCTGATGGATGCCTTTGTGATCGTGCTGGTGACGGTGGTGACGGTGATGACCGACCTTGCCATCGCCGTGGTGGTCGGGGTGATCGTCTCGGCGCTGGCCTATGCCTGGAACAACGCGCGCCGCATTCACGCCCGCACCCGCGAATCCGCCAGCGACAAGGGTGCGAAGGTTTATGAAATCGAAGGTCCGCTGTTCTTTGGCTCCACCGATGGTTTCATCGAGCTCTTCGACGTGGCAGGCGATCCCGAGCGTGTGATCGTCGATTTTGCGAACAGCCGGGTGGTGGACCAGTCTGCTCTGCAGGCGATCGAGGCGCTGGCCGGAAAGTACGAGGAGGAGGGCAAGACCATCGTGCTGCGTCACCTCAGCCGTGATTGCCACCAGCTCCTGTCCAAGGCCGGCCACTTGATGGTCGACAGCGACGATGATCCGGAATACGCGCTGGCGGTGGATTACTCGGTCAAGACCGGGGTTCTGGGCGGCCACTGACCGTCTGGGTCAAGTCTGGAAAATAGAATGGGGCCTCCGAATGCGGAGGCCCCTTTTTGATGTGTGTAGGGTATTAAGAAAGCAGTCTCGGGCTCACCAAAGCAGCAGCCCCGGATCCGCCCACGCGCGGCCTGTCTGTCACGAACCCTGTCCCGCGCGACAAGCAAAATGGCCGTATCCACGCCCCTGTTTGGGGCGCGGAACCTCGGCAATTTGGCTTGCACTTGGTCCGGCTTCGTGCCCGCAGGCTTGCGTCGAGGGCGGCTCCGAAGCAGCAGCTTGGGCAGGTGTCAGTCGGGCGCGAGGCTTTCGAGCATATCGAGATCGCCGGACAGCAGCGCAGGCTCGGCGCGCAGGATCAGATCGACAGGCCAGTCCCACCATTTGAGGGCCAGAAGCCGCGCGATCTGGGGTTTTGAAAAGCGAAAGCGCTCGGCGCGTCCGGGATTGCCGGTGACGATGCCATAGGCCGGAACCGAGCCGCGCACCACAGCGCCTGCGCCGATGATGGCGCCATCGCCGATGCGCGCACCGGGCAGGATTATCGCGCCATAGCCGATCCAGACGTCATTACCGATCACGGTATCGCGGGTGTCGGGCTGAAAACCTGCCATCTGCGCGGGGTCGAAGACCGGAAAGGGGTAGCAGCTGAGCCCGTCCTGCCCGTGGTTGGCCGAGGCGGTGATGAAACGCGCGCCATGGGCGATCTGGCAAAAGCGTCCGATCACCAGCCTTTCGCGGGCACCGGGGAACAGGTAGGGCGCCAGATGCGACGCCCAGTCCTTTGGCGGATCGAAATCCGAGGCATAGCTGTAGTCGCCCACCTGGAAATTGGGATGGTCCACCGCGCGCGACAGCATCACGGTGCCCGCATGGGGCGTGCCGTCTGGCAGGATGATCGGGTGGCGCAGGCCGGGATCGGGAAGGGGCATGATGGGGCTCAGTCGTCGGGGCGGGCCAGCGAGAAGACCTCGGTCACGCGGGAATAATCGCGGTAACCAAGGCGGGCCAGCGGTTCAAATGTGGTGACGTCGAACATGCCGTCCTTCATGCAGTCATCGCGCAGGTGCACGCCGGTCACTTCGCCAAAGGCGACGCGGTTGGAGACTCCGGGCAGCGTCACGATCTTGGTCAGCTTGCACTCAAGCGCGGCGGGGGCACCGGCAATGCGGGCGCAATTGATGGTCTGGCAGTCCTCGGCGGTAAGACCCGCATGGGCGAATTCATCGACCTCTTTGCCCAAGGTCTGCGAGCTGGCATTCATCGCATCGCGCATGGCGTAGGAGACGATATTGACGCAGAAGACGCCGGTTTCCTCGATATTGGCCATGCTGTCCTTGGTGTTGTCCTGGTCATCCTTGCTGCCGGTGGAGGCAAACATCACCTGCGGCGGGGTATAGGCGACGCCGTTGAAAAAGGAATAGGGCGCCAGGTTGTTGACACCGTCAGCCGAGCGGGACGAGATCCAGCCGATCGGGCGCGGCGTGATCACGGCGTTGAACGGGTTATGGGGCAGGCCGTGGCCGTCTTCGGGGCGGTAGAACATGCGCATCTCCAATTGTTTGCTCAATGCTTAGGCCCGTGCTAGGGCGAATTCCACCCCTTTACGGGTGATTTCGCGGAGGCGTGAGTGGCGTGATCGAACTGAAACCGGAGCAGCCGGACGACCGCTGGGAAGTGGAGGCGCTTTATGATCTGTGCTTTGCGCCGGGGCGTGAGGCGCTGTCCTCCTATCGCCTGCGCGACGGGGTTCCGCCGGTTTCGGGCCTCAGCCTTGTGGCGCGGGATGAGCAGGGCATTCTGGCCGGTGCGATCCGGTTCTGGCCGGTGCATGTGGGTACGGCGGATGCGCTGTTGCTGGGGCCGGTGGCGGTACACCCGACCCACCAGGGGGAGGGGCTGGGCGGGTCCCTGATCCGGGACAGCCTTGCGCGGGCCGCCGATTCTGGCTGGGCGCGCGTCATGCTGGTGGGCGATGCGCCCTATTACCGCCGGTTCGGCTTCGAGAAGCTTGAGGGCGTGTTGATGCCGCCGCCCACCAACCCCGACCGGGTGCTGGGACTGGCGCTGATCGCGGATGCCTGGGACGGTGTTGACGGAGATGTGACCCGCTGGACCCGCACGCAGGATTAAGCGGTCGATCCCGCTTCAACTGGGGGCCTTTTCTCTGCTATCGTGAAAGGAGGATAGGGGCTGTATCCACAGAAACCCTGCAAGCCCAGGTGGTGCCACATTGAACAGATCCGCTCTGTCTGCCATTTCAAAGTCGGGGACGGGGACCGCAACCCAGGTCGCGGCGCTGTGTTTTCGCATCACTAAGACCGGCAAGCCGCGGATTCTGATGATCACGTCGCGAGGAACCGGGCGCTGGATCTTGCCGAAAGGCTGGCCGATCCCGGGGCGCAGCCTGGCCGAATCCGCAGCTATTGAAGCCTGGGAGGAAGCGGGCGTGCGGGGCGTTCCGGTGGACAGCTGCCTGGGCGAGTTTACCTATGACAAATGGCGCAGCGAATTATCACCTGTGCCCTGTGTCGTGCGGGTCTATCCCGTCATCGTGACGGCCCTGCAGGATGAGTTCCCCGAACGGCATCAGCGCCAGCGGGCGTGGACATCCCCGCGCAAGGCTGCTGGGCTGGTGCAGGAAAAGGCGCTGAAGAAAATTCTTACCCGGTTTGATCCTGATGGGATCGGCTCTGAACTTTTCAACTCTTGAAGTGAGGTGAGGGGAACGCGTAATGGGCAGTATCCGCTGCGAGAAACGAGATGATACAGTATAGTCTGAAATGCGCCGAGGGTCATAGCTTTGACAGCTGGTTCCAGTCGGCTGCTGCCTTTGACAAACTGGCCGCCGCCGGGATGGTGTCCTGCGCCATCTGCGGTTCGCAAAAGGTGGAGAAGGCCATTATGGCGCCGCATGTGCGTCCCGGTCGCAAGTCTGTTTCCCCCTCAACTGACCCCGATGCCGCCGCCGCGTCCGCGCAGGCAGGCGGAGCTTCGCCGCAGGCTTCTGTCCCTGCCCAGGTGCCGGAGGGGGCGCCAGGTGCCCTCAGTGCTCCTGCCAGCGAGCAGGAAAAGGCCCTCCGCGAGCTGCGGCGCCAGGTCGAGGAGAACTCGGACTACGTCGGAAAGGACTTCGTCTCGGAAGCGCGTGCCATGCATTTGGGCGATGCGCCCGAACGGGCAATTCACGGCGAGGCGCGGCTGGACGAGGCAAAGGCATTGATCGAGGACGGGGTGCCGGTTTTGCCGCTGCCTTTCGGTCCGACGCGAAAAACGAATTAAAGGGACAGGCATATGCACGCAGTTGTGACCGGGGCGAGCCGGGGCATTGGCCGGGAGCTGGTAAAGCAGCTCACAGAGGCCGGGCACGAGGTGACAGGCACCTCGCGGGATCATTCCTCGGGGGTGCGGCTTGATGTCTGCGATTCCGGCCAGCAGGCGCGATTTGCCGCCCACCTGGGCGACAAGCCGGTTGATCTTCTGGTCTGCAACGCTGGTGTCTATATCGACAAAGGCATGGCGCTGGAGGATTACACCACTGAGGTCTGGAGCAAGTCCCTGGCGGTGAATGTCACCGGCGTGTTCCTGACTGTGCAGGCGCTGCTGCCGAACCTGCGCCTGTCGGATAACCCGAAAATCGCGATCATTTCTTCCCAGATGGCCAGCCATGCCCGCGCCCCAGGGGGCAGCTATGCCTATCGCGCCTCAAAGGCGGCGGCGCTGAACATCGGGCGCAATCTGGCGACGGATTTGAAACCTGAAGGTATTTCGGTCGGGATCTATCATCCCGGCTGGGTGCGCACTGATATGGGCGGCAGCGAAGGGGATATCTCGGTCCAGGAATCGGCGGCTGGGTTGATGCATGAATTCGACGTGCTGACACTGCAGACGACAGGCTGCTTTCACACCTGGGATGGCCGTATTCACGCCTTCTGAGCCGAACCAACGCGTGTCGCCAAATGAAAACGCCAGAGCGGTCAGGCTCTGGCGTTTTGCTTTATGTGCAGGTCTTTTCTACGTCGTTACTCCCAGCAGCTGACCAGAACGGTCATGCCGCTGGCGTGGCGTACCAGTGCCTCGTTCGACAGGGGCGCGGCGCCGGCGGATTGATCGGCACTGGCGATCCCTGCAGCCGTGATTGCATTGCGCAGCGCGGTGGCATTGATGCCAAAGCTGACGCCTTCGGGCAGTTGGCGGCCCTTGATTTCGCGCGGCAGCAGCATGCCCAGAACCGCACCAGAGGCATCCAGCACCGGACCACCCGCATCGCCGGGCTGGGCTGCGAGATCCAAGCGGATCACGCCGTTGTTGCCATCAAGGCTTTTGATATCGGCTAGGGTGCCGAAGGTCAGGCTGGGAGCGCCCAGAATGCCCTCGTAGGAGAAACCCGATACGGCGATTTCGGATTGCAGGCGCGGCGTCTGGGTGGTGAACCCAGCAACGGCCATCGGGGCCAGGTTCTGGACAGGCTGCAGGATCGCGAGGCCATCCTCGGCATTGTTTGCGGCGACGGTTGCCTGATAGCCATGGTCCAGCGTGATCCGGCTGCAGCCTGCAACCACATCCGAGGTCGTCACCACGGCGCCGTTCTGGTCGACAAAGAAACCGGTCCGGGACAGGCGGGGCTTGCGCACTTCCAGACCGGACACCAGATCGACGCTCTGGCGCACATCGCTGCCTGCGGCGGCGTCCAGCACCCCGTCAAGCCGCTGGAAACTGTTCTGCATGGCGGCCAGCACCCGGGCACGGCGGTCCTCATCCCCGGTCGGCCAGATCAGGGTGAAGCCCTTGATCTCACCATTCTGCAGTCTGGCCTCGGTATGAGAGACGATCTGCCCGTTGCTGCCTTCGATGGTGAAGCTGTCATTGCCGCGCTGCCGGGGGCCGTCCAGAGGAACGATCTCAAGCGTCTGCATGATGTCATAAAGACCGAACAGCGTGTTCTTGTCGCCGCGCTGGCTGATCATCAGCACGCGCACGCCCAAAGAGCCGCGGCTGTCGTAATGGGCAAAGGGCGATTCATAGCGGGAGAAGGCGACTTCACCAGCGGGAATATCCATCGAGATCCCGGCGCCGGTATCGATGACATTGGCCATGCCGACGGAAATCAGCGGCGCGTTGTAATCATCCAGCAGAACCTGACGCTGTGCGGTGGTCAGAACGCCGGTGGGCTCAAAACCCTTGAAGGACTGCCAGTCCGACATGGACCGGCGCGTGCCGCGACCAAAGGCGCCATCGATCGCAGCAGCATAGAAACCGGCGGCTTTCAGGGCGATCTGAAGCTCCTCGCGCTCTTCTCGGGTCAGCAGGCGTTCGCTGCGGCGGGCCTCGGCCGGGGTTTCATCGGGCAGGGTGATTTGCGGCTGCGATTCAACAACAGGTTCGGACACCTGCGGCACGGCCGGAGCCGTGGTCGGAGCCGTCGCGGTGGCCTGATCCTGTGCGCCGACCGGATAGAACTGATTGCGTAGGTTGGCCTGGAAGGCGATGAAGCTGTCGCGGGGGATCTGCCCTTCGCTGCGGTAGACCTGCAGGACCCGTTCGGCATCCTGGCGGGTATAGGGGCCAAGAACGATGCCGTACCAACCTGCGCCAAGGGTGAAACCGGCCACATCGGGCAGTCGCGCGGCATAGCTCTGCGCTTCCTGCTGGGCATCGGCCAGAGACGGGCGGGCCGCGATCTGGATCCAGACGGTCTCCTGTCCGGCTTGTTGCGCCTGTGCTGGGCTAGCCAGAGCAAATGCAAACATATTGAGCGCCAGCAGCAGGGCGGTGACTATTCTTTTCATTACAGGACCTCTATCCCGATGGGGCAATTTGTTGTTGCGCAGATAAGCATTTTGATGGGGTAAAGAAAACTCCTGCAGAAGGGGGAATTCGTGCCTTGATGCAGCAAACCATCACCTTTGCCGCAGCCAGAGGCGCAAAGCATCCCTTACCTTGCCGTTCAAAGGCGACTAGCCGTTGACCCCCGGCGGGGGCTTGCATAGGAAGAACCCCGCATTTGCTGCCCTATTGAGATGTCCCAGAGAGGGATCTGATATGACCCAGACCACCAGCGGCGCCGCCGCCACCACTGCCTCCACCGACGCGCCGCGCTCGTTTCAGGAAATCATCCTGCGGCTGCAGGCCTACTGGGCATCCAAGGGCTGCGCTATCATGCAGCCCTATGACATGGAGGTCGGCGCCGGCACCTTCCATCCGGCCACGACGCTGCGCTCGCTAGGCTCGGCGCCCTGGGCTGCGGCCTATGTGCAGCCTTCACGTCGTCCCACCGATGGCCGCTATGGTGAGAACCCCAACCGTCTGCAGCATTACTACCAGTATCAGGTGCTGATCAAACCCAGCCCGCCGAACCTGCAGGAGCTTTATCTCGGCAGCCTCGAGGCGATCGGCATCGACATGGAGTTGCACGACATCCGGTTCGTTGAGGACGACTGGGAAAGCCCGACACTGGGTGCCTGGGGGCTGGGCTGGGAGGTCTGGTGCGATGGCATGGAAGTCAGCCAGTTCACCTATTTCCAGCAGGTCGGCGGTCATGACTGCGCGCCGGTGTCGGGTGAGCTGACATACGGTCTGGAGCGTCTGGCGATGTATGTTCTGGGTATCGACCACGTGATGGATATGCCTTTCAATGATCCGAATGCGCCGATCCCGCTGACCTATGGCGATGTGTTCAAGCAGACCGAAGAGGAATACGCCCGCTGGAACTTCGACGTGGCCAACACCGAGGTTCTGCTGCGCCATTTCGAAGAGGCCGAGGCGGAGTGCAACACGATCCTGTCGCAGGCGCATGACGACCCCAAGACCGGCAAGCGTATCATCATGGCGCATCCGGCCTATGATCAATGCATCAAGGCGAGCCATATCTTTAACCTGCTGGATGCGCGCGGGGTGATTTCGGTCACCGAGCGCCAAGCCTATATCGGCCGGGTTCGGGCGCTGGCCAAGCAATGCGCCGATGCCTTTGTGCAGACAGCCGCTGGCGGACAGGCCGCCTGAAGGGGACAGACGCCATGCTAGGCAAGGTTCTTGCGATCATTCTTGGACTGTCCGCGCTCGTGGCGGGCGGCGCCATGTACTATCTTCAGGTCTATGGCTTCTATGAAGAGGTCGCGCCGCAACCGGGCCGCGACGTGGTGCTGTTGCCACTTGATGGCAGCGAGCCGCGCCCGATCGCCTATGATGATTTCCAGGCCATCGACGCGGACAGCTCTCCGATCCGCTACCGGGCCTGCTTCACGACCGATTTGACGTGGCAGGATCTGGCAGCGGAATTCACCCCCTCCAAGCAGACCGTGCCGCGCAATGCGCCGGGCTGGTTCGACTGTTTCGACGCCGAAGCGCTGGGCACGGCGCTTGAGGAAGGTACTGCCACCGCTTTCGTTTCAGTGAAGAACATTTCCTATGGTGTCGATCGCATCGTGGCGATCACCGATCAGGGACAGGGCTTTGTCTGGCACGATATGAACGATTGCGGCAAACAAACCTATGATGGCACCTCTGTGGTGGAGGGCGCCTGCCCGGAGCGGGACGAGTAAACCATCTGTCAGCCCATCCGGGGCTGCTGCACTGACTGAAGATTTTTCGCGCCACCGGCGCATCTACCCCCGAGGACCTGGAATGCCCGATCTGCTGATTGAACTGTTTTCCGAAGAAATCCCGGCCCGTATGCAGGCGCGTGCGGCGGCGGATCTGAAAAAACGGATGACCGACGGTCTGGTCGAGGCCGGTCTGACCTATGCCGCCGCCCATGCCCTGTCGACACCGCGCCGTCTGACCCTTGCTGTCGATGGTCTGCTGGCCGAAAGCCCCACCCTGCGCGACGAGCGCAAGGGCCCCAAGGTCGGCGCGCCGGACAAGGCCGTCGAAGGCTTCCTGCGCGGTGCCGGAATTTCCCGTGATCAGCTGGAAGAGCGCGAGACGCCAAAGGGCGCCGTCTATTTCGCCACTATCGAAAAACCCGGTCGCCCGGCGGCAGAGATCATCGCCGAGGTGCTGGAGACGACGATCCGCAACTTCCCCTGGCCGAAATCCATGCGCTGGGGCGCTGGTTCCTTGCGCTGGGTGCGTCCGCTGCAATCGATCCTCTGCATCCTGTCGGATGAGGGCGGCGCCGAGGTGGTGCCGTTTGAAATCGAAGGCCTGAAGGCGAGCGACAGCACCCGGGGCCACCGCTTCATGGCGCCGGACAGCTTTACCGTCACCGGTTTTGAGGACTATTCCGCCAAGCTCAAACGCGCTTACGTGATCTTGCACCCGGCAGAACGCGAGGCAGCGATCTGGCATGATGCTACCAACCAAGCCTTCGCTGGTGGTCTTGAGGTGGTCGAGGACAAGGGGCTGTTGACCGAAGTCGCGGGTCTTGTGGAATGGCCAGTGGTCCTGATGGGCAAGATCGACGACGATTTTCTGGAGCTGCCGCCCGAGGTGCTGCAGACCTCGATGAAGGAGCACCAGAAGTTCTTCTCGGTCCGCAACCCAAAGACGGGCCGGATCGAAGGCTTTGTTACCGTTGCCAACCGCGAAACCGCCGATCACGGCGCCACCATTCTGGCGGGCAATCAGAAGGTTCTGTCGGCGCGTCTGGCCGATGCGAAATTCTTCTGGGAGAACGATCTGCGCGTGGCCAAAGAGGGTATGTCCTCCTGGACCGAGGCGCTGTCGAACGTGACCTTCCACAACAAGCTGGGCACCCAGGCCGAGCGGATCGAGCGGATTGCCGCGCTTGCCCGCGAGCTGGCACCGGTGCTGGGCGCCGACGCGGATCTGGCCGAACAGGCGGCTCGCGTGGCCAAGGCGGATCTGTCGTCGGAAATGGTCTATGAATTCCCTGAGCTTCAGGGCCTGATGGGCCGCTATTACGCCGAGGCCGCGGGTCTGCCGCAAGAAGTGGCGAATGCCTGCGAACAGCACTATTCTCCGCTTGGCCCGTCGGATGATGTGCCGAGTGAGAAGATCTCGGTCGCGGTCGCGCTGGCGGACAAGCTGGACACGCTGACCGGTTTCTGGGCCATCGATGAAAAACCCACCGGGTCAAAAGACCCCTTCGCTTTGCGCCGCGCGGCGCTGGGCGTCATCCGGCTGGTGCTGGAAAATGACATCCGCACGCCGCTGGACCAGCATATCGACACCCATCTGCTGCGCCACGAGTTGGAACAGAACGGCGATGACGCTGTATCGGCCGGGCTGATGCGCGACATGATCAAGGAAATCGCCGAACATGGCGTCTTCGGCTCCGCAGTGCGCACAGTCCTGGATGCCTTTGACGGCGATCTGCCCAAGCATATGGAAGAGCTGAAGGACAGCCTGCCGGATGTGTCGCGCGATCTGCTGACGTTCTTCCATGACAGGCTGAAGGTGTTCCTGCGCGATCAGGGTATCCGCCACGATGTGATCGATGCCTGTATTGCCATGGACGGCAACGACGATCTGACACTGCTGGTGAAACGCGCCCGGGCGCTGGAAGCCTTCCTCAAGACCGAGGATGGCGAGAACCTGCTGCAGGGCTTCAAACGCGCCAATAACATCCTGTCCCAGGCCGAAGAGAAGGACGGGGTCGAATACTCCTTTGGCGCCGACAAGAAATTCGCCGAGGACGACAGCGAGATTGCGCTGTTCGATGCGCTTGAACTGGGCGAGGGGGCGATCTCCTCGGCCATCGAGGCCGAAGATTTCGCGGCCGCCATGGGCGGCATGGCGGCGCTGCGGGCGCCGATCGACGCCTTCTTCGAAGCGGTGCAGGTCAATTCGGACAAGGAAATCGTGCGCCGTAACCGGCTGAACCTGCTGCACCAGATCCGCGCGGTCTGTGGCCAGGTGGCTGACCTGACCCGCCTGGAAGGCTGAACGGCATCCCGAGCATCAAGCCCGGATGAAACTATAGTAAACGCCGCGCTGATTGCGCGGCGTTTTTCGTAGGAGGCGGCAGGGTCTTCGCAGGGCACCCGGCTCGGCGTGGATAACGTCAGGAAAATATGGCGTTGCATGGGCTTCTCTTCTGTTCTCCTCTTGCAGGAGCGCAAAGGCGGCTTATGCTGCTAGGAAACTGTGAGTGCCGCAGTGCAGAAAGTTCAGGATAGACAATGCCCGATGCGCCCCTGGCCACGCTGATCACCCAGACAGCCCCAATTGCGACCTCCAGTCATGGCGGGCGCGCCAAATGTCTGCAGCGCTTGGTCCGGCTGGATCTGCCGGTGCCGCGCACCGTTGCCCTGTCTTTTGATGCGGTGCACGAAATCGCCGCGGGAGATATGCCGGATATCAGCGCCATCCTGTCGGAGTTTCCAACCGATGCGCTGCTCTGCGTACGGCCCTCATCCGAAGATCCGGATTGGGGTGGGCCGGGGGCGATCCTCAACATCGGTATGAACGAGGACCGCTGCAAAGGGCTGTGCAATCGGCTTGGAGAAGAGGCAGCAGCGGGTCTGTATTTGCGGTTCGTGCAATCCTATGCGGTGCATGTGGCGCGGCTGGACCCGGACGCCTTTGACGATGTCGAGGATGGCGGCCCGGATGCGCTGCGCGAAACGCTGATGGCCTATGAGGCGGAGACGGATGAGCCCTTTCCGCAGGATCCGGCTGAGCAACTGGCGGCCGTTTTGCGCTCGATGGCGCGTGCCTGGGAAGGCACCTCGGCACGGCTGTTGCGCCAGGCCAAGGGCGCTCCGGCGGATGCTGGATTGGGTCTTGTGGTGCAGGAGATGATTCCGGGGCTGGGGCAGGGGGAATGCGGCTCTGGCGTGTTGCAGCTGGTCGACAGCCGCACCGGTAAGCCGCAGCTCACCGGCCGTTACCTGAGCCAGTCGCAGGGCCGCGAGGCGCTGGGCGCCGGGGCGCGCGCGCTGTTTCTGGAAAAGGACGCCCGGGGTCCCTCGCTTGAGGAACTGGCGCCCACGGCCTTTGCCGATCTGAAATCCTATGCCGGATTGATGCGGCGTCGGCTGCGCGAAGAAATGCAGGTGGAATTCGTCATTCAGGACGACGACGTGCATATTCTCGACGGGGTGCGGGTGGCACGCTCGGCGCAGGCGGCAGTACGGATCGCGGTAGCGCTGGCGCAGGATGGTATCATCCCCCCGCACGAGGCGGTGATGCGGGTCGACGCCCATGCCCTGAACGAGCTTTTGCACCGGCAGGTGCTGCCAACGGCCGAACGGGATGTGATTGGTGCCGGGATCGCGGCTAGCCCAGGCGCTGCGACAGGCAGGCTCGTGTTCACGGCGGCCGAAGCACAGGCCAGCGCCGCGCGCGGTGAGCCATGTATTCTGGTGCGGCGTGAAACCTCGCCAGAAGATGTTCGCGGCATGCATGCGGCCGTCGCAGTGCTGACCGAACGGGGCGGCATGACCAGCCACGCAGCGGTGATCGGCCGGGGGCTGGGAGTGCCGTGTATCGTTGGCGCCTCGAACATGAAGTTCCTGACCAAGCAAAAACAGCTAGTGGCCACGGACGGCCGGGTTTTCAAGGCCGGTGACACCGTCACCATCGATGGCAGCAACGGTCAGGTTTTGGCCGGTGAGCCGGAAATGCTGGAGGCGGCGCAGGACGATGCCTTCCAGACCCTTTTGACCTGGGCGGACGAGGCGCGCGACATGGGAATTCGCGCAAATGCGGATACGCCTGCCGACGCCCAGACGGCGCGCAACTTCAAGGCCGAAGGCATCGGGCTGTGCCGGACCGAGCATATGTTCTTTGATCCCGGTCGGCTGACCGTGATGCGCGAGATGATCTTTGCCGAAACTTCGTCCGGACGGGCGGCGGTTCTGGCCCGACTACTGCCGATGCAGCGGGACGATTTCCGCGAGCTGTTCCGGATTATGGAGGGGCTGCCGGTCTGCATCCGGCTGTTCGATCCGCCCTTGCACGAATTCCTGCCCACATCGCTGTCCGGTCAGCGTGAGCTGTCCGAGGCGCTGGGCATTCCCGTCAGCGATGTCACCCGGCGGGTGGAGGAACTGCACGAGTACAATCCGATGCTGGGTCTGCGCGGTGTACGGCTGGGGGTCACAGTGCCGGAAATCTACGATATGCAGGCCCGCGCCATTTTTGAGGCCACGCTCGAGGCCTCCAAGGACGGGGCTCCCGTGGTGCCGGAAATCATGATTCCGCTGGTTTCGGCCAAACGCGAGGTGGAACTGGTCAAGGCGCGCATCGATGCGGTGGCCTCGGCCGTCAGCGCCGAGCGCGGTCAGAAGTTCGATTACCGTCTGGGCGTCATGGTCGAAACGCCGCGCGCTGCCTTGCGCGCCGAAGAGATCGCGCCACATACGGCGTTTCTTAGCTTCGGAACCAACGACCTGACGCAGATGGCCTATGGTCTGTCGCGCGATGATGCGGGCCGTTTCATGTCGAACTACGTGCAGCAGGGCGTCTTCCCAGAGGATCCGTTCCACGTTCTGGACGTGGACGGGGTCGGAGAATTGCTGAAACTTGGCGCGCAGCGGGGGCGCACGGGGCGCGCAGATATCACTCTGTCGATCTGCGGTGAACACGGCGGCAACCCCGAATCGATTGCCTTTTGCCGTGAGGCGGGCTTTGATTACGTGTCTTGCTCTCCGTTCCGCGTTCCGGTGGTGCGTCTGGCTGCGGCGCAGCTGGCGATTGGAGAGAAGATCGGCAAGGCCGCTCCAACCTACGTAAAGACTTAATAAAATTCGATTTCAGACAGTTTTGGCTGGGTCCATTTGGGCGGTTCCCTACTGGGCGCACAGGGACCTGACCATTCGTATAGGTGGACGATCTGCGGATATTCGTTTAGAGCCTGCCACCGCGCAACCTGGGGAGGCCGTGCGCGAGCTGACAAACGAGGATCTGTAGATGAAACTCCTGACGCTGGCTGCCACTCTGGCGGCCCTGACGGTCACGTCACCCATGGCCCATGCCGAGACTGGCCTGAAGTCTCTGTTCGAACGCGAACAGTCCACCCTGAACGCCGTGCCCACACGCCGCCTGAACGGATTTTTCGGGTTCAAGCGTACCCCATCCAAGCCGGATGTAAAGGACCTGCGGTTCACCCGTGCATGGCTCGACGAACAACCCAAGGCGACTGGCGGCGAAAACTTTGCCTGCCTCGCGGAGGCGCTCTATTTCGAAGCACGCGGCGAGACTGTCAAAGGCCAGTTCGCCGTCGCCGAGGTGATCCGCAACCGCGTTGAAAGCAGCCAGTTCCCCGGCAGCTTCTGCGGTGTCATCAATCAGGGAACCGGCCGCCGCTATCAGTGCCAGTTCACCTATACCTGCGATGGCCATAAAGAAGTCATTCGCGAAAAACGTGCCTTTGAACGCGTGGCCAAGGTGGCCCGTCTGGTTCTTGACGGTGTTGATACCGGTCTGACCAAGGGCGCCACCTATTACCACACCACCGCAGTGCGCCCGCGCTGGAGCAGCCATTTCACCAAAACCGCACGGATTGGCGTACACCAGTTCTACCGTGACGACCGGTTCCGCACCGCTTCCAGCGAGTGATCGGGCAGCAAGGGTGATTGCACCGACCGGATCGCCGTAAAGGCGGTTTCGGTCGCTGGTACGGCGCATGCGGGCCTGCTATGGACGGGGAGACAGATGTACGGTGGACACCGTACGTTTTGATACCGCCAGACAAAGGCCCGCAGCCATGCCCTCAGAAATCCGTCTCGCATTTGAACACCCTTCGGAACGGTCGATCGCGACCGCCAGCGGTGGTCCTCTGGACCGGATCTCGCTGCGGGATCACCTGGTCGAAGTGGAAATCGGCGCCTTTCAGGCCGAGCGCGGCACCACTCAGCGGATCTGTTTCAATGTGGTGGTCGAAGTGGCGCCGCTGCCTGCGGATCTGGATGATGATGTCGACCGCATCCTGTCCTATGACAAGGTGACTGAGGCAATCGCCTATGAACTGGCCGCCGAGCGGCTGAACCTCCTTGAAACTCTGGCCGAACGCGTGGCCGAACGGGTCCTGCTGGAACCGCAGGCGATCCGCTGTTTCGTACGGGTGGAGAAACTGGACCGTGGGCCGGGGGCGCTGGGGGTGGAAATCGTCCGCTCCAAGGATCAGGTCACGCACACGGTGGACGAAGGCGAAGTCCCGCATCCGCGCCTGATGTACCTGTCCAATGAGGCCATCGACAGCGACAATCTGACCGGCTGGATCGATCAGATGGAGTGTCGTCAACGACCGCTGATCCTTTGTGTCGGCGCGCATCCTCTTGCGGTGCCGCAGACCGGCCACAAGATGACCCAGCGCCGGATCGACCTTTTGGCGATCGAGCAGAACGCCTGGCGTCTGGCGGCCAAGGACCACCGCTGCGTTGTGGTGGCGACCCGGACCGAGTTGGACTGGGCGATGAAAAACGGCCAGATCTGCGTCTGGGCCCCGTCCAAGATCGTGCTGGATGCCGTCGATGGTCCCTCGGCTGCCCCTGCCGAAGCGGTTGCGCTTGCCTCGTGGTTTGCGGCAACATTCGAAGCAGGAGAGATGATCGTGATCGGTGCGGACCTGCCAGCCGATCCGCAGGTGCCCTTGCGCGCCGTCGATATGGAGCAAACCACACTGTGATGTATTACCGCCCGCTGGTGCAGCACGGAGACCTCCGCCCCGAAGGGGCGGTGCCCCTGGCGGGCGGATCTTCACTGTGGTTTTCCGAGGCAGAGGTGCTGAGCCGCGATGCGCCGCCGCGCCTTATTCCAGCAGGGCTTATCCCGGAAGACATCTGTCACCGGCTGAGTGGCCGCCGCGCTGCGATTGCCGGTCTTGATATGACCCAGCCGCAGGTCATGGGGATTCTGAACGTCACCCCGGACAGTTTTTCAGACGGCGGCCGCCACAGCGGGGTAGAGGCAGGCTGCGCTGCCGCCCTGCGGATGGTCGAGGAAGGCGCTTCGATCATCGATGTGGGCGGCGAATCGACCCGCCCCGGCGCGGATTTTATCCCCGAGGACGAGGAAATCGCCCGCACCGCGCCGGTGATTGCCGCCATCCGCGAGGCGTCGCAGGTGGCCATATCCATCGACACCCGCAAGGCCGAGGTCGCCGCGGAAACGCTGGAGGCCGGGGCCGGGCTGATCAACGATGTGTCGGGATTTACCTTTGATGCCGCATTGGCGCCGCTGGCGGCGCAGGCCGGGGTGCCGGTCTGCGTGATGCATGCGCAGGGCGATCCCGCCACCATGCAGGAAAACCCGGTTTATGAAAATGTGCTGCTGGACGTCTATGACTTTCTGGCGGCGCAGGTGGACCGGCTCGAGGCGACTGGGGTTCTGCGGGACCGGATCGTCATCGATCCCGGCATCGGCTTTGGCAAGACGCAGGAGCACAACCTGACCCTGCTGCGTAATCTTAGCCTGTTTCATGGTCTTGGCTGTCCCATCCTTTTGGGCGTGTCGCGCAAGGGCTTCATCGGCAAGATCGGTCAGGCACCTGCACCAGATGCCCGCGCGCCGGGATCAATCGCTGTCGGGCTGGCTGGTCTGGCGCAGGGCGTTCAGATCCTGCGCGTGCATGACGTGGCAGAGACCGCGCAGGCCGTGCGCCTGTGGCAGGCTGTGCGCTGAAACAGGCTTAGGCGCGCGAAAACAGGCGGCGCAGGGCGCCCCATTGGCTGATGCAGAGGCCGCTCAGGATCAGGGCCATCGCCAAAAGCATCGAGGCGGGTAGGGCTTCGCCCAGAAAAACCGCACCAATGACCACGGCCCAGACAGGCACCTGATAATTCGTCAGGGTCATGAAGGTGGGCCCGGCCTCGCGCACCACAATCACCCGCAGGAAATTGGCGGCAGCGGTTGGGATCAGCCCCAGGAAGGCGATAATCGCAAGAGTGTGCGTATCCGGCATGACCGGAGGGCCTTCTATGGCCCAGGCTGTGGGCAGGATGATGACGCTGCCGATGACCAGCAGGATCGCGGCAAGACCCACCGGATCGACGGGCGGCAGGCGGCGGGTCAGGATCGAGCTGACCGCATAGCATCCTGCGGCAGAGAGGCAGGCGATACGGCCCAGAAGTTCCAGCTCTGAATTGCTGCTTTCAAAGGCCTTGCCGCCGATCAGCAGGGCAACACCGACAAAACCGATCACAAAGCCGATCACACGCCGCAGGATCATGCGCTCGCCGGGTACAAAAAAATGCGCCAAGGGGAGCACAAAGAGCGGGATTGCTGCCATGCTAAGCCCCGTGAAGCCGGCCGAGACATGCTGCTGTCCCCAATTGATCAGCATGAAGGGAAGGGCCGTGCTGGCAAAGCCGATAATCAGAAGAGGCGTCCAACTGGTCTGCGCCTTGAATAAACCACCGCCTCGCAAGCCCCAGATTGCACAGAGTAAAACGGCGGCAAAGCCAATGCGTCCGGCTGCCAGCCAGAAGGGCGTAATCCCTTCCAGAGCCACTTTAATCAGGGGAAAAGTGCCGCCCCAGACCAGCCCGAGGGTGGCGATCATGGCCCAGTATTTTCCCATCCGCTCTGGCATCTTTTCGCTGTCCCTAGTTCGCCTGCAAGTGATTGCCCCAAGGTGGGGCAGTCAACCTGACTGACACCCCTCTTGCGTCAGCCGCGCGACAAGACCCGAGCGCTGCGCCGAGGTCAACCAATTAGTCTTTGGTTCAGGAGGGCGTTCAGGATTGCGAAGGGCTTGTCGGTTGTCTCAGGAATGGGCAAGGGCGCGGCGGCGGGGCGTGCGGCTCAGCAGCAGCCCGCCAAGGATGAGCACCAAAGCTGCAAAGAGCTGTGGTGGCAGGGTCTCGTTCAGCAGGGTGGCGCCGAACAGCACCGACCAGACTGGCACCTGATAATTCACCGTCGACAGGAAGGAAGGCCCGGCGCTGCGGGCGATTTGCACCAGCAAAACCTGCGCCAGCGCGGTGGGCAGCAGCCCAAGGTACAGAACCGCTGCCAGCGGCGTTGTCTCCGGCAACTGCGGGACGCCCTCGGCCCAGAGCGCGGCGGGCACAATCATCATGGCAGCACAGCTGAGCGCCGCCGCCGAGAGCGACAGCATATTCACAGAGGGGCAGAGCCGGGTGATGATGGAGCCGACCGCATAACAGAGCGCAGCGCCAAGGCAGGCAAGGCGCGCAAGCGATTCAAAATCCGTGCCCGCGCTGCTGAAGGCCTCAAGCCCGATCAGCACAACCACGCCTGCAAAGCCGGTCAGGAAACCGATACTGCGCCGCAGGGTCATATGCTCGCCCGGTACCAGAAAATGCGAGAGCGGCAGTACGAAGAGCGGCACAACTGCCATGCAGACCCCGGCAAAACCGCTAGCCACATGGGTCTGCCCCCAGCTGAGCAGGGTAAAGGGCAGCGCGTTGCTGAAGAAGCCCATGCCAAAGGCGCAGGCCCAGATCAGCCGCCCGGCACGGTTTGTTATCGGCGGCAGTGAGATCCCCATGGCGCGGATGATGGCCAGCAGGCACAGGGCGCCAACCGTGATCCGCGCGGCTGCGATCGTGACCGGCCCAAGACCATCCAAAGCGACCGAAACCGCCATGAAGGAGGCGCCCCAGATCATGCCGAGAAACAGAAGCTTGATCCAGTTGAGGGTGCCGGGGCCGTCGTGCATGGGAATACTCCGAATACAAAAGAGGCGCTCCGGTTGCCCGAAGCGCCCTGCAGAGGAATAAGGCGGCGGGACAGGCCCGCCAAGCCGAAAAGGCGCCTTAGTTCTTTTCTTTGTCGACCATCTTGCCGGCCGAGATCCAGGGCATCATGTCGCGCAGTTTCTCACCGACCTGCTCGATCTGGTGTTCGTCGTTCAGACGGCGGGTGCCTTTGAAGAACGGCTGGCCAACGGCGTTTTCCTGCATGAAGTCACGCACGAATTTGCCGGTCTGGATGTCGGTCAGAACCGCTTTCATCCGGGCTTTGGTTTCGTCGTAGGGCAGGATGCGCGGACCCGAGACATACTCGCCGTATTCGGCGGTGTTCGAGATCGAGTAGTTCATGTTCGCGATGCCGCCTTCGTAGATCAGGTCGACGATCAGCTTCACTTCGTGCAGGCACTCGAAATAGGCCATTTCCGGCGCGTAACCGGCTTCGACCAGGGTTTCAAAGCCCATGCGGATCAGTTCAACGAGACCACCGCAGAGAACGGCCTGCTCACCAAAGAGGTCGGTTTCGCATTCCTCGCGGAAGTTGGTTTCGATGATGCCCGAGCGGCCGCCACCGATGGCGGAGCAGTAGGACAGGCCGATTTCCAGCGCCTTGCCGGTGGCGTCATTGTCCACGGCAACCAGGCAGGGCACGCCGCCGCCTTTGGTGTATTCGCCGCGTACGGTGTGGCCGGGGCCTTTGGGCGCCATCATGATGACGTCGACGCCTTCTTTCGGCTCGATCAGGCCGAAGTGCACGTTCAGGCCGTGGGCGAATGCGATGGCTGCGCCGGGCTTGATGTTGTCGTGGACGTATTTCTTGTAGGTTTCTGCCTGAAGTTCATCGGGCATGGTGAACATGATCACGTCACACCAGGCTGCCGCTTCGGCGATGCCCATGACCTGCAGTCCTTCGGCTTCGGCTTTCTTGGCCGAGGCAGAGCCTTCGCGCAGGGCGACGACAAGGTTCTTTGCGCCGCTGTCGCGCAGGTTCAGGGCGTGGGCGTGGCCTTGCGAACCGTAGCCCAGGATGGCCACTTTCTTGTCCTTGATCAGGTTCACATCGCAATCGCGGTCATAGTAAACGCGCATGTCAAAATCCTCCGGTTGACGTTTGATGGTGATCATAGACAGTGAGGGGGCGATTGCGATGGATCTGCGCGCATAAATCGCGCTCATTTTGCAATAGTCATTCGTTGATTTGATCTATATTGACTGGATCATGCTTGATAATCTGGATCGGCGCATTCTGCGCCACATGCAAAGCGAGCCGGAACAATCGATTCCGGATCTTGCTGAACGGCTGGGCCTCACGCCGTCGCGCCTGTCGCGGCGGCTGGAAAAGCTGCGCGAGACAGGCGTCATTCTGGGCCAGCACGCGGTGATCGACTGGCGCGCGCTGGGCTATGCGGTAGAGGTCTCCTTGCGGGTGACACTGGACAAGACCAACCCGCGCGCCTTTGACGAATTCCTGGAGGCCGCGCGGCTGATCCCCGAGGTGCTGGAGATCCAGACCTTTCTGGGGCAGGTCGATGTGCGCCTTTCGGTGATTGCCCGCGACATGCCGCATTATCAGGAGATCTACCGGGCCCAGATCCTGACCCTGCCGCATATCACCGATATCGAGGCGCTGATGCATGTGGCGCGGATTAAATCGAACGAAAGCCTGCCACTATGAGCCGCAGCGATCTCGACGATATCGATTTTGCCATCTTGCGGGCATTGTCGCGGGATGCCACGCGCACTGCCGGGGCGCTGGGGCGGGAACTTGGCCTCAGCCAGCCCGCCACATGGCGCCGCATCCGCCGCCTGCAGCAGGCGGGGATCCTGCTGGGGCGTCGTCTGGATCTGGACCGCAAGAAGCTAGGCTTTGGCGTGACAGTGTTTCTGGGCATCAAGCTGGCGACCAAGGGGCGTGTCAGCCTTGAGGACTTCGAACGCGCGGTCTCTGCCATACCCGAGGTGGAAACGGTCGAACACATCCTTGGTATGTACGACTACCGCCTGCGCGTCACCGCCCGGGACATTGCCGATTTCGAACGGGTGCTGCGGCGCCGGATCATGACCTTGCCGGGGGTCGGCAACGTGGATGCCAATGTGCTGCTCTCCGAAGAGCGCAGGCCGGGGCCGCTGGGATAGGCTGCGCTTTGTCGATGATCGGAAACCCGATTTCCATTTTCCATGCGGCGGGGCGTCGCTTTGATCTATGCTTTTTCACCTGCCCCGCACATACCAAGGCCAGCATCGCGCCCCCGTATGCCAAAGTAGACTTTGCCAAAGCAGGGCGACAGCGCTAGCGATAGACAGCAAAAGAAGGAGGATCACCGATGGCATTGCTTGATACCGTGGACCCGAAGGGGCTGGATGAATTTTCGGTGGTCTTCACCGACCGCTCGCTCAACCATATGTCGAAGGCCTTCCAGCAGGTGATGCTGGATATCAGCGACATGCTGAAAGAGGTGTACAGCGCCGAGGCTGTGGCCCTGGTGCCCGGTGGCGGTACCTTCGCGATGGAGGCTGTCGCCCGCCAGTTTGCCCGCGGCGCCAATGCTCTGGTGGTGCGCAACGGCTGGTTCTCCTACCGCTGGAGCCAGATCTTTGAAAGCGGCGGCTTCACCGCTTCCAGCACGGTGATGAAGGCGCGCCAGACCGGCAACAGCACCCCGTCGCCCTTTACCCCCGCGCCGATCGAAGAGGTGGTGCAGGCGATCCGCGAACAAAAGCCCGATATCGTCTTTGCGCCGCATGTGGAAACATCGGCCGGGGTGATCCTGCCGGATGATTATGTGACAGCCATGGCCGCCGCCGCCCATGAGGTCGGCGCGCTGATGGTGCTGGATTGCATCGCGTCGGGCTGTGCCTGGGTCGATATGAAGGCCACTGGCGTTGATGTGCTGATCTCGGCCCCGCAAAAGGGCTGGAGCGCGTCTCCCTCGGCGGGGCTCGTGATGTTCTCCGATGCGGCGCTGAAACGTCTGGAGGAGACCACATCGGACAGTTTCGCCATCAACCTGAAGCAGTGGCGCGCCATCATGAAGGCCTATGAGGACGGCGGTCACGCCTATCACGCCACCATGCCCACCGATGCGCTGCGCGCCTTCCGCGATACCATGCTGGAAACCCGCGAGTACGGCTTTGACCGGCTGCGGGACGCGCAATGGCAACTGGGTAACGGCGTGCGCGCCTATCTGAAGGACAAGGGCGTGGTCTCGGTCGCCGCCGAAGGGTTCGGTGCGCCGGGCGTCGTGGTCAGCTATACCAGCGATCCTGAGATTCAGAACGGCAAGAAATTCCTGGCGCTGGGCATGCAGATCGCCGCAGGCGTGCCGCTGCAATGCGACGAGCCCGATGATTTCCGCACCTTCCGTCTGGGACTGTTCGGTCTTGATAAGCTTTATGATGTGGAAGGCACGCTGAAGCGCCTGACATCGGTCCTGGATGAGGTGCTCTGACCAGATAGCAACACCAGCCTGCCGGGGATCATGTCGGCAGGCTGGCTACCGTCGCCCGGATGAAGTCCTCGCAAAGCGCGGGCTGGGTGATGGGCAGCATATGGCCAAAGCCCGGTTCGATCCGGCATTTGAGGCCAAAGGCCTCCATCGCGCGGCCCTGTTCTTCGGAATTCAGTATCGCGTCATCCGCTCCGAACAGCACCGCGCCGGGCGTGCGCAGCTCGCGCAGGTAACGGGCGGCCTGTTCTGCGATAGCCGGATAGAGCAGCGTGGCATCGGCCGAGGCGGCGATAAAGCTTTGCGGGCGCAGGCCCAGAATGCCCCCGGCCCGGTCAAGGAAATCCGAAGGGCAGGTTTCAGGAGCGAAGATCTGCGTCAGAACCGCCTCAGCGGTGCGTTTGGCCGCGGGGATGGCAACCGTATGGGCCATCAGGCGCCGGACCATGGGGGAATGTACGATCAGCCCCTTGAAGGCATCTGCCCCGCCCGCCGAAGGATGGGTCAGGGGCGCCAGCAGCGCCAGCCCCCGGATCCTGTCCGCCGCGGCCAGTGCCATTGCCAGCGATACCGCGCCGCCTAGCGAGTGCCCCACCAGAACCGGGTTCTTCACCCCTTTGGCATCCAGAAGCTCCTGGATCATCGCGGCTTGCGCGGGCAGGCGGGCAAGTGTGTCGCTGTTGCGGGTGGAGTATCCGCAACCGGGCCGGTCCAATGCAATGATATGAAAATCCTGCGCCAGACGTCCGGCCAGCGCATAAGTAAAATGTTGCAATTGCCCCGACAGGCCGTGGATCAGCACCAGTGTCTGCGCTTTCTGCGGTCCCATTTCCACGTAATGCAGCCGACCGTGGGCGGTCTGGTGGAGCTGTCCGACCGGAGGCACCAGTCGCTCTGCCTCGCGGGCCTGCTTGCGTGTACTGATATGCGCCGCGCCGAACAACGCTGCGGGCGCCGCGAGGGCTGCAATCGAAAGCGTACTGAAAACCGACATTGAAAACTCCGGGTGGGGTTAGCGTTCCTGCGGCGCGCCCAGCTCTGAAAGATCCGGGGAGGGGAGGGCGTCCAGCAATTGAAACACCCGGTCCCGGCAGGCTTCGCCGCTCCAGGATGCGGGGTGGAATATCGGCGGCAGGCCGGGGTGGCGCAGCACGATCCGGCGCCAGCGGTGCACGATCAGGGTGCGCAGCGTGGCGATCTGGGCCGGATCCAGATCCGTCGGCGGGGTCTTGATCCCCTGCAGGGCCGTGTTGAGCCTATCGCAGGCCTCTTGCAGGTCCTCGGGGAAGAGACGGTCTTTCAGCCAGACGGGCACCGAGATCTTTGAAAACTCGATGGCCAGCAGGTCATCAAGGTTCCCCGGTATCTTGCCATGGCCAAGGGCGGTGTGCCGGTTAACCGCCACATATTGCGGGAGCAGAAGAACGTCATCCAGCGTGGCCTGTCCTGCGCCTTCCTCACTGATTAGCAGGTGCCAGTCGGTGGGTGCGGGCGGGTGGCGCTCGTAGATGCGCGGGGTCACCGCAGCGGATTGGCTGCGGCCGAATTTCGTCAGGAAATGCACAGAAGCGCGCCCGGAACGAGAGCTTTCGACCCAGCCGTCCTTGCGCAGGCGGTGCAGCGCCACGCGGATGGCTTCGGGTTTGATGCCCATGGGCGTGATAATCCGCGTCAGGGCGCTGCCGCTGATCTGGGCGCCCTCCTTCTGCGCAAGATCACCAAAAAGGGAGACGATGATCGACCAGACCCGCAGGTTCTGCGGATCGTTCAGCTGCGCGACGCTGGCTTCAAACCACTGGTTTTGTTCTGTGCTCATTCTCACAGAATAGAATGCCCGGGCCGCTTGCGCTAGCCCGGGCAAAATTTCTCTTTGATTGCCGCCTGCTATCAGAAGGCGTTCATGGTCAGCAGTTCGTATTCCGCGACCAGTTCGTCGTCCTGATTGGTCAGGGTCACGTGCCAGCGTACCTCGCCGTATTCTTCGTTGCGGGGCGTCTTCTTCTTGACGGTCAGGCGCACCTTGATGCTGTCGCCGGCTGACACCGGTTTCATGAAGCGCAGACCATCAAGGCCGGTGTTGGCCAGCACCGGGCCTTCGTCTGGCTGCACAAAGAGACCCGCGGCAAAGGACAGGAGCAGATAGCCATGCGCGACGCGGCCCGGGAAGAAGGGATTCCGCTTCGCTGCGGCGTCATCCATATGGGCATAGAAGGTATCGCCGGTGAAATGAGCGAAATGTTCGATATCATCAAGCGTGACGGTGCGTGGAGCTGTGTGGAGGGTCTCTCCAATTGACAATTCACCATACTTCCGGGTGAAGGGATGTGCCGGAGCCGCGATTTCCGTGCCGCCCGGCACCCATTTGTCACCGATTGCGGACAGGATATCAGGGCTGCCCTGGATGGCGGTGCGCTGCATGTAGTGTTTGACGCCGCGCACGCCGCCCAGCTCCTCGCCGCCGCCAGCGCGACCCGGACCGCCGTGCACCATATGGGGCAGCGGAGAGCCGTGGCCGGTGGATTCCTTCATCGAGTCGCGGTTGTTGAAATAGAGGCGCCCGTGGAAGGCGCCGGAGCCAAGCGCGACAGCGCGCGCGACTGCCGGATCATGGGTGATGACCGAGGCAACAAGCGAGCCCTGACCGCGATTGGCCAGCGCGATGGCGTGGTCCAGATCACGATAGCCCATCACGGTCGAGACCGGGCCGAAGGCTTCGGTGTCATGCACATGCACAGCTGTGTCAGGGTCTTCGCAGTGGAACAGCATCGGCGGCACAAAGGCGCCCTGTTCGGCGTCGGCGCCTTCGACGGCAAAATTTTCGGGATCGCCAAAGACGCGTTTGGCTTCGGTGCCGATCAGGGCCGCTTTTTCCAACACGTCGCGTTTCTGGCTGCCAGACACCAGCGCGCCCATGCGGGTGGTTTCCAGGCGCGGATCGCCGATCACCACTTTCGCGAGGCGCGCCGACAGGGCCTCGATCACCGCCTGAACCTGCGCTTCGGGGGCGATGATGCGGCGCACGGCGGTACATTTCTGACCTGCCTTGGCGGTCATCTCGCGGCTGACTTCCTTGATGAACAGGTCAAATTCCGGCGTGCCAGGCGCTGCGTCAGGCCCCAGGATCGAGGCGTTGAGGCTGTCCTGTTCGGCCACGAACCGCACTGAGTTCTCAACAATCGCCGGGGTGTTGCGCAGTTTCAGCGCGGTGTTGGCAGAGCCGGTGAAGCTGACCACGTCCTGGCAATCCAGACGGTCCAGCATGTCGCCGATGCCGCCCGAGACAAGCTGCAGCGCGCCCTCGGGCAAGATGCCGCTATCGAGCATGATCTTTACCGCCAGTTCAGTGACATAGCAGGTCGCGGTCGCTGGTTTCACGATGGCAGGAACACCCGCCAGCAGGGTGGGCGCCAGTTTCTCCAGCATGCCCCAGACCGGGAAGTTGAAGGCGTTGATATGCACCGCAACCCCTTGCAGTGGGGTGCAGATATGCTGGCCGAGGAAGCTGCCTGTGCGGGAAAGCTGTTCGACATCGCCGTCCAGATAGACATGGCCATCGGGCATTTCGCGGCGCCCCTTGGAGGCAAAGACGAACATGGTGCCGATGCCGCCGTCGATATCGATCATGTGATCCGACTGGGTGGCGCCAGTGTGGAAGGACAGATCGTAGAGCGCGTCCTTATGCTTGCCGAGTTCGGTGGCCAGCGCCTTCAGCATGCGTGCGCGGTCGTGGAAGGTCAGTTTGCGCAAGGCAGGGCCACCCACCTTGCGGGCATGATCCAGCATTGCCTGCACATCAAGGTCATCATTGCCGGCGCTGGCGATCGTGGCGCCGGTCACCGCACTGGCGATATTGCGGGCGCCTGCGCCAGGTTTCACCCAGTCTCCGGCGGCGTAGCTGGAAATCTCAAGAAGGCTCATTGCTGTCTCCCTAGGTTGCCCGTGCCAGCATTGTTCGCCCCGGACACGGGGCAGGATCAGATGCCGCATGGCGGGCAGGATTGATTTGCGATATATATTGACCGTCCGGTCGGTTTATGCAAGAAAATTGTCCAGACGCCGCCCGAGCTGGTGATTTCGGAAAGAAAACAGCCTTCTGGCGGATCAAGTGATATTGGGGGTGAGGGGAATGACAGATTCGATTCTGGTCGCGGATCACGGGCAGTGGGTGGAAATCACCCTGAATCGCCCGGACCGGCTGAACAGCTTCAACGATGAGATGCACAATGCCTTGCGCGCCGCGCTGGAGGCTGCCCGCGATGGTGGCGCCCGGGCGGTTCTGCTGACCGGTGCTGGCCGGGGCTTTTGCGCCGGGCAGGATCTGGGCGACCGCGATCCGCGCAAGATGGATGGCCCGCCGGATCTTGGAAACACCGTACGCACCTTCTATGCGCCGCTGGTGCGGTTGATCCGCTCACTGAATTTCCCGGTGATTTGCGCCGTGAATGGCGTCGCTGCCGGGGCAGGGGCCAATATCGCACTCGCCTGTGACGTGGTTCTGGCGGCCGAAAGCGCCAAGTTCATCCAATCCTTCTCCAAGGTGGGTTTGATCCCCGACACTGGCGGTAGCTGGCATCTGCCGCGCCTGCTGGGCGAAGCCCGCGCCAAGGGGCTGGCCTTCACTGCCGAGCCGCTGCCCGCCAAAAAGGCCGAGGACTGGGGGCTGATCTGGAAGGCGTTGCCGGATGAAGAGCTTATGACCGAAGCCCGCGCCATGGCCGAGAAATTCGGAAATGGTCCGACGCTGGGTCTGGGGCTGACCAAACAATGTATTCAAGCTGCCGCCGTCGACACGCTGACCGACCATTTGGAGATGGAAGCGGACGCCATGAAAACCTGCGGTGAAAGCGCAGACTATGCCGAAGGCGTTGCCTCTTTCCTGGAAAAGCGCAGCCCGGAGTTCAAAGGCAAATGACCATGACTCCGAAAGAACGCGCGGAAAAATCCAGCGCCGCCATGTGGTCCAGCGACAATGCGTCGAAATGGGCCGGAATGGAGATCGCCGAGGTCGACGCCGGGCGCGCGGTACTGCAGCTGACGGTCGAAGCGCACCATTGCAACGGCCACGGTATCTGCCATGGCGGCGTGACCTTTATGCTGGCCGACAGCGCCTTTGCCTTTGCCTGCAACAGCCGCAATCAGGCCACCGTGGCGCAAAGCAACAGCATTACCTATACCGCGCCGGGACGCCTTGGCGACCGGCTGACCGCCGATGCGCGTGAGGTCTCCCTGACCGGGCGCAGCGGCATCTACGACGTGACCGTCAAAAATCAGGATGATCTGGTGATCGCAGAGTTCCGGGGCCTGTCCCGTGCGATCAAAGGCCATCTTTTTGAAGAATAGGCGAGGAGGACGCCATGAAAGACCTGACCCCCAACAAGGCCGAGCTCGACCCGATCGAAATCGCCTCCATCGACGAAATCCGCAGCCTGCAGCTGGAGCGCCTGAAATGGTCGCTGCGCCATGCCTATGAAAACGTGCCGATGTACAAGCAGCGGTTCGATGAGGCGGGCGTGCATCCTGACGATCTGCAGCAGCTTTCGGATCTTTCGAAGTTCCCCTTCACCTACAAGAATGACCTGCGCGACAACTACCCGTTCGGTCTCTTTGCCGTGCCGCGCGAGGAAATCATCCGCCTGCACGCGTCCTCGGGAACTACGGGCAAGCCGACCGTCGTGGGCTATACCAAGGGTGACATCGACAACTGGGCCGATCTGGTCGCGCGGAGCTTGCGCGCCGCCGGTCTGCGCAAGGGCAACATGGTGCATAACGCCTATGGCTATGGGCTCTTCACCGGCGGGCTTGGCGCCCATTACGGGATCGAACGCTTGGGCGCCACTGTGGTGCCGATGTCCGGCGGCCAGACCGAGAAACAGGTGGGCCTGATCACCGACTTCAAACCTGACGGGATCATGGTGACGCCTTCCTACATGCTCAACATCCTTGAGCAGTTCCACAAGGTCGGTCTGGACCCGCGCGACAGCTCGCTGCAGGTGGGTGTCTTCGGCGCCGAGCCCTGGACCGATGCCATGCGCAAGGAGGTCGAAGACGCCTTTGACATGCACGCGGTGGATATTTACGGCCTGTCGGAAATCATGGGGCCGGGTGTGGCCAGCGAATGCGTGGAAACCAAGGACGGCCCGGTCATCTGGGAAGACCACTTCCTGCCCGAGATCATTGACCCCGTCACCGGTGAAGTGCTGCCCGACGGCGAAATGGGCGAGCTGGTCTTTACCACGCTCACCAAGGAAGGCCTGCCGATGGTGCGTTACCGCACCCGCGATCTGACCCGCCTGCTGCCGGGCACCGCCCGCACCATGCGGCGGATGGAAAAGATCACTGGCCGCAGCGACGACATGATCATTCTGCGCGGCGTCAACGTCTTCCCCAGCCAGATCGAAGAGCAGCTGATGGCCACCGGTGGTCTGGCGCCGCATTACCAGATCGAGCTTTACAAATCGGGCCGCATGGATGCGATGCGCGTCTTTGTCGAAGCCAACCCGGATGCCACCGACGAAATGTCGAAAACCGCTGCAGCGCGGATGCTGACCAAACGGATCAAGGATATGGTCGGGGTCTCGACCGAGATCATTGTTGGCGAGCCGGGCGAGGTGGAGCGCAGCCAGGGCAAGGCCAAGCGCGTCGTCGACAACCGCGACAAAGGATAACCAGAGCAGTGGCCCGCACGATCGCAAAAGACCATGACCTGAAACGGGCGCAGATCCTCAAATCTGCGGCCAAGGTCTTCGCTGACGCCGGTTATGACCGCGCGTCGATGACCCAGCTGGCGCGGGAGTGCGGGATCTCCAAGGCCAATATCTATCACTACTATGACAGCAAGGATGCCGTTCTCTTCGGCCTCCTTGAAACCTATCTGAGCGATTTGCGGGATCGGGTCTGCGAGCTGGACCTGTCGGGCCTTGAGGCAGAGGCCCGCCTGCGCCGCATCGTGGCGGAGATATTGCTCGCCTATCAGGGGGCCGATGACGAGCATCAGGTGCAGATCAGCGCCATGTCGGCCCTGCCGGAAGAACAGCAGACATTGCTGCGGGGCTATCAGCGAGAGCTGGTGACCTTCATGAGCGATGCGATCAGCGCGGTTGCGCCCGAGGTTTTTGCCGGGGATGCGGCGAAGCTGCGCGCAGCGACCATGTCGGTCTTTGGCATGCTGAACTGGTATTACATGTGGAATTCCGGCGCAGGCTCCGACGCCCGCGAAGGCTATGCCGATATTGTCACCACGCTGACGCTGAACGGTGTGAAGGGGCTCTAAGGCCCGAGGGGTGCCCAGGAAACGAAAAAGCCGCCCGGGAGGGCGGCCTTTGGTGATTCGGGAAGCAAAAGCACCGTCATCATTTTTAATGTGGTTTGTGCAGAGGGTTACTCTGCCAACAACCTCAGAGCAGTTCCAGCGAACCTGCGGACTGCTTGCCGTCACGGCCGGTTTCCAGTTCATAGGAAACTTTTTGGTTGTCGTTCAAACCGTTGAGGCCCGAGCGTTCAACCGCCGAGATGTGCACGAACACATCTTTTCCGCCAGCTTCGGGCTCGATAAAGCCGTAGCCTTTAGTTGCGTTGAACCATTTTACGGTGCCATTGGCCATCCGATATCTCCAGTATAGACTTCCTCCGCAACGTGCGAAGGTATTCAAATGCCTATCACAGGCTGACCGGTCCGACCATGCCAATAATGTCATAGGTCTTGCGCAGGATCGGCGCTGTGATTTCGCGGGCACGTTCAGAGCCGCGCGACAGGATGCGGTCGATTTCGTCCTGCTCACCCATCAGCCGGGCCATTTCGGTCGAGATCGGCGCCATCTTGGACACGGCCAGATCTGCCAGCATCGGCTTGAACTCCGAGAACTGCCGCCCGCCAACATCAGCCAGCACCTGGTCCACGGTCTGCTCGGCGAGGGCCGCGTAGATGTTGACGAGGTTGCGCGCTTCGGGGCGCTCTTCCAGGCCCGCGGCTTCCGACGGCAGGGCTTCCGGGTCAGTTTTGGCCTTGCGGATCTTCTTGGCGATTGTGTCGGCATCGTCAGTCAGGTTGATACGGCTTGCATCCGAAGGATCCGATTTCGACATCTTCTTGGACCCATCGCGCAGGCTCATCACCCGCGTGGCGGCGCCTTCGATCACCGGCTCGGTCAGCGGGAAGAAATCAACGCCATAGTCGTGGTTGAACTTGGCCGCGATGTCGCGCGTGAGTTCAAGGTGCTGTTTCTGGTCCTCGCCCACCGGCACATGCGTGGCGTGGTAGATTAGGATGTCCGCCGCCATCAGCGACGGATAGGCCAGAAGACCCAGCGAGGCGTTCTGCTGGTTCTTGCCCGCCTTGTCTTTCCACTGGGTCATCCGCTGCATCCAGCCCATGCGGGCGACACAGTTAAAAACCCAGGCCAGTTGCGCATGTTCAGGCACCTGGCTCTGGTTGATGAGAATGGATTTCTCCGGATCAAGCCCGGCGGCAATGAACCCGGCGCACAGTTCGCGGGTGGCTTTTTTCAGATCGTTGGGATCTTGCCAGACGGTGATCGCGTGCAGGTCGACCATGCAATAGATGGTCTCCATGTCCTTGTCCTGCCAGTCGACAAACCGTTTGAGCGCACCAAGGTAGTTGCCAAGGTGCAGGTTGCCCGAGGGCTGGATGCCGGAAAAGACACGCGGCGTGAAAGTGGTCTCGGTCATCGAGAAACTCCCGTCTGGAAATAGGGCCTGCGGTGGCTTAACCATGGGCGCAACGGTCGTCAACAGCCCGTCCAGGTGGCGGGTGCACAAGGGCGCGTCAAAAGGCCGGGACAGGCAAGAAGGGCAGGAAAGATATGAGCAGCAGTGAAAACCCATCGCCCGTGAACCCGCTGCCGCCCGTGGTGGTGGCGCTGGTGCTGGTGATCATGGGGATCGAGGCGGCGTTTTCGCTTGGCGCGCGCGGCATCGTCGGCGGCCCGTCCGCCGTGGGCTGGCGGCTGGAGGCTTTCCAGTCTTACGCGTTTTCGGCCGAGATCTTCTGGTGGATGTGGGAGACCGGACAATGGCCAGCGCAGCATCTGCTGCGGTTTGTCTCCTTTGCCTTTGTGCACGGCAGTTTCACCCATGCGCTATTTGTCTGCGTCTTCGTGCTGGCCATGGGCAAGATGGTCGGAGAGGTCTTCGGCGATATTGCCATGATCCTGATCTTTATCCTTTCTGCCATCGGTGGCGCCCTGGGCTATGCGATCTTCTCCGGCAGTCCGGTGCCCCTGATTGGCGGATTTCCGGCGGTTTACGGGTTGATCGGGGCCTTTACCTATATCCTGTGGCGCCAATTGTCGCTGGTGGGCGCGCAGCAGAGCCGGGCGTTCTCGCTGATCGCCTTTCTGATGGGGATCCAGCTGCTGTTTGCGCTGCTGTTTGGCGGCCAACCCGACTGGATCGCGGATCTGACGGGCTTTGCCACCGGGTTCTTCCTGTCGTTTTTCCTGGCGCCCGGCGGCTGGGCGCGGTTCCGCAACAAGATCCGTCACGACTGAACGCGGGCAGGGGGCTCCCGCCCGGATTGCGGCAGGACACCATGCCTGATCCCGTTGGGCCGGGCGCCGTGCCAGGGCGCGGCGCGGTCAGCCCCGGTTGCGGCGGAGTGCCTTTTTGAATTCTGCGAGCTGGAAGGCGCCAACGGCCTGTCCGACGCCAAAGTAGATCACCGCCCCGGTCAGGATCAGTCCCAGAAGGGCCAGATAGCGCCAGCTTGGCAGGTAGAAGAGCCAGGCCAGCTGCTGTGTGCCGATATGAAGCACCGCTCCCATCAGCAGCGAGACCGCAAGAATGCGCCAGCCGCGTCGGAAGAAACGCGCATCAAAGCGGGCGACATCCCCCATGCGGCGCCCGGCCCCCATCCACAGCAGAGCGACCATCGCCCAGCCTGCCGTCGATGCGGCGATGGCGGGAGAGACCCAGCCCACAAGTGGCTTCAACCCGATGGCCAGCACCGCGTTGAGGATCATCGCTACCAGCGCGTAGTAGAACGGCGTGCGGGTGTCCTGCCGTGCAAAATAGAGCGGTTGTAGGACTTTTTGCAGCACGAAGGCAGGCAGCCCGGCGCCGTAGATCGCCACAGCCAGAGCAATGGCCGCCACGTCCTCGGGGCCTGTTGCGCCGCGTTCGTAGAGCACGGAGACCAGCGGCACCGGCACCGCGATGAAAGCGGCGGCCGAGGGCAGCGTCAGCAACAATGAGAACTCCCCGGCGCGCGAAAGCCCCTCGCGCGCGCCTGTATCATCATCTGCGCGCAGGCGCCGGGTCAGATCCGGCAGCAGTACGATGCCAACAGCAATCCCGACCACGCCAAGCGGCAGTTGATACAGACGGTCGGCAATGAACAGCCAGCTGACCGCGTTCTCAATATCCGAGGCGACCAGCTGCCCCACCACCAGATTGACCTGGGTGACGCCCATGGCCAGCGCGGCCGGAACCGCCACTCGCACGAGGCGGCGCATGGCGGGGGTGACGCGCGGCAGGCCGGGGCGCAGGCGGATGCCCGCACGCTCGGTCGCGCGCCAGACCAGCGCCAACTGCGCAACGCCAGCAACCGGGATGGTCCAGACCAGCCAGGTGATGACCTCATGGCCAAGCGCGGCCCCAGTGATCATCGCGCTGCAGGCAAAGATGTTCAGCAGCACAGGCGCCGCCGCAGCAGCAGCAAACCGCCCCGTAGCGTTCAAGACACCGGAAAACAGCGCCGCCAGCGACATGAACAGGATGTAGGGAAAGACGATATGACCATATCCTACAGCCAGATCAAAACGCGCATCCCCGACAAAACCTTCGGCCGTTGCCCAGACCAGCGCGGGCATGAAGACCATGCCAAGGCCGGTCAGGGCCAGTACCGCAGCGGCGAGTAGGTTGAACGCCTGTTGGGCGAAGCCTTCTGCGTCTTCATCGGCCTCCAGCCGGTCGGCGAACTGGGGCACAAAGGCCGCGTTGAAGGCACCTTCGGCAAAGAAGCGGCGGAACAGGTTGGGCAGGCGGAAGGCGGCGACAAAGGCATCAAGCACCGGACCGGGGCCGATATAGGCTGCGATCAGGATTTCGCGCACAAAGCCGAGGATGCGGCTGGCCAGTGTCCAGAAACCAACCGTGACAAAGCCGGACAGCAGTTTGATCGGCTTCATGAACCGGCTCGCTTGGCCCCGGCGGAAATGGCCTCGCGCAGCTTGCGCTCAAGGGTCTTCTGCTTGGATTCCGAGTGGTATTTCAGGCCGAACATGTCTTTGACATAGAAGGAATCGACCACCTGTTCGCCGTAGGTCGCGATCACTGCATTGGCGATATAGACATTGGCATCTGCAAGGGTGCGCGCCAGATCATACAGCAGGCCAGCCCGGTCACGGGTATCCACCTCGATGATGGTGTAGATCTCTGACCCTTCGTTATCAAAGGTGATGTGGGTCGGCACGTTGAAGGCCTTTTCACGCTTCTTGATCTTGTCGCGCGACACCAGCGCCTCGCGGGCGATGACCTCGCCCTTCAGGGTTTTCAGGATCATCTGGGTCAGGCGGGGCAGGCGCGAGGCCTCATAGGGGTGGCCTTCGGCGTCCTGAATCCAGAAGGCATCGGTCACATAGCCGTCCTTGGTCGTATAAGAGCGTGCATCGACGACATTGGCCCCGACCAGTGCCAGGGCGCCCACCATACGGGCAAAGATGCCGGGATGGTCAGCCATGGCAAAACAGGCGCGGGTGGCATCGCGGTCTTCATCGGGATGCATGCGGATGATGACTTCACCCGGATCACCGATCTCTTCCAACTCGCGCAGCATCTCGGCAAAATCCACATGCGCGGTCACATGCAGGCCTTGCCAATAGGGCGGATAATGGCGCGAGGTTTCGCGTTTGAGATCGGATTTGGTCCAGTCTGGCAGCGCCGCGCGCAGGCGCTTCTTGGCGGCTGTGCCTCGGTGTTCGCGGTTCAGCGCCTCCATGCCGTCTTCCAGCGCGCGGCGGGTCTGGTTGTAAAGCGAGCGCAGCAGGGCGGCTTTCCAGTTGTTCCAGGTGTGCGGTCCGACGCCACGGATATCGCAGACGGTCAGCAACAGAAGCAGATCCAGCCGTTTCACCGATTGCACCGCCTTGGCAAAGCCGCGCACGGTGCGCGGATCGGCAATATCGCGTTTCTGTGCCATGTCCGACATCAACAGGTGATAGCGTACCAGCCATTCGACGGTCTCGCTGTCCGATTTGTTAAGCCCCAGCCGCGGCGCCACCTTGCGGGCGATCTGGGCGCCAAGGATCGAATGGTCCTGTTCCCGCCCTTTGCCGATATCGTGCAGCAGCATGGCCACCATCAGAACCTTCCGGTTGACCCCTTTGCGCAGCACTTCGGAGGAAACTGGCAGTTCGTCTTCCAGTTCACCGCGTTCAATCGAGGCAAAGTTCGAGATCACCTGAATGGTGTGCTCGTCCACCGTGTAGGAATGATACATGTTGAATTGCATCATCGCCACGATCGGCTCGAACTCGGGCAGGAAGGCAGAGAGAACGCCAAGCTCGTTCATCCGGCGCAGGGCGCGTTCGGGATTGCCGTGCTTCAGCAGCAGATCCAGAAAGATGCGGCGCGCTTCCTTGTTGGCGCGCATCTCGTCGTCGATCAGGTCCAGATTGGCGGTGACCAGACGCATCGCATCGGGGTGGATCAGCATGCCGGTGCGCAGGCCCTCTTCGAAGATCCGCAAAAGGTTCAGCTTGTCCGCCAGAAATGCTTCGGGATCGACGATATCCAGCCGGTTGTGCACCACCTTGTAGCCGGGTTTGATTTTCGGGCGGCGGCGGAAAATCCGTTCCAGCAGCGGTTCGCCCTTTTGCTGGCTGGCCTCAAGCTTAGTCAGGAAAATGCGGGTGATATCCCCGACCTGGGTGGCCTTGCGGAAATAGTCCTGCATGAAGACTTCGACGCCGCGCCGCCCGGCGCGGTCCTGATAGCCCATGCGCTCGGCGACCTCGACCTGCAAATCGAATGTGAGCTGTTCGGTCGCGCGCCCGGTTGCCAGATGCATGTGCGAGCGCACCGCCCAGAGAAAATTTTCTGCCTCGGCGAAAAATTCGAACTCTTCCCGGCTGAACAGGCCCAGCGGCACCAATTCGGCGACGTCCTGCACCTGATAAAGATACTTGGAGATCCAGAACAGCGATTGCAGGTCGCGTAACCCGCCTTTGCCTTCCTTTACATTGGGTTCGACCATGTAACGCTCACCCTGTTTCAGGTGGCGTTCATCCCGTTCGGCCAGCTTGGCCTCGACGAATTCGCGGGCATCCTTGGAAAAGAGATCGCTGCGCAGCCGGTTGTCCAGCTCTTGGGCAAGGTCGGCGTCACCGGACAGGAAACGGTGTTCCAGCATGGCGGTGCGGATGGTGTAATCCTCGGCGCCAAGGCGGATGCAATCCTTGATCGTGCGGCTGGAGTGGCCGACCTTCAGCCGCAGGTCCCACAGCATATATAGCATCGATTCAATGACGCTCTCGGCCCAGGCGGTGATCTTGTATGGGGTCAGAAACAGCAGGTCGACGTCCGAAAACGGCGCCATTTCGGCCCGGCCGTAACCGCCCACGGCCATTACGGCGATACGTTCGCCCTGGGTCGGGTTGGCCAGCGGATGCAGGAACTGTGTGGCGGCCCGAAAGGCGGTCGTGACCAGCCCGTCGGTCAGGTGGCTGTAGGACTGGGTCAGCGCACGGGCGGCAAAGGGCGCCGCGGTAAATGCTTCGGCAATCGCCGCGCGGCCTTCCTTGTTGGCCTCACGCAGCAGACTGACCACCTCTGCGCGCAGCGCTGCCGCCTCCATGTCCTTGGCTGCGGCAGCAATCTGCTCGTGTATCGCCGCAGCGTCAAAAATCTTGTCTGCGGCGCAGATCAGCGGGCCTTTGACCGGGGCGAGGGGCGGGGTGCCTTGATGGGCCGGATCAGAATCCTGTGCCGGAGAAGCTGCTGGGAGCTGGGTCAATGACGACCACCTTCTGTTCTTGGATTGTTGCGACCGCAAGGCCGCGTTCATTGGTTCCATCGGCGCGCAGGCGGAAGATTCCGCCAGTACCCTGGAAGCCTGCGCCCTGGGTTAGGGCGGCGCCGGTTAGGGCGTCGGATTTCCCGGCACTGACCAGAGCCCCGATCGCGGCGATGCCGTCATAGGCAAGTCCGCCGATGGAATGCGGAGCGCCCCCGTAGGCAGAGCTGTAGCGGGTAATGAACTGCTGCGATTTGCTCGGGTCGGGCAGGGCAAACCAGCCGCCCTGCACACCGGGCAGGGACAGGGTTGGCGAGGGGATGTCCCAGCGAGTCAGACCGATGTACTGGGTGCTTTCCTTATCCAGGCCCGCTTCGGGCAGAAGCTGGGTCAGCAGCGGCAGGGCGCCTGCGGTGGTCGCGGTCATGAAGACGGCGTTGGCATTGTTGGCACGCGCGGTGTCGCGGATCGGGCCGACGGCGTCGATCACGCCTTTTTGGGACAGCTCATATCCGACCGACCCGGCAATGGTTGCACCAGTGCGCCCGGCTGCGGTCTGAATGGCGGCGCTTCCGGCACGGCCCGCGGCGTCATTGCCGCTGACGATCACGATATTGCCGCGCCCCTGGCGTACAGCGTATTCGGTCAGGCGCTGGGCGGTATTGGCAAAGGTCGCCCCCAGGATAAAGACATTGCCGCCGGCGATTGCGGTGTTGTTGGAAAAGGCCAGCACGTTGACGTTGCGCTTGGCCGCAGCGACGCCTGCAGCATTTGCGGCTTCGGCATAGACCGGGCCAAGGATGATGCGTGCGCCGTCGTTGATGGCCTGGGTGGCCGCATTGGCTGCTGTCGCCGGATCACCTGCTGTGTCATAGACCTTGAGGTCCACCTGCACGCCCTTCAAATCGCCGATCGCCAGTCGCGCTGCGTTTTCTAGGCTTTGCGCCAGAACGCTGTCGCCGGATTTGGCCGATCCGCGCGGCACCAATAGCGCCACGGGAACCGGTTTGGAGGTGTTGATGCTCGGGCCGCTTCCGATGCTGGTCGGGTTGCAGGCGCTCAGAGCAAAGGCGGAAATTGCGGTAATCGCGGCGAATGCCGCCTTGCGGGCCTGTTTGAAAACGGCGAACATGATGGACCTGAAACTCCCCTTTTCCGGCGCTAGGCGCCGTGTTGGTGGCCGTATTGGTTTAAGGGGATCATAAACGACCAAAAAGGCGGGTCCAGCGTGAATCATCAGATCGTCAAATTGTTGCCGGGGCTGCACTTTGTGGCCACGCCCATCGGCACCGCGCGCGACATCACCCTCAAGGCGCTGGATGTGCTGGCGTCGGCTGATGTGATCGCCGCCGAGGACACCCGGTCGCTGCGCAAGCTGATGGAAATTCATGGTGTGCCGCTGAACGGACGCCAGATCATCGCCTACCATGATCACAGCGGCGCAGGCGCCCGGGCAAGGCTGATGCAGGCGATGGAGGCGGGGCAGTCGGTTGCCTATGCGTCTGAGGCAGGCATGCCGCTGATCGCCGATCCGGGCTATGATCTGAGCCGCGCGGCAGCTGAAGCCGGGCATAAGGTTACCGTAGCGCCGGGTGCCTCGGCGGCGCTGGCAGCGCTGACACTGGCGGGCTTGCCGACCGATGCGTTCTTTTTCGCCGGATTCCTGCCCAACGCCAGCGGCGCCCGACGCAAGCGGCTGGAAGAGCTGCGAAACGTGCCCGGAACCCTGATTTTCTACGAATCGCCCAAACGCATCGCTGCCTCGGTGGCGGATATGGCGGCAGTTCTCGGGGACCGGCCTGCCGCCCTTTGCCGCGAGTTGACCAAGAAATTCGAAGAGATCCGGCGCGGCAGCCTGAGTGATCTCGCGGCCGGGCTGGAGGAGAAACCGGTGAAAGGCGAGATTGTCATGCTGGTGGATCGCGCCCATGGCGAAGAGGTGAGCGAAGCCAGCCTTGAGGAAGACCTGCGCGCGGCGCTGAAGGACAATTCGGTAAAGGATGCCGCATCCATCGTGGCGGAAACCCACGAATTGCCGCGCCGCAAGGTCTACCAGCTTGCCCTGCAACTGGCCAAGGACGCAGGCTGAGCGGATGGAGGGGCGGCACCATCAAGGTCAGCGCGCCCATCTGGCCGGAAAGGCTGCCGAAGACGTGGCTGCGCGCGCCTATGAGGCGCGGGGCTACCACGTGGAAGCCCGGCGCTGGCGCGGCCCCGGGGGTGAGATCGACCTGATCCTGCGCAAGGGGGACATGCTGGTCTTTGCCGAGGTCAAGCACAGCGCCACATTTGCATCCGCCGCCGCTCGCATCACGCCCACACAGATGCAGCGGATCCAGGCCAGTGCTGCGCATTTTCTGGAAGGAGAACCACGGGGCCAATTGACCGAGGCGCGGCTTGATGCCGTGTTTGTGAACGGCGAAGGGCAGGTCGAGATCCTCGAAAACGCCTTTGGTCAGGGCTGACAGCGTTCTGCTCTATTGAACCTTTGTGCCCGCTGGGCCATCTATTTGCCGAAACAAAAGGGATGCACTTCATGAAAATCGCCTTCCAGATGGACCCGGTCATGGGCGTCGACATCAATGCCGACAGCAGCTTCCGCCTTGCTGAAGAGGCGCAGGCGCGCGGGCACGAACTGTTTTACTACAGCCCCGATCACCTCGCCTATCAGGAAGGGCGCATCACCGCCCGCGGCTATGACATGACCGTGCAGCGCGTCGCCGGGACCCCGGCGGTGCTGGGCGAAGAGCGCGAGGTGGATCTTGCGGATTTCGACGTGGTCTGGCTGCGGCAGGACCCGCCGTTCGACATGCATTACATCACCTCGACCCATCTGCTGGACCGCCTCAAGGGGCAGACACTGGTGGTGAATGATCCCTTCTGGGTGCGCAACTACCCGGAAAAACTGCTGGTTCTGGATTTCCCCGACCTGACGCCGCCCACGGCGATTGCCCGCGATCTGGACACGATCAAGGCGTTCAAGGCCAAGCATGGCGACATCATCCTGAAGCCGCTTTATGGCAATGGCGGCGCCGGGGTGTTCCGTCTGGATGCCAACGATCGCAACCTGACCTCGCTGCACGAATTGTTCACCGGTTTCAGCCGCGAGCCGCTGATCGTGCAGAAATTCCTGCCCGATGTCAGCAATGGCGACAAACGCGTCATTCTGGTGGACGGCGAACCCGTCGGCGCCATCAACCGCGTGCCCGCCGCCGGTGAAACCCGGTCTAACATGCATGTGGGCGGACGCCCGGAAAAGATCGGCCTGACCGAGCGCGACCGTGAGATCTGCGCTGCCATTGGCCCGCTTCTGAAGGAAAAGGGGCAGATCTTTGTCGGCATCGACGTGATCGGTGATTACCTAACAGAGATCAACGTGACCTCACCCACCGGCATTCAGGAACTGGAACGATTTGATGACGTGAATATCGCCGAGAAAGTCTGGCAGGCGATCGAATCCAAACTGTAAGACACTTCCGGCTGGCGACACTTCAGCCTGCCAGCCGGAACCCCAGCGCCTCAGCCACATGTGGACGCAGGATTTCCGGCTCCCCTTCCAGATCGGCAATCGTGCGCGCCACCCGCAGCACCCGATGATAGCCGCGCGCGGTCAGGGCGAAACGATCGGCGGCGCGCTGCATCATCTCGCGGCTTTCCGTATCCAATACGGCAATGTCTTCCAGCAGCGCCCCTTCGGCATCGGCGTTCTGCTGCGCACCGGGATGGTCTGAAAACCGCCGCTCCTGCCGCGCGCGCGCGGTTTCCACCCTTTGTAGGATTTCGGCGGACCCTTCGGCGGCAGCGGGTAGGGTCAGATCGTCATAAGACACTGGCGGCACGTCGATGCGCAGATCGAAGCGGTCCATCAGCGGACCGGAAATGCGCCCCATGTAATCCTCGGCGCAGAGCGGCGCACGAGAGCACGCGCGGGCTGGATCCGCCAGATGGCCGCATTTGCATGGGTTGGCCGCAGCCACCAGCATGAAGCGGCTCGGGTATTTCACATGGGCATTGGCGCGGGCGACCATGACCTCGCCGGTTTCAAGGGGCTGGCGCAGGGTTTCCAGCACCGGGCGGGCAAATTCGGGCAGCTCGTCCAGAAACAACACGCCATTGTGCGCGAGGCTGATCTCGCCTGGCTGTGCCCGCCGCCCGCCGCCGACGATGGCGGCCATGGATGCGGTGTGATGCGGTTCGCGAAAGGGGCGGCTCCGGTTGATGCCACCATCCTCGATCAAGCCGCACAGGGACTGGATCATCGAGGTCTCCAGCGCCTCAGCCGCCGTCAGGGGCGGCAGGATCGTCGGCAGCCGCGCCGCCAGCATGGATTTGCCGGACCCGGGCGGGCCGACCATCAGGATGTGATGCCGTCCGGCGGCGGCGATTTCCAATGCGCGTTTGGCCCGTTCCTGCCCCTTCACGTCGCGCAGATCGCGCGCGCCGGTGTCGTCATGGACTTCCCCCGCGATGGCCTGCGCCAGGGGCATCTTGCCGGTGAAATGGCGCACCACGTCGATCAGGCTGGCGGCGCCGATTACCCGAGCTGCATCGACCCAGGCGGCCTCTGCCCCCGATGCCTTGGGGCAGATCAGCAACCGGTCCTCGCTGGCCGCGGTCATCGCAGCGGGCAGGGAGCCCACCACAGGGATCAACGTCCCGTCGAGCGACAATTCCCCCAGCGCGATGGTCTCGCTTGCGGCCTCGCTTGGGATTACCTCGATCGCGGCGAGAAGCGCCAGTGCGATGGGCAGGTCGAAATGGCTGCCTTCCTTGGGCAGATCGGCGGGTGACAGGTTCACCGTGATCCGTTTTGACGGCAGCGCAATCGACATGGCGGCAAAGGCCGAGCGCACCCTCTCGCGCGCTTCGCTCACCGCCTTGTCCGGCAGGCCGACGATGGAAAAGGCCGGAAGGCCCGGCGCCACGGCGCATTGCACTTCGACCGGGCGGGCCTCCACCCCCTGAAAGGCGACTGTGTAGGCCCGTGAAATCATGCTGCGCTATCCCTCTGAAGATACCAGAGAAAATCATAGCGAACGGTGGACCGGAGTCGCCCTTAAAGCACGTTATGCGTGTATTTTTGTCGTTGGCTTTGCGGGCAGACGACGCGGCGCGTCAGTCAAGGCTCCAGGGGCGGTGCTCCAGTTCCATCACATAAGGCTCGGGGTCGAAAGTCACCTCACGCGCCTGTTCCTGCCAGCGCAGCACCGCCGGATCGGACAGGAGCGCGCGGCAATAGGCGCGGGTTTCAGCTGACACCGGCAGGTCATATCCGATGATGCGGGCCGCAACCGGCGTGTAGAACACATCGGCGAGGCAGTAGTCGCCAAAAAGCCAGCCCTCCGCAGCGCCAGACACCCGGCGGGCATGCGCAAACAGGGTCTCGATCCGGGCAAGATCCTCTTGCACCGCTTCGGAGGGGGTAAATCCCTGCCAGATATGGCTCAGTTGCATGGGGCAATCACCGCGCAGTGCAGAAAACCCGCAGGCCATTTCGGCCACCAGCCAGCGCGCAGTCGCCCGCGCAGTCGGATCGCTGGGCCACAGGCCTGCATCCGGGTGCCGTTCGGCCAGGGTTTCCCCCATAGCCAAGCTTTCGCCGATCACCGTGCCTTCGGGCGTGCGAAGTGTGGGTACCAGCCGGGCAGGCGCCAGATCTGCCAGATCCGCCGCCATGGTTCCGGAATAAAGCCCCACCATATGCACCACATGGGGGAGCGAGAATTTTTCAAGCATGAGCCAGCCGCGCAAGGACCAGCTGGAATACATGCGGTCGCCGATAAAAAGATCATATGTCATGGGAAGCAGGCTAGCGCAGCTTCACGGGGTGCCAAATCGCTGATTTGTGCGCGGTGCCATCACGGAAGGTGATTGATCTTTCCGGTGCGCCAACCATCGGTCCCTTCCCCAGGAAGGTGGTGGATTTCGGTGACCGACAGGTTGTCGATCCGGTGCGAAAAAGCCTCTTCTGCGGTCAGCCGTTCGGCGCGCTGGATCTGGGTCAGGATCTGGCCGAAATGGCCGACCACGATCAGATTGCGGCCTCGGTGGGCTTCGATCAGATCGTCGATGGCCCGGTCCACGCGGACGCAGACCTCATTCCAGCTTTCTCCGCCGGGGGGCCGCACATCGCCGGGGGTGTCCCAATAGGCGCGGATGCGTTCGGGATCTTCGGCGTCGATGTCTTTCCAGGTGCGCAGCTCCCATTCCCCGAAATGGATTTCTCTGAGGTCGGGCAGGTGGGGCAGGCGCGCACGGTCGCCTTGGATGGCGCTGGCGGTATCTGCTGCGCGGGACAGGTCCGATGACACAACCAAGGCATCTTCGGGCAGGGCAGCGGACAGGCGGTGCAGCGCGGCGCTGTCGGACAGATCCGCCGGAAGATCCGACCAGCCGACCATGGATTTGGCGTGGGTCGGGCCGTGGCGGACAAGGAAGAGGCGGGTCATGGAAGGCTTCCTTTCAGCACCAGCGGCAGGCCTGCGGTGACCTGCACCACCGTCTGCGCGCGGGCGGCGATTGCGATGTTGAGCCGCCCCTGCGCCTCGCGGAACCTCCGGGCCAACGCGTTCTCGGGCACGATGCCAAGTCCGGTTTCGTTCGACACGATCACGATTTCTGCGCGGCAGTCATCAATCGCCTGCAAAAGGGTCTCGGTTTCGGCCTCTAGATCATGGTCCGCCAGCAGTTGATTGGTCAGCCACATGGTGGCGCAATCGATCAGGCAGATCTGTCCTTCCCCAAGGGCGCCAAGGGCCTTTGCGGCATCGAATGGTTCTTCATGTGTGGTCCAGTCCGCGCCGCGCTGGGCCAGGTGTTTTGCAACTTTTTCGCGCATTTCATCATCAAATATCTGTGAAGTTGCCCAGTAAGCTTTTGGCTTGCCTGAGGAAAAGCATAGACTTTCAGCAAAGGCAGACTTTCCCGATGCGGCCCCGCCAAGAATGAATGTGACAGCTGCGGACACGTCTTCTACCCTGAGTTCGGTGATGGTTGCAGGAGTTTGGGTATCTGCTGATCCGGCCTGAAACAAGCCTGAACCTGCCATGTCCAATGACGCCCCGCAGATGCGGACCGGGATCTGCAGCAGGGACACGACCAAGGGCGGACAGATTCCAAGGTGGGGAGCAAAGCGGCGCCCCCGATGGCCTGAAACGGCCTGATGCACCGGGGTAAGGCGCTGAAAACCGGGCCTGATTGGAGAAAAAATACAGCCAAAGTGATCCGATCCCGGCGCCACTGCGTAACATTAGTAATCAGTTTGGAGGGGAGTATCATGGCACTTGACACGACCAGTGAAAACCCGCTGCCAAAGCAGGCCATGAAGGCCGAGCTTCTGGACGCTGAAACGGAGCTGCGCCTAGCCTATGCCTGGCGCGATGACCGTGACGAAGAAGCACTGCACCGGCTGATCCACGCCTATATGCGGCTGGCGATCTCGATGGCCGCGAAATTCAAACGCTACGGCGCGCCGATGAATGATCTCATCCAAGAGGCCGGTGTCGGGCTGATGAAGGCGGCAGACAAATTCGACCCCGACCGGGGGGTGCGGTTTTCCACCTACGCGGTCTGGTGGATCAAGGCGTCGATCCAGGACTATGTGATGCGCAATTGGTCGATGGTGCGCACCGGCTCCACCTCCTCGCAAAAGTCCCTGTTTTTCAACATGCGCCGGGTGCAGGCCCAGCTTGAGCGCGAGGCGCGCGCGGCTGGCGTCAAACTCGACAAGCATCAGCTGAACCAGCAGATCGCCACGGAAATCGGCGTGCCATTGCGCGATGTGGAGATGATGGACGGGCGGCTGTCCGGCTCTGACTTCTCGCTCAACGCCGTGCAATCTTCCGAGGACGAGGGCCGCGAATGGATCGAGGCGCTGGAGGATGACAGCGCGCAGGCCGCTGAACTGGTGGAAGAGCGGCACGACCGGCGCCAGCTGCGGGCCTGGCTGGTCGAGGCGCTGCAGGCCCTGAACGAGCGGGAGCGGTTCATCATCACCGAACGCAAACTGCGGGAAGAGGCGCGCACGCTGGAAAGCCTTGGTAACGAGCTGAACCTGTCCAAGGAACGCGTGCGCCAGCTGGAGGCCGCGGCGTTTCAGAAGATGCGGAAAACGCTTGAAGGGTGCTCCCGGGAGGTGCACAACTTCCTCTCATGACAAAGTCGATTCTTTTTATCAGAAAAGCGGGTGCCGCATTTACGGCAGCCGCTTTCTTTATGTTTGCGGCAAACTCCGCCGCCGTGGCCGAGCCTGCCGTCCTTCCCTCGGCCAAGGCTGCGGCCGAAGTCCTGCAGGAAGCCGATGTGGCCATTCTGGGTGAGGTGCATGACAACGCGGCCCACCACCAGAAGCAGGCCGAAATCCTGCGGCATCTGGCGCCGCGCGCCGTGGTTTGGGAAATGATCACGGAGGCGCAGGCAGAGAGGCTGAGCGAGCCAATGATGAGCGACGCGGAAGCGACTGCCGACGCGCTCGATTGGGAGGCCTCGGGCTGGCCTGAGTTTACGCTCTACGCGCCAGTCTTTGCAGCCGCCGCGCCCGCGCGGCAGTACGGCGCGCTGGTACCGCGCTCGGTCGCGCGTCAGGCGCTGGATCAGGGGATCGCGGCCTATTTTGGCACCCGGGCCGCAGATTTCGGGCTGGATCAGCCCCTGCCAGAGGCGGAGCAGACGGAACGCGAGGTGGATCAGATGGCCAATCACTGCAATGCGATGCCTGCCGAAATGCTGCCGGTGCTGGTTGATTTCCAGCGGCTGCGTGATGCGGCACTTGCTGCAGCGGTGGATCAGGCGCTGGAAGAGACTGGCGGGCCGGTGGCGGTGATCACCGGCAATGGTCATGCACGGCTGGATCGGGGTCTTGCGGTCTACCTGTCAAAGGCGCGGCCCGAGGTGCGGATCCAGAGCCTTGGCCAAAGCGAGGGCGGCGCGATATCCGGGGATTTCGATCTGCTGCTGGATAGCGCGGCGGCAGAGCGCCCGGACCCCTGTCTTGCCTTCGGCAAGGGTTGAGGGGAAAACCGTTTCACACTTTGGCCCGGGCCAAGTAAAGTCGGCGCTGACGCAGAACTCCAAGGTGGCGCAGGGGCGGATAATATGCTGGCAGGCAAACATATTCTACTGATCATCGGTGGCGGCATCGCGGCCTATAAGGCGCTGGAACTGATCCGCCGCCTGCAGGATCAGGGCGCCAGCGTGGCGCCGGTCCTGACCAAGGCCGGGGAAGAGTTCGTGACCCCGCTGTCGGTCTCGGCCCTCGCTGGGGCGCCGGTGCACAGGGATCTGTTTGACCTCACAGCCGAGGCGGAAATGGGCCATATCCAACTGTCGCGCAGTGCGGATCTGGTTGTTGTGGCGCCTGCCACCGCGGATCTGATGGCGAAGATGGCGCAGGGGCTGGCCAATGATCTGGCCTCGACCCTGCTCTTGGCCACCGACACGCCGGTTCTGGTGGCGCCCGCCATGAACGTGCGCATGTGGGAACACGCCGCCACGCAACGCAATATCGCCACGCTGAAAGCAGACGGCATCCGCTTTGTCGGCCCAAACGCGGGCGGCATGGCTTGCGGCGAATTCGGTCCGGGTCGGATGGCCGAGCCGGATGAAATCGTCGCTGCCGCTGCCGCCGAGTTCCGTGATGGACCTCTCAGCGGCAAACGCATCGTCGTGACCTCCGGCCCGACACATGAGCCCATTGATCCGGTGCGCTATATCGCCAATCGCTCCTCCGGGGCGCAGGGCACAGCGGTGGCCCGTGCTCTGCGCGATCTGGGAGCGGAAGTGGTGTTCGTCACGGGCCCGGCAACGGTCCGGCCCCCCGAGGGGGTAGAGGTCGTTCCCGTCGAAAGCGCGCTGGAAATGCAGGCGGCGGTAGAGGCAGCCTTGCCCGCCGATGCAGCTGTATTCGCCGCTGCGGTGGCCGATTGGCGGGTGGCCAGCGCCTCGGACCGGAAGCTGAAGAAATCCAAGGACGGCCTGCCGACGCTGGAATTCGCCGAAAACCCCGACATCCTGAAAACGGTTTCGCATATGACTGATCACCGACCGGGACTGGTGGTGGGGTTCGCTGCAGAGACCAACGACGTGGTGGACAACGCCACCGCCAAACGGCTGCGCAAGGGGTGCGACTGGATCGTGGCCAATGACGTCTCACCCGCCACCGGTATCATGGGTGGCAGCGAAAACGCGGTGATCCTGATCACGGACACCGGTGCCGAGGAATGGCCGCGCATGGCGAAGCAGGAGGTTGCCGGGAAACTGGCCAACCGCATCGCTGCTGCCCTCGATAGCTAAGCCCGTCCCATCCAGCCACTGACACAGCACATCAAACCGCAGGTTCCGATATGGTGACAATCCGTATACGCCGTGATGCAGAGGCGGATCACGATCTGCCGCTGCCCTCGTATGAAACGCCGGGCGCCGCAGGCGCGGATCTGCGGGCCGACCTGACAGGGCGCGGCAGCATCCTGCTGGCGCCGGGAGAGCGAGCACTGGTGCCAACCGGGCTGCGGGTGGAAATCCCGGGGGGATACGAGATCCAAATTCGGCCCCGCTCCGGCCTGGCGCTGAAACACGGGATCACCCTGCCGAACACGCCGGGTACCATCGACAGCGATTATCGCGGACCGCTGGGCGTCATCGTGCTGAACGCGGGGCAGGAACCGTTCGAGATCCGCCACGGGGAGCGGATTGCGCAGATGGTGATCGCGCCGGTTTTGCAGGCGGTCTTCGTCGAGGTGCAGGAGCTGAGCGAGACAGAGCGCGGCAGCGGTGGTTTTGGCTCCACGGGGAGAGGCTAATGATACTGGTTCTGGGCCTTGCAGGGCTGATCTGGTGGGGCGGGCGCCTGATGGGGCTGCCGCGCGCGATGCGGGGGAGCCTGCTGGCGCTGCTGTTTGCGGCCGTCGTGATCCTGCAACTGACCCTGCCGAATGGCCATGGTTTGCGGGTCGCCACCGGTGGCTCAGCCTCCTCCTGGCTGATCCTTGGCGGGATCGTGCTGCTGATCGGTGTCTACAGCAGGGGCGTGTCCCGCCTGCGCGCCCGGGCGGAGGCTAATGAAGAAGCCGAAGATGGCGGGGAAGCACCCACGGCCGAGGCGAAAACGGCGGCCAAACCGGGCCGGTTTTCCGAGACAGAGCTGAACCGCTATGCGCGGCATATCGTGCTGCGGGAACTGGGCGGTCCGGGGCAGAAGAAGCTGAAGAACGCCAAGGTGCTGGTGATCGGGGCCGGGGGACTTGGCGCCCCGGCGCTGCAATATCTGGCGGCGGCGGGCGTTGGCACCATTGGTGTGATCGACGACGATGTGGTGGAAAACGCCAACCTGCAGCGGCAGGTTATTCACCGCGATCAGGACATCGGCCTGCCCAAGGTATTCTCGGCGCAAAAGGCGATGGAGGCGCAGAACCCCTTTGTCACCGTGCGCCCCTATCACCGCCGTCTGACGGATGAGATCGCCGCCGACCTGTTTGCGGAATATGACATCATTCTGGATGGGACCGATAATTTCGAAAGTCGCTATCTGTCGAACCGCACCGCCGTGGCGCTGAGCAAGCCGTTGATTTCCGGCGCCCTGTCGCAATGGGAGGGACAACTGTCTGTCTTTCATCCCAAGGCAGGCGGCCCCTGCTATCAGTGTATCTTCCCGGAGGCCCCGGCAGCGGGGCTGGCGCCCAGCTGCTCTGAGGCTGGTGTTATCGGTCCCTTGCCCGGCGTCGTCGGCGCGATGATGGCGGTGGAGACGATCAAGCAGATCACCGGAGCGGGCGAAGTGCTGCGTGGCGCCATGCTGATCTACGATGCCCTTTACAGCGAAACCCGCCGCATCGGGCTGAAACAGCGGGTCGACTGCCCGATCTGCGGCGCCGGGGGCGATGGGAATGGGTCTGACGACAGCGGTGGCAAAGCTGACTCTGGCAACGAATAAGCGTCAAACGCCACGCATAGAGCGAAGTCCCCACGTGCCCGAAGCGCTATATATTTCCCTGTTGTGCGGTGCCCTGATGGGCGGTGAGCCGGAACAGGTGCATCAATTCGACTACCCCGAAGGCCGGGCCTCGATCCGGGTCGATTGCGAGAACAGCAATCGGGTGGTGGAGTTTGGCCTCGACAAGCGCAGCAGCCTTGACAGTCTGCAACAGGCGTTGTTCGCGGCAGAAATCGCCGGCAAGGAGGCCGTCGTGGTGCTGATCGACACCGATGGGGTCATGGGCCGGTTCGAGTGGCGCATTGCCCGAGCCGCGAATATTGCAGGCGTTCCGATCCGCATCATTGCCGCCGATCTGGTCGAGGATCTAAGGCCGGGCGGCTAGTATTTGCGGAAAATCCGCGTGCGTCTCTGGACGCTGCCGGGGCGCGAGCATAGCTTCTGGGCAAAGGAGGCCTTGCCTATGACCAACCCCCTGTTGTCCCACTGGGATACCCCGTTTGAAATCGCGCCCTTCGACCAGATTTCCGACGAAGATTTCGCGCCCGCGCTGGATCAGGCCCTTGCGGCCCATAACGCCCAGATCGATGCCATCGCATCCAACCCCGATGCGCCGACCTTTGACAATGTGATCGGCGCGCTGGAAACGCCCTGCCTTGAGCTGGAGCAGGTCCTGTCGGTGTTCTACACGGTGGCAGGCGCCGACAGTAATCCCAAGCGGCAGGAGTTGCAGCGCGAATTTTCCCCGAAACTGGCGGCGCATTCTTCGGCCATTACCGCGAACAAGGCGCTTTATGCACGGATCAAGGCGGTCTGGGATCAGCGCGATGAGCTGGACCTGACCGAGGAACAGCAGCGCGTGTTGATGCTGACCCACCGCAGTTTCGTGCGCGGTGGTGCAGCACTGGAAGGGGCGGAGGATGCCCGGATGCAGGAGATCAAGGGACGGCTTGCCACCCTTGGCACTGAATTTACTCAGAACCTGCTAGCGGATGAGAGCAACTGGTTCATGGAGCTCTCTGAAGAGGATCTGGAAGGCCTGCCGGACTTCGCCATCGCGGCTGCCCGGGCTGCGGGCAAGGAAAAGGGCGTGGACGGGCCTGTCGTAACGACCTCGCGCTCCATCATCACGCCGTTCCTGCAATTCTCTCCGCGCCGGGATCTGCGGGAAAAGGCGTTCCAAGCCTGGGCGGCGCGCGGAGCCAATGGCGGCAAGACGGACAACCGGGAGATTGCGGCAGAGATCCTTGCCCTGCGCGAGGAACGAGCCAAGCTCTTGGGATATGAGAATTTCGCGGCTTACAAGCTGGAAACTGAAATGGCCAAGACGCCCGAAGCCGTGCGGGGCCTGCTGATGGATGTCTGGGGCCCGGCCAAGGCGCGGGCGGATGCGGATGCGGTCATCCTGACCGAGATGATGCAGGCCGATGGTATCAACGGTGATCTGGAGCCTTGGGACTGGCGCTATTACTCGGAAAAGCGCCGCAAGATCGAACATGACCTCGATGAGGCCGAGCTGAAGCCCTATCTGCAGATCGACAAGATGATCGAGGCGGCCTTCTCCTGTGCGAACCGCCTGTTCGGGCTGGAGTTCGCGCCGCTTGATATCCCGCTTTACCATCCCGATTGCCGCGCCTGGGAGGTCACGCGCAACGGTGAGCATATGGCGGTCTTCATCGGCGACTATTTTGCCCGTGGATCAAAACGCTCGGGCGCCTGGTGTTCGGCCATGCGCGGTCAGGCGAAGTTTCCGGAAAAACAGGCGCCTGTCGTGATCAACGTCTGCAACTTTGCCAAGGGCGATCCGGCGCTGTTGTCCTATGATGATGCGCGCACACTGTTCCACGAGTTCGGCCATGCACTGCACCAGATGCTGTCGGATGTGACCTATGAAAGCATCTCGGGCACCTCGGTGGCGCGCGATTTCGTGGAGCTTCCTTCGCAGCTCTATGAACACTGGCTGGAAGTGCCCGAGGTGCTGAGCGAGTTTGCTACCCATGCCGAGACTGGCGAGCCGATGCCCAAGGAAATGCTGGACAAGGTTCTGGGCGCTGCGACCTATGACATGGGCTTTCAGACGGTGGAATACGTTGCCTCGGCGCTTGTCGATCTGGCCTTCCACGATGGCGCCGCCCCGGCAGATCCGATGGCGCGTCAGGCCGAGGTTCTGGCCGAAATCGGCATGCCCCATGCCATCACCATGCGCCACGCGACGCCGCATTTCGCGCATGTCTTCTCCGGCGATGGCTACAGTTCGGGTTACTACAGCTACATGTGGTCCGAAGTGATGGATGCCGATGCCTTTGCCGCCTTTGAAGAGGCAGGCGGGGCCTTTGAGCCCGAACGCGCCAAGGCGCTGGAGGAGCATATCCTGTCCACTGGCGGTTCCAAGGATCCGGCAGAGCTGTATACCGCCTTCCGCGGGCGTCTGCCCGGGGTGGAGGCGCTGCTGAAGGGGCGGGGGTTGGCCGCAGAATAAGCCGCTGAACAAAAAACTGGCGCCGGGAAGAGCAATCTTCCCGGCGCCATTCGTTTCGGGGTTAGAAAATGGTCCAGTCAGTAACCCAGAGACCGGTCTACCAGATGCAGGAACGGCTCACCCGCCTCGCCGCGGCGGATGTTTTCCGCGATCACCTGGGATGCCGTGCTGGCCCGGGTTTCCGCCGCGATATGGGGCGTGACGGTGACATTGGGATGCGCCCAATAAGGATCGTCCGCAGGCAGCGGTTCCACCCGGAACACATCCAGCGTGGCATGGCCCACCTGACCGCTATCCAGCGCTTCCAACAGGGCGGCGTCGTCGATCAGTGGCCCCCGGCCCGGATTGATGATCCGCGCGCCCTTGGGCAGCATCGCCAGAGTATCGGCATTCAGGATGTTGTTGGTCGCGGGTGTATCCGGCAGCAACAGGATCACGATTTCCGCCTCTGACAGCGCCTGTTTCAGCCCGTCGTCTCCATGCAGGCAGTTGATCCCGTCGATTTCCTTGGCCGAGCGCGACCAGCCGGTGACCGGAAAGCCGATACGGGCCAGGCTCTGCGCGCAGGCGCTGCCCAATGCGCCAAGGCCCAGCACCGTGACCGGGCGTTCAAAGGCCAGCGGCGGCACCACCGGCTCCCACCGGTCCTGCATGGCGATGGAGCGGTCAATGTCCAGATGATAGCGCAGCACGTGGCCGCTGACCCATTCCACCATGCCCGCCGTCAGCCCCGGATCCACCATCCGGCACAGCGGCATGGTCAGGGTCTGGTTGCCGACGATCTTTTCCACCCCGGCCCAAAGGTTCAGCACCGCCTTGCAGCGGGTGTAGGGGGTAAAATCCTGCAGGTCGGAATTGGGCGCATAGACCACGTAATCCACCTGATCGGCGGGATGATCCTGCCGCATATCGACCGTCAGCCCGGCCTCGTCAAAGGCGCGTTTCAGCGGCTCGCGGTAGGTGTCCCAGCGGGCGGGCAGGGCGGCGAACTGAACGTTGATCATGTGGCAAATACTCCTGCCATGTCCCGGAAGCCCTTGATTTCGATCGGGTTGCCTGCGGGATCGTGAAAAAACATCGTGCTTTGCTCACCCGGTTCTCCGGCAAAGCGGGTGGTGGGGGGAATGGTGAAGTCGATCCCCTCGGCCTCCAGCCGGTCGGCAAGAGCGCGCCATTCTTCTTGTGGCAGGATCACACCCAGATGCGGCATCGGCACCATGTGCTCACCCACCTTGCCTGTATTGGCGGTGGCAAAGACCGGCCCGAGATGCAGCGAAATCTGATGGCCGAAGAAATTGAAATCGACCCAGGTGTCGGTGCTACGCCCCTCGTTGCAGCCCAGAACACCGCCATAAAAGGCGCGGGCTGCCTCCAGATCGTCAACATGATAGGCAAGGTGAAATATGCTCATTTTCCGCAGTTCCTGTTGTTGGTTGGGCCGCCCGTTCTAGCGCGGGCGGTGGACGTTTGCGCTTTGCACCAGACCAAAGGCGGCGAGCAGCACCAGCATGGCCGAGCCCCCGTAAGAGACCAGCGGCAAGGGCACGCCGACGACCGGCGCAAGCCCCATCACCATCGACATGTTCACGGCAAAGAACAGGAAGAAGGTGATGGCGATGCCAAGCGTCACCAGTGACGAGAACCGGTCTCGCGCCGCAAGCGCGGTGGCGACGCAGAAGACAATGATCAGCACGTAGATGCTGAGCAGGGTAAAGCCGCCAATGAAACCGAATTCCTCTGCCAGGGTGGTAAAGATGAAATCGGTGTGTTTTTCCGGCAGGAAGTTCAATCGGGACTGGGTGCCCTGCATGAAACCGCGCCCTGACCAGCCGCCCGAGCCAAGGGCGATCTTGGACTGGGTGATGTGATAGCCGGCGCCGAGCGGATCCTGAGAGGGATCAAGAAAGGTATCGATGCGGCGGAACTGGTAATCCTTGATCAGCTGCCAGTCGGTGCCGCGGCTGTAGAACACCGCCGTGACCAGGCCAACGGCGCCAGCAATCACCGTCGCGAAATAGGCCCAGTGCACTCCTGCGAGAAACATGACCCCGCCCCCGGCGGCCATCAGCAGGATCGAGGTTCCCAGATCCGGCTGCCGCAGCACCAAAAATGTGGGGAACAGGATCATGATCACCGGCACCAGCACCCAGAACAGGCGCGAGGTCTTTTCCGTTGGCAGCCAGTCGTAATAGGCAGCCAAGAGCATAACGAGGGTGATCTTCATCAGTTCAGAGGGTTGCAGCCGCATGAAACCAATGTCGATCCAGCGCTGCGCACCCATGCCGACGGTGCCGAAGAACTCCACCGCCAGCAGCAGCACGATGGACATCAGATAGGCAAGGACGGAAATGTTGCGCCAGAACCAGATTGGCACCATGGCCACCATGATCATGACCGCCATGCCAAGGGCAAAGCGTTTTGCCTGCGGCTCTGCCCAGGGCGAGAACGACCCACCTGCCACGGAATAGAGCATCAGGAATCCCACCCCGGCGACCGAGGCCAGCAGCAAGGTCAGCGGCCAGTTCAGATACAGGATCTTGCGCAGGCCCGAGGGGACGGATTTGGCGCGGCTTTCAAGATAACTCATGCCCGGTCGCTGCCTCCGGTTTCTTCCCGTTTCAGACGTTCGCGTTCCAGCCGCTCCTGCTGCGCCTTGATGCGGCTGCGATCGCCTTTGGGGTAGGCGGACAGGGGCGGCGTTCCATCAAACAGCGCCTGCAACATGACATCGCGGGCAATGGGTGCGGCGGCGCGTGACCCGCCACCCCCGTGTTCGACCACGACAGCAACCGCAAAGCGGGGTTTGTCATAAGGCGCAAAGCAGACATAGAGCGCGTGGTCGCGCCGCTCCCAGGGCAGATCCTCGTTGCGGATCACCCCGGCGGCGCGTTCGGCCGCGGTGATATTGCGCACCTGGCTGGTGCCGCTTTTGCCGGCCATGCGGATGTCTTCGGCGATGATGCGTGAGCGGTAGCCAGTGCCGCGCCGGTCGTTACTGACCGAGAACATGCCTCGGCGCACGGTCCGCAGGTTGTTTTCATTGAGCCCCAAAGGCTCGCCGCCGCCGCTAGGCTGTTCGATCCCGTCGATGGATTTCAGCAGGCGCGGGGTGATACTGCGCCCCGAGGCGATCCGCGCGGTCATCACTGCCAGTTGCATTGGCGAGGCCAGCATATAGCCCTGCCCGATAGAGGCGTTTGCAGTGTCGCCGATCAGCCAGTCCTGCCCGTGCACCCGCTGCTTCCACTCGCGGTTCGGGGCCAGGCCGCTGGCCACGGCCGACATCGGCAGATCGTGACGGACACCCAGCCCCAGCTGGTTGGCCATGGCAGAAATTTTGTCGATCCCCACCTTCAGCGCCAGATCGTAGTAATAGACGTCGCAGGATTGTTTCAGCGAGGTGTTGAGATCCACATGCCCATGGCCCGCGCGTTTCCAGCAGTGGAACCTGCGGCCGGAGACCTCCAGATACCCGGGGCACCAGACGGTTTCCTCGGGGCCGATCAACCCTTCCTCCAGTGCAGCCAGCGCTGTCACCATCTTGAAGGTCGAACCTGGCGGGTAGGTGCCCTGCACCGCCTTGTTCGCCAGCGGACGGTAGGGGTCGCCGGTCAGCAGGCTATAGTCGGCGACCGAGATGCCACGCACAAAGAGATTGGGATCAAAGCTGGGCGAGGAGGCGATGGCGCGGGTGTCCCCATGTTCGCAATCGATGATCACCGCAGCGGCACTTTCGTTGCCAAGGCGCGCCTGCACATAGCTTTGCAACTCGGCATCGACGGTCAGTTGCATGTCGGCGCCGGCCTCACCTTCGCGCCGGTCCAGCTCGCGCATGACGCGGCCGGTAGCATTCACCTCGACGCGCTTGGCGCCGGCCTTGCCGCGCAGGGCGTCCTCACGCTTGGCCTCAAACCCAACCTTGCCGATCTGGAAACGAGGAATGCGCAGGATCGGTTCCGGCGATTCCATCTTGCTGAGGTCATAATCCGAGACCGGCCCGACATAGCCGACCACATGGGCAAAGGCGCCGCGTTGCGGATAGATCCGCGTCAGGCCGACCTCGGGGGTAATGCCGGGCAGGGCAGGGGCGTTGACCGCTACTTTCGAGATGTCCTCCCAGCCGATCTGATCGGCCAGCGTTACCGGCAGGAAGGGCGGAGAGCGGCGCATTTCGGCCATGGCGCGCTCGATATCTTCAGGGTCGATTTCGATCAGCCGCGACAGTTTGGCGATCACCTCGCCCACATCGCCGGCGTCCTCGGGGACAATGGTGATGCGATAGGAGGGCGAGTTCTGCGCCAGGGTGATGCCGTTGCGGTCGAAGATCTCACCGCGTGCTGGCGGTAGCAGGCGGATATTGATCCGGTTTTCCTCGGCCAGCAGCCGGAACTGATCGGCCTGATCTACCTGCAGATAGCGCATGCGGGCCGCCAACCCGCCCGCAAACCCCAGTTGCAAACCGCCCAGAAGCAGCGCCCGACGGGTCAGCTTGCGGTGGCTGAATTCCAGCTCTTTCGGATTGCGTTTCATCAGCGGCTTCCCAGGGCTTCGGCTTCGGCAGGTGACAGTTTGCGCACACCCAAAAGGCTTTGACTGAAGATCACGACAAGCGGATAGGCAGCAATCGTCAGCAGGGCTTGAATCAGCGTGAGGCCCAAGGGTGCCTGCGCCACGGCCAGAATAGCAAGAATGGCTCGGTTGAGCACCACGATACCTGCGATCACAAAGGCGACGGCGAGCCATTCCGCGGCAAAGGCGGTTTCCCGGTGCGGCGGGATTCGCGACTTCAGGAATTCGCAGCCCAGTACCACCAGCAGCGCAAAAAGGCCGGGCGGGCGCTGGAACATCATGTCGGCGACCAGCATGGTTGCCCCCAGCAGCAGAACAGGCACGAAATCCGGCCGCCGCAGTGACCAGGCCATGGCAAGCGCCAGCAGCAGGTCTGGCGGCGCCCAACGGCGCGGCAGAGTGTCCAGCGGCAGCAGGTGAAAGAAGATCAGCACCAGTGCCAGAGCCGGAAAGGCCATCCGCATCATCCAGATCCGCGCGGGCGAGGTGCTAGCCATTGCTCTCCCCTTCGGACGCGGACAGGGCCTCGGGCGCCAGATTTTGCGGCCGCGGGAGAGGCACAGTGGCATCCGGCGCCGGGACAACCAGTCCGCCGGGCTCCTTGATCACCTCAGAGCCCTGATGGCGCAGCACCCGCAGGAATTCCAGCCGTTCGTAGTCGGCAGACAGGCGCACCCGCTTACGGCCGGTGCGGTCCTCGGTCACCTGACCGATCAGCAGCCCGGGCGGAAAGACGGAGCCATCGCCAGAGGTGATGACCCGGTCGCCGGGGCGGATCAGATCGGGGTTTTCAAGGAAATCCAGCACTGGCGCAGCGCTGTTGTCACCGGTCACTAGAACGGTCTGCCCCGAAGGCTGGATGGTGGCGGGCACCGCGCTGGCGGCATCAGTCAGCAGAATGACCCGCGCGGTATCCTGTCCGGTGCCGGAAATACGTCCCACCAGACCGATCCCGTCCATGGCGGCCCAGCCATCCTGTATCCCGTCCCGGGCGCCGATGTTGAGGATCACAGACTGGCGAAAGGGCGATCCGCTGTCGGCCATCACCACACCGGTGATATAGGTCAGCTTGGGATCGAGGCGCACGTTGTTGAGATCCAGCAGGCGGGCGTTTTCCTGTTCCAGCTGCAGCGCAGCTTCTTTCCAGGCGCGCATTTGGCGCAGCTCGGAGCGCAACTCTTGGTTCTGTTCGGAAAGGCGCTGATAGCTTTGGAAGTCCCGGAACAGGTTGACCGTCGCGGTGACCGGCACCATAGCCCAGTCCATATTCGGCACAACGGTATCCACTAGCTGCGCGCGGAAGCGTTCGACCCTTGGGCTATCGATCCGCCAGACCAGAAAAATGGCGGCAAGGCACAGGCACACCAGCCCGATCAGCAAACGGCGCAGCGGGGCGGAATAATCTTCGCGCTGTGACCGGTCTTTGGCCAAGGGACTCCTTTCGGGTGTGGATCACCCCGGCAGGCGCGGGGCAGGGCGCCTCAGCTGTCGTAGTCGATGGCGTGGCGCAGCTGTTTTTCGAATTCCAGTGCCTTGCCGGTGCCAAGGGCCACGCAGTTCAGGCTTTCGTCGGCGATGGAAACCGCAAGGCCGGTCTGCTCGCGCAGGGCCAGATCCAGATCGCCCAGCAGCGCGCCGCCGCCGGTCAACATGACGCCACGGTCGACGATATCGGCGGCCAGATCCGGCGGGGTGGTTTCCAGCGCGGTCATCACGGAATCGCAGATCTGTTGCACCGGTTCGGCCAGCGCCTCGGCGACCTGCGCCTGGCTGATCTCAATTTCCTTGGGCACGCCGTTCAACAGGTCACGGCCGCGGATCTGCATCGACTGGCCTCGGCCATCGTCGGGCATGCGGGCGGTGCCGATGGAGGTCTTGATACGCTCGGCGGTGGCTTCACCGATCAAAAGGTTCTGCTGGCGGCGCAGGTAGGAGATGATTGCCTCGTCCATGCGGTCGCCGCCGACGCGGACCGAGCGTGCGTATACGATATCCCCAAGGGACAGAACCGCCACCTCGGTGGTACCGCCGCCGATGTCCACGACCATGTTGCCGGTGGGGTCGGTGATAGGCATGCCCGCGCCGATGGCGGCGGCGATGGGCTCTGCGATCAGCCCGGCGCGGCGGGCACCTGCGGAGAGCACCGACTGACGGATCGCGCGTTTTTCAACCGGGGTCGCGCCATGGGGTACGCAGACGATGATCTTGGGCTTGGAGAAGGTCGAGCGTTTGTGCACCTTGCGGATGAAATGCTTGATCATTTCCTCGGCGGTGTCGAAGTCCGCAATCACGCCTTCGCGCATCGGGCGGATCGCCTCGATCGAGCCGGGGGTACGGCCCAGCATCAGCTTGGCGTCCTCGCCCACGGCCAGAACTTTCTTGACGCCGTCCTTGACGTGATAGGCAACAACCGACGGCTCGGACAGGATCACGCCGCGGCCTTTGACATAGACCAGAGTGTTCGCAGTGCCGAGATCGATGGCCATGTCCGAAGTGAACAGACCGCCTAGATTTCCAAAGAGCGCCATAAATGAGGGATCCTGTAAGTTCTGCCGTTCGTGCCCGCGACTCTGCTGCCAACGCGCATTGTAGATCTTATAAGCAGCGCAGCGCTGCCGCGAAAGGGCCGATTACCTCCAACTAGCGCCTTTCCGCCTGTGAAACATGGGGGTTGGCCACGCCTTGGGCATGTTGAACACTGTGGTTCGGGTGGTTCTTGGACGATGCTGGGCAGGGCGTTTTGCGGCGCAGCATCGGCGAAAGGATCTTTCTATGGCGCGCCAACCGGGGTAGGGGCTGTGTCATGCTGTCCTATCAACATATCTACCACGCCGGAAATCTGGCGGATGTCCAGAAACACGCGCTTCTGGCCTGGATGCTGGCCTATCTGACCCGCAAGGACAAACCGCTCAGCTATATCGAAACCCATGCCGGGCGGGGCGTCTATGAGTTGCAGGCCCCCGAGGCGCTGAAGACGGGGGAGGCGGCCGCGGGGATTTCCCGGGTGCTGGAAAACCACGGACTGGCGGCGGATCATCCGCTGAGCCGCGCCATTGATGCCTGCCGCGAGCGGTTTGGCGCGACCAGCTATCCCGGATCGCCGCTGGTGGCGGCGGCCTTGCTGCGCGAGATAGACAGCCTGCATTTTGCCGAATTGCACCCGCAGGAATACGCTGCCCTGCGGCAGGCGCTGAGGCCCTGGCATGCCAAGGTGCATCAGCAGGATGGGTTCGAGCTGGCCCTGTCGCTGGCACCGCCGACGCCGCGCCGAGGGCTCATGCTGATCGACCCGTCTTATGAGGTGAAATCCGATTACGCACGTATCCCCGGCATCATCGGCAAGCTGCACCGGAAATGGAACGTCGGCATCATCGCGCTATGGTATCCGATCCTGACAGATGGGGCGCATCAAAAGATGCTGAGCGCGCTAGAGACGCAGGCGCTGCCGGGCGCCTTGCGCCACGAGGTGCGCTTTCCGCCGGTGCGCGCCGGGCACCGGATGGTTGGATCGGGTATGTTCGTAGTGAATGCGCCCTTTGGCGCCGAAGAGGAAGCCGCGCGTATTTCTGCCCTGTTCGAGAGGCTCAATCAGGGCTGAGGCGAAGACCTGTAGAGGTGGGGGGATCTCCCGCCCCCTTGGCCGCCCATCAGAGATGGGCGACAAGGCGTTGGGCCTGGCGCCGCGCCTGTGGCACGGCGCCGAATCTTTCAGACGCTCAGGTCGCGTCCTTGTAGGAGATTTCGCGGGTATCGGCGCCTTCGCCGACCTTGCCGCGGCGCACGATCAGCCGGTTCAGCGCGTTGATATAGGCCTTGGCCGAGGCAACCACAGTATCTGTGTTGGCCGACTGGCCGGTGGCGATATTGCCGTCTTCCTCCAGCCGGACGGAAACCGTTGCCTGTGCATCAGTGCCTTCGGTCACGGCGTGAACCTGATAAAGCTGCAGGTGCGCCGAGTTCGGATAAAGCTCGCGCACCGCCTTGAAGGCGGCATCCACCGGGCCATCGCCCTGTGCCGTGGCGCTCAGATCCTTGCCGTCGATCTCCATTTCCAGCGTCGCTTCGGCCGGGCCGCCGGTGCCGCAGATCACTTTCATCGACACCAGTTGCAGATGATCGTTCTCGGCATCTTCGCCAGAACGCATGAGCGCGATGATGTCGTCGTCAAAGACTTCCTTCTTGCGGTCGGCAAGCTCCTTGAAGCGGACAAAGATATCCTTGAGCTGGTTGTCGCCGACCTCATAGCCGAGGTTATTCAGCTTGTCGCGCAGCGCCGCGCGGCCTGAGTGCTTACCAAGCGGCAGCGAGGTTCCTGAAAGACCTACGTCCTCGGGGCGCATGATCTCGAAGGTTTCTTTGTTCTTCAGCATCCCGTCCTGGTGGATGCCGCTTTCGTGGGCAAAGGCGTTCTTGCCGACGATGGCCTTGTTGAACTGCACCGGGAAGCCAGAGACGGTGGAGACCCGGCGGGAGATATGCATGATCTTGGTGGTGTCGATCTGCGTGTGCCAGGGCATGATGTCATTGCGCACCTTCAGCGCCATCACCACCTCTTCGAGCGCGGTGTTGCCGGCTCGCTCGCCCAGACCGTTGATGGTGCATTCGATCTGACGCGCGCCGCCCTCGACGGCGGCCAGAGCGTTGGCCGTGGCAAGACCCAGGTCGTTGTGGCAGTGGGTGGCAAAGATCACCTCGTCCGCGCCCGGTACGGTTTCGATCAGGCGGCGGATCAGATCAGCCGATTCCAGCGGCGCGGTATAGCCGACGGTATCGGGGATGTTGATGGTGGTGGCGCCGGCCTTGATGGCGATCTCGATCACCCGGCAGAGATAATCCCATTCGGTGCGTGTCGCATCCATGGGCGACCATTGCACGTCATCGACGAGATTGCGCGCATGAGTCACCGTGTCGTGAATCCGCTCGGCCATCTCATCCATGGTGAGATTCGGAATGGCGCGGTGCAGGGGCGAAGTCCCGATAAAGGTGTGAATGCGGGGTTTCGCAGCCTTGCGCACGGCCTCGGCGCAGCGGTCAATATCCTTGAAATTGGCGCGCGCCAGACCGCAGATCACCGCGTTCTTGGAGCGTTCGGCGATCTCGCTCACCGCTTTGAAATCGCCTTCGGAGGCGATGGGGAAACCGGCCTCGATGATGTCGACGCCCATCTCGTCCAGAAGGCCCGCGATTTCCAGCTTTTCATCGTGGGTCATGGTGGCGCCGGGGCTCTGCTCGCCGTCGCGCAAAGTGGTGTCGAAGATCAATACGCGATCTTTTTCAAGTGCAGTCGTCATGTCGGTAGCTTTCTTAAAACTCTGTCCTGGATCCATTCTCGTGGCGCGCAAGCCTCCTCCTCTGAGCGGGCGCGCCGAATGGCACGCTCAGAGGCGGGTTAGGATCAGTAGGTCGCGCAGAGCCGCACCGCAAATGGCGGTGGCCGGGCCGAAGATATGTGCGCGAGCTGTCATGCGGCAAAGTTATACAGAGCGCGCCGCGAATGGAAAGAGCGAAAATAGCTCAGTGATCCTGACCATTTGGCGGTCGGCAGGGCGCTTTGGTGCGGGCAGGTTTGATTTGTGGAAAATTCCTCCTAGCTGCGCCAGAGCCTTGGCGATGAGCCATAGGCAAAAGGTGCGGCAGAGGCAGGACACATGGCAAAACTCATCCTAATTCTTGGCGATCAACTGAGCCTGTCGCTGTCGGCGCTGCAGGTCGCGGACAAGGACACCGACATCATCGTCATGGCCGAGGTTGCCGAGGAAGGTACCTATGTGCGTCACCACCCCAAGAAGATCGCGCTGATTCTCGCGGCGATGCGGAAGTTTGCGGAGCAGTTGCGGGCAGAGGGCTGGACTGTCGCCTATACCCGGCTTGACGATGCGGGAAACACCGGCTCCATCGCGGAGGAAATCCTGCGCCGGGCGGCCCAGAGCGGCGCAGATGAGGTGATCGCCACAACGCCGGGGGAATGGCGGCTGATCCGGGAGTTGCAGTCCCTGCCTTTGAAGGTCAGCCTCAGGCCGGACACGCGGTTCATTGCCACGCGGGCTGATTTCAACGACTGGGCCGAGGGGCGCAAGCAACTGCGCATGGAGTATTTCTATCGCAAGATGCGGCGCAAGACCGGGCTGTTGATGGAGGGGGACACTCCCGCAGGGGGCAAATGGAACTACGATCAGGAGAACCGCAAGGCACCGTCCAAGGACATAAAGACCCCAGGGCCCATGCAGTTCACCCCGGATGACGAGACGGAAGAGGTTCTGGACCTTGTCGAGCGGCGGTTTGGGGACCACTTCGGCGATCTGCGTCCGTTCCATTTCGCGGTCACCCGTGCCGATGCCCTGAGGGCAATGGCGCATTTCATCCGGCATGGCCTGCCGCTGTTCGGGGACTATCAGGATGCGATGATGACAGGGCAGAAATGGCTCTACCATTCGGTTCTGTCGCCTTATCTCAATATCGGCCTGTTGCAGCCGATGGAACTGTGCGTCGCGGCCGAAGAGGCGTGGAAAGCAGGTGATGTGCCGCTCAACGCCGCCGAAGGGTTCATCCGGCAGATCCTTGGCTGGCGCGAATTCGTGCGTGGGATCTATTTCCTCGAAGGAGAGGACTATCCGCAGCGCAACGCGCTGGGCCATGATCGCGCGCTGCCGCCGCTTTACTGGGGCGCTGAGACGGGCATGCACTGCCTGTCACAGGCGGTTTCGCAGACCCGGGAAGAGGCCTATGCTCATCATATCCAGCGGCTGATGGTGACCGGCAATTTCGCGCTTCTGGCCGGGATTGATCCGCAGGCGGTGCACGAATGGTATCTGGCAGTCTATGCCGATGCTTTTGAGTGGGTCGAGGCGCCTAATACCGTCGGGATGAGCCAGTTTGCCGATGGCGGTATCGTGGGTTCCAAACCCTATGTCTCCAGCGGCGCCTATATCAACCGCATGTCGGACTACTGCAAATCCTGCGCCTATTCCGTCAGTCGCAAGGTGGGGGAGGGCGCCTGTCCGTTCAACCTGCTCTACTGGCATTTCCTCGACCGCCACCGGGAGCGGTTCTCGGCAAATCCGCGCATGGGCAACATGTACCGCAGCTGGGACCGGATGGATGCGGAGAAGCGCGCGCAGATTCTGGAAGAGGCTGACGCCTTTTTGGCCGGGCTTGAGGCGGGCGGTACGGTCTGACCCGAAGCGCGGACCGCCGCTGGATCAGTTGTCGGTGCTGGCGGCGTTGTCGTCCGCAGCGGCGTCCGTTTCAGTAGATTCGGTCACCAAGGCGCCATTCTGCCAGTCACCGTCGGTTTCCTGACCAGTGGCATAACGCATCTTGCCGGGGCCCTGCCGCTTGCCGTTGACGAAGCTGCCTTCGTAGACGTCGCCATTGGCATAGGTGGCAACACCTTCGCCGGTGATCTTACCTTCCTGCCAGTCGCCTTCGTAGACAAAGCCGCCGGGCATCTCGATCCGGCCCTTGCCGTGGCGCTGGCTGTTGGCAAATTGCCCGGTGTAGACCGATCCATCCGCATATGTGACCTTGGCCTGACCGTGGCGCTGCCCGTCCTGCCATTCACCTTCATAGCGGTATCCGCTGGCATAGGTCATCACGCCCTGACCGTGGTTGCGGGCGTTCTTGAAACCGCCGGTATAGGTCACGCCGTTAGGATAGGTGGCGGTGCCGGTGCCTTCGATCACTCCGGCGATCCAGTCGCCTTCATAGGTCGAGCCATCGGGATAGGTGATCTTACCTGTGCCATCAGCCAGATCATCGCGGAATTCCCCCACGTAGACCGAGCCGTCGGGATAGGTGACCTTGCCGGTGCCCTCGATCTGACCCGCCAGCCATTCGCCCTCGTAGACGTAGCCATCGGTCTTGGTGAAGGTACCGGTGCCATGGCGCAGGTCATCCTGGAATTCGCCGACATAGACGTCACCATTGGCATGGGTCTGTTTGCCGATACCCTGCCTGCGGCCGTTTTCCAGCGGTCCTTCGTAGACGTCGCCGTTGGGCTGGGTCAGCTTGCCGGTGCCGTGCATCTGGTTGCTGGCCCAGTCGCCTTCGTAGATCAGCCCGTCAGGCATGGTCAGCGTGCCGGTGCCATGCAGCAGACCATCGGCGATCCCACCTTCGTAGGTTGCGCCATCGGGGTATACGATCTTGCCTTCGCCTTCCTTGCGGCCCTCCACCCAGTCGCCAGCGTATTCATAACCGCCGGGATTGCGCATCACGCCCTTGCCATGGTGCTGGCCGTTGACAAAGCTGCCTTCGTAGCGCGCGCCATTGGCGTAGACCGCGATGCCCTGACCACTGATCAGACCATCGGTCCATTCGCCTTCATAGGTGCCGCCATCGGCAAAGGTGATCTTGCCGAGCCCCTCGGGTTTGCCCTTGGCGAACTCGCCTTCGTAGACGGCGCCATTTGGATAGCGCGCCACGCCCTGACCACGGATTTCGCCATCGACCCAGTTGCCGGAATACTCATAACCATTGGGCAGCCGGTAGGTGCCGGTGCCATGCTGCAGGCCGCCGCGAAAGGTGCCTTCGTATTCGCCGCCGATTTCATCCTGCGTGGTGAGGACCTGACCGTCCTGCGCCTGCAGGGGAGAGGCCAGCGCCATAGCTGCTGAAATCACGAATACGGAGCCGAAACGGGTCATGAAACTTCTGCCTGCCCTTTAGTTCTGCGCCGGACCAATGGGCCGGGCGCGGTGCCAGTCTGCGGATGGAACACCGCCTGATGTTGCATCTCAGCTGCGAAACTATGCGACAGGGCGGCCTGTCGCAATGTCTTTTGCGGCCTGCACTCTTTCCCTTGGCCGGGGATCTGGTAAACGGCTGAGAAGAAGTTTTGCGAAGGGCACGACCACCATGGCAGACCGTTTCCGTATCTCTCTGGCGCAGCTGAACCCGACGGTCGGCGATATTGCGGGCAATGCGGCCAAGGCCCACGCGGCCTGGGAGGAAGGTCGCAAGGCCGGTGCGCAGCTTGTGGCGCTGCCCGAAATGTTCCTGACCGGCTATAACACCCAGGATCTGGTGATGAAGCCGGTGTTCCACCGCGCCGCCATGGCGGCTGCCGAACAGCTTGCGCAGGATTGTGCCGACGGGCCCGCGCTGGCCATCGGCGCGCCCTGGGCCGAGGGTGGCAAGCTCTATAATGCCTATCTGATCCTCAAGGACGGGCGGATCGCATCGCGCATCCTGAAACACCACCTGCCCAATGAAACCGTCTTTGACGAGGTTCGTGTCTTTGATGCCGGGCCGCTGGGCGGGCCTTATGCGATTGACGATACCCGCATCGGCAGTCCGATCTGCGAGGATGGCTGGCACGAAGACGTGGCCGAGACGCTTGCAGAGACCGGCGCCGAGTTCCTGCTGATCCCGAACGGTTCGCCCTATTTCCGCGGCAAGATGGAGGTGCGCTATAACATGATGGTGGCGCGCTGCATCGAAACCCATCTGCCGGTCATCTACCTCAACATGGTTGGCGGGCAGGACGATCAGATCTTTGACGGGGGCAGTTTCGTGCTGAACCCCGGCGGCGCGCTGGCGCTGCAGATGCCGCTTTATGACGAGGCGGTGATCCAGCTGGATCTTGAACGCACCGACGAAGGCTGGCGCGCGGTCGAGGGCGAGAAAGCGCATTTCCCCGATGAATGGGAGCAGGACTACCGCGCCATGGTCGAATCCCTGCGCGATTACATGGCCAAGACCGGGTTCAAAAAGGCGCTTCTGGGTCTGTCCGGTGGGGTGGATTCGGCCATTGTTGCCGCCATTGCCGTCGATGCCATCGGGGCTGAAAATGTGCGCTGCGTGATGCTGCCCTCGGAATATACCAGCGCGGAATCCCTGGAAGATGCCGAAGCCGTCGCCAAGGCGCTGGGCGTGCATTACGACTATGTGCCGATCAGCGAGGGGCGCGCTGCCATCACCAACACGCTGGCACCGCTGTTCGAAGGGCGCGATGCCGACATCACCGAGGAAAACATCCAGTCCCGCCTACGCGGTCTTCTGCTGATGGCCATGTCGAACAAGTTTGGCGAGATGCTGCTGACCACCGGCAATAAGTCCGAGGTCGCGGTGGGGTATGCCACGATCTATGGCGATATGAACGGCGGCTACAATCCGATCAAGGATCTCTACAAAACCCGCGTCTTTGAAACCTGCCGCTGGCGCAACGCCAATCACCGGCCCTGGATGATGGGCCCGGTGGGCGAGGTGATCCGCCCCAATGTAATCGACAAACCCCCCAGCGCCGAACTGCGTGAGGATCAGAAAGACAGCGACAGCCTGCCCGATTATCCCGAGCTGGATGCGCTGCTCACCATCTTGGTGGACGAGGAAGGCTCGATTGCCGATTGCGTCGCTGCCGGGTTCGACCGGGATGTGGCGAAACGGGTAGAACACCTGATTTATATCAGTGAATACAAGCGCTTCCAGTCCGCTCCGGGCACCCGCCTGACGCCGCGCGCCTTCTGGCTGGACCGGCGTTACCCGATTGCAAACCGCTGGCGCGATCCGGGCTGAACCGGGGTATTTGTCAGCAAGAGTGCGCGTCCGGGGGCAGGAAAACCATACCCCCGCGTGCCTGGGCTGACGCGAAAAAGCCACAGCTTGCACGGGGTGGATGAAAGAGCGCTCTTGCCCCATGGACCAGGGGCGCGGGGCACGGCATAGACCTCTTATGCCTGGACCTAAGCTGCCACATTTCCAAGCTGATCTTGCCCTGCCCAAACGTGTCGATGCAGTTGTCATCGGCGGGGGAATCATCGGCTCTACGACCGCTCTCGAATTGGCCGAGCGGGGATATTCCGTTCTTCTTTGTGAAAAGGGCCAGATTGGCGCCGAGCAAAGCTCGCGCAACTGGGGCTGGGTGCGTATCTCGCAGCGCGATCCACGCGAATTGCCCCTGATGGCCAAGGCGATGGAGATCTGGCCCGGGCTGGAGGCTCGCACCGGACATCCCACCGGCTATACCCGGGCTGGTATTCTGTTCACCGCCGAACGGGCGCGGGCCGAGGCCGAACTGGCGGCCTGGGCAGAGCATCTGACCCCCTATGACATTCCGGCACAGATGGTGCGTGGAGAGCAACTGGCGGAGCTGATGCCGGGACACCAAACCGGCACCATCGCGGCGCTGCATACGCCCGAAGACGGCCGGGCCGAGCCGCAACTGGCCACCCATGCTATTGCCAGCGCCGCGCGGGCAGCCGGGGCCAAGGTGATGACCGAATGCGCTGTGCGCAGCGTCGAAACCGAGGCTGGACGTGTCAGCGGCGTGATGACCGAACGCGGCCGCGTCGGCTGTTCGGCCGTGGTGGTTGCGGGTGGGGCCTGGTCGCGGCTGTTCCTTGGCAATGCGGGTGTGGCGCTGCCGCAGCTCAAAGTTCTGAATTCTGTGCTTAGAACCTCGGCGGTGCAGGGCGGTCCCGAGGCGGCCATGTGGGCCGCCGGATTTGCCATGCGCAAGCGCGCCGATGGTGGCTATTCCATCGCCGATGGCACCGAAAACGTGGTGGACATCGTTCCCGATAGCTTGCGGCTGGCACTGAAGTTTTTCCCGGCCTTCTTGGAGGAATGGCGATCCCTCCGCTTCCGCCTGTCCGACCGTTGGCGGATCGAGGCGGGGTACGACCGGCGCTGGGCACCGGATCAGCGCACGCCGTTCGAAACCTGCCGGGTGCTGGATCCCGCGCCCTCGCAAAAGGCGATCCGCAACAGCTGGGCCGCCGCGCAAAAGGCCTTTCCTATCCTGCAGTCCGCCGATGTGGTGCAAAGCTGGGGCGGCATGATTGACGTGACCCCGGATGCCATTCCGGTAATTTCGCAGGTGGACGATCTGCCGGGGCTGTTCGTCTCGACCGGTTATTCCGGCCATGGGTTTGGCATTGGCCCTGCTGCTGGACGGCTGACCGCAGATCTGGTGACCGGTGATGCGCCCATCGTGGACCCGCGCGCCTTTGCGCTGAGCAGGTTCACGAAAAAGGCGCGGACAGCTGTGCCCGCGCCCGAGGTCATTGGCACCGCCCGCTAAGGCGCGCGGCGCAATTCTCAGCCCATCATCTGATAGCTGACCGGCACAAAACGGAATCCCTCGCCACGGGTTTCGACAAAACCGGCTGCCGGGAAGGGCATGTGATAGCCGATCATCGGCGTGCGCGTGGCGGACAGCATATCCAGAATACGGCGGCGCGATGCCGTGGCAGCAGCCTTGTCCATGTCAAAGCGGACCTCCCATTCCGGGTGGGCGAAGGACCAGACATAATGGTTGGCCAGATCCGCTGTCAGCAGCAGCTGCTGATCGCCGCTGTCCAGCATATAGGTCATGTGACCGGGGGTATGGCCAAAGGCGGCCATCGCCGTGATACCAGAGGCTACTTCGCCGCCGTCCTCGACAAAGGTCATCTTTTCGGCCATCGGGGTCACCTTCTTTGAAACCAGATCGGCAACGCGGTTTTCGGCGTCCATCTTGGCCCAGAAATCATACTCGGTGCGCCCCGTCACATAGCGCGCATTGGCAAAGGTCGCGGCGCCGCTGGTGGTCATGCCGCCGATGTGGTCGGGGTGCATATGGGTGATGACGACCACATCGATCTGATCCGGGGTGACGCCTGCCTCTGCCAGGGCTTTCTGGATGCCGCCCTGACCAAGCCCGGTATCGAAAAGGATCTTTTCTTTGCCGGTATCGACAAGCGTGGGGGTGAAAAAGAACTGCGCCATCTCGGCGGGGATGAAGTTCTGGGCCGAGACTTCGGCGAATTCCTCGTCCGTTGCACCGCCGCCGAAAATTGCCTTGGCGCCGTCGCGGGGCAGGCTGCCGTCCAGCAGGGTCGTCACGGTGAAATCGCCCAGCTTGAAACTGCGAGCGTGGGTGGCCGGTGCCATGGCCGCGTGGCCCTCTGCCAAGGCGGGTGTGACGGTCGCGGCCAGGGGGAGGGCGGTTGCGCCGGTCAGCACGCTGCGGCGGGACATCTTTACGGTCATATTCTGGTCTCCTCTGTGTTGGTTGGCACTTGTTATGCGGTCTTTGGGATCGAGATAGGGCTTTTTGGCGGGGGACAAGGTACGCGCAGACCGAGGTCACGGGATCGTGTCGCTTTACGAGGGGGTTCAGCGGGTAAATCTCCTCTGGGCCCAAGCAAAGACACCAATCCGAAAGGAGGGAGGGCTATGGGTGCCGAAACTGGACAAAACCCGTTCCATGTGAGATGGGGCACAGCAACAGGAGACCATTCATGACCACCACCCGTTTTGCTCCGTCGCCCACCGGCTATATCCATGTGGGCAACCTGCGCACCGCGCTGATGAATTACCTGATCGCCCGCAAGGCTGGCGGCACGTTCATCCTGCGCATCGACGACACCGACCCCGAGCGGTCCAAGGAAGAATATGTCGATGCGATCAAGCAGGATCTGGAGTGGCTGGGTCTTGGCTGGGACCGGATCGAACGCCAGTCTGAACGGCTGGACCGCTACCATGAAGCGGCTGACAAACTGCGCGAGATGGGCCGGTTCTACGAGGCCTTCGAGACGCCGACCGAATTGGATCTGAAGCGCAAGAAGCAGCTGAACATGGGCAAGCCGCCGGTCTATGACCGCGCTGCGCTGGAGCTGTCTGAAGATGAAAAAACCGCCCTTCGCGCCGAGCGCGGCGATGGTGTGTGGCGGTTCAAGCTGGACCACCAGCGCATCGAATGGAACGATGGTATTCTTGGCGATATTTCGATCGACGCGGCCTCGGTTTCGGATCCGGTTCTGATCCGTGGCGACGGGCAGTTCCTGTATACGCTGGCCTCGGTCGTGGATGACACGGAATTTGGCGTCACCCACGTGGTGCGTGGATCGGATCACGTGACCAATACCGCGACCCAGATCCAGATCATCGAGGCACTGGGCGGCAAGGTGCCGGAATTTGCCCATCACTCTCTCCTGACCGGTCCGCAGGGCGAGGCGCTGTCGAAACGTCTTGGCACGCTGGCGCTGCGCGATCTGCGCGAACAGGGCGTGCAGCCGATGGCGCTGCTGAGCCTGATGGCGCGGCTTGGCTCCTCTGACCCGGTCGAGTTGCGCAGCGAGATGGCCGAGCTGATCGAGGGCTTCGACATCAACCGTTTTGGCGCCGCGCCGACGAAATTCGACGTTGAAGATCTGTTCCCGCTCACCGGTCGTTATCTGCAGAGCCTGCCGCTGGAAGCCGTCCAGGAGCAGGTCGAGGCGCTGGGTGTTCCGGCGGAAAAACAGGCCGCCTTCTGGGATATGGCCAAGGAAAACATCACCACGCTGAAAGACCTTGAAGGCTGGTGGACGCTGTGCCGCGACGGGGCTGAGCCGCTGATCGCGGATGAAGACAAGGAGTTCATTGCCGAGGCGATGGCGCTGCTGCCCGATGGCCCCTACGACTCAACCACCTGGGGCAGCTGGACCGCTGCGGTGAAAGAGGCGACTGGCCGCAAGGGCAAATCCCTCTTCATGCCGCTGCGCCACGCAGTCACGGGCATGGAACGCGGCCCCGACATGAGTGCCCTTCTGGCGCTGATGGAGAAGGTCCGCGCCAAGGGCTGAGCGGTTGGGGTGCGACCTGCGCCTGATTGACCAGGTTATAAAGGCGGTCCGGTTTCCGGGCCGTCTTTTTCTTTGAAGGCCAGTCGTACCAGCAGATCTAGGGCTATGCTTTCAGCTCTTTGCCCATGTCGGTTGCGGAATTCGCCAGTTCCCTGTTCGGATGCGAGGAGAGGGCAGTCAGCGCTTGCTGCATCCATTTCATCACGAAAGGGTCCTGCTTGCCGCAATGGGCAATCGGGGCAAAGCTGCTGTCCAGCAAAAGCTTGGGCGATACTGGCACCATACTGACATGTTCAAACATGCAGTCATCCTCGGTCGGATCTTCGGGGAGGGTTTCCCACAGCAGGCGTTCCAGCCGTCCCATCACCTCAATCGCGGTGCCAGGGTCGTTGACCCCGGGCGACAGGGCCTTTTGTGCCGTCTCGGCCAGCAGCGTCAGGCCGAAAACCGGATCCTGATCGAAACTGCGTACATCGCCGATTTCAATGGCCTTTGCGGCTTCCTTGCAGAGGCTCTCATCGCCGCTTTCTGCCCAGGCGACAGGGCGGCCGCGCAGGACAAAATCACCCGGGGCGCGGTGCATGGTGATATGCGCGCCTGCCTCGGCGGCGATCTCGTTCAGACGCGCCATATCGGCAAAACGCACGAAACCACTGCGCCGGGCCGGAATGGGCAGGGCGTCCTCTGGCTGTTCATCGCTGTCAGCGGGTTTGCCCCCCAGGCAGGGGCGTTTTGCCTGCTGTTTCAGGCTGGTACGGCTACGGGTTTCAATAAGACGCAGGGTGTGGTCCATGCTGCCAAGTCCCGACAGGTGGTCGATCCACCGCAGGATTGCGATGACAATCAGCGCAACGACAAAGATGGTCATGGCAAAGACGACAATGGCGGATTCAGGCGCGTAGACCTTGGCCCGGAACAGGATGATCGCGCACAGCGAATAGACGAACCCGCCGACAAAAGTGGCAAGAACGCTTTGCGTGACAGTGTCTTCGAGCAGCAGTCGGTAGACCCGCGGCGTAGACATCGAAGAGGCGGTCCGGTAGGCGCTGACCATGACGTTGAGCGAAAAGGTTGTTACCGCCAGCATGCCAGAGGCAAGAATGGTCAGGATCGGCAGGACTGCGTCACGCCCGAACCGGTTGCTCAGCCCCTCAGGCAGCATGGGGGTCAGAAGCGGCGCCAATGCCAGAGCGAGCACGGAGCAGAGCGAGATCAGAACCACCCTCAACCACAGCTGGCGCGTCAGGCGCTGGAAATAGAGCAGTGTTTTCGAGATCATGACGCAGGGCGCAGTCTGCGGGCGCCGGTTGATGCGATCAGATCGTCAAACAGGCTGCGTTCCTGCGCGGTGGTGGGTTGGTGGCGCGGATAACGGGGCGCGTCGCGGTCATCCAGAATAGGCGCGTCCCAGCCATCGGTGGTCGCGACAAAGTCGATCACGCCTTCGCGGCCAAAGACCTGCAAGTATCCCTGAAGCACCACGTCAAGATAGCTCAGCAGGATCGGATGGCGGTTCGACCCCGGTGCTTGGCGCTCAGCCGGAACCGCGTAGACTGAAATGTCCGGCGCGCCGGGCAGGTCGTGGCCCACCGCTTGCGAAGCGAGAACCCGGTCATAGGCGTACTCGCGTTCATCAAGCGCCGCCCAATCCGCGCCGGGAACAGCAGCGATCAGCCCGTCGATGCTATCGCCCGGCGCCGGTTTGGCGGTCAGAAAGGCCACGTCGCGCAGATCGGTATGTGCCCAGGTGCGGCGCCAGCCACTCAGCCGGGCAGGGCGCGGATCGCTGTAATCGTGGGTCGCCGTGTTCACGAGGCTGCCATATCCAAAGAAATACGGAGCGGTCTGGGTCATCTCGGGTCCTCCTTGCCATTTGATCTATGTCAAATCGGGCGCTGAAAAAATATATACTGTAATCTGCATGTTTTGAGGGGTGCAGAACGATGCGAATTACAAAGAGGACGAATATTGCCGTCCGGTTGCTGATGTACTGTGCGGCCAATGCTGACCGGTTGGTGACCAAATCAGAGATCGCAGAGTCCTGCAATATATCAGAAAATCATTTGGCGCAGGTGATCAATCAGCTGAGCCAGCTTGGCTACCTGCACACCCAGCGGGGCCGCAATGGCGGTATGAGCCTGGGGCGAACCGCCACTGAGATCCGGATCGGTGACGTGTTTCGTCATATCGAAGGCGATCTGCCGATGGTGGAATGTTTTGCTGACGCCGATAACACCTGCCCCTTGGTCGATGCCTGTCGGCTGCGGCTGGCGCTTTCGGATGCGGCGCAGGCTTTCTACGAATCCCTCGACAACGTCTCATTGGATTCTCTGATCTGCGACAATCCGGATCTGATGCGCTTGCTGCAACCAGCTACCTGCACCCGGTGATCGCAGTTGCCGCCCCGTTGTCGGGGCAGCTAATCAATCTCGGGCGCGCAGAATGCGGGCCGGACGGGCTGCCAGCGGACGCAAAGCGAAGGCAAGACCGGCCAGAAGTGTCGTCAGGATCCCGCCGCCGACCACGGCCAGCGCATTCGGCCAGATGATGCTGTAGCTGGTTTCAAACACATAGGAATTCACTGCCCAGGCTCCGGCGATACCTGCCGCCAGCGCCACCATGCCCGCGCCTGCGCCCAGAATGATGGAGCGCAGCGCAAAGCTTTTCAGGATCTGCGCGCGTGGTGCCCCGAGTGTTTTCAGCAAAGCAGCCTCGTAGCGGCGGGCGGGTTCTCCGGCGGCTGCGGTGCCAAGCAGCACCAGGAACCCGGTCAGCAGAGTTGCCGCCGCCCCGTATGAAGTCGCCGCTGCCAGCTGGCGCAGGATGTCGGACACCCGGTCCACCGCATCGCGCACCCGGATCGCGGTGATATTCGGCATTTCCTGGGCCAGATCCCGCAGGATCTGCGCCTCGGCCTGCTCCTCGGCATAGACGGTGGCGATATAGCTGTGCGGCGCAGCGGCCAGCGCGGATTCGTTCATGGCAATCACGAAACCCATCCCGGCGGTGGAAAAATCGACCGAGCGGAAACTGGTGACTGTGGCGGTGATGTCGCGGCCCAGTACATTCACCGTCATGGTGTCGCCGATGGCAATGCCGAGCTCTCCGGCCTCTTCTTCGGCCAGGCTGATCTGTGGCGGGCCGCTGTAGTTTTCGTCCCACCAGGTGCCTGCGGTGATTTGGGTGTTTTCGGGTTTGGCGCCTGCGTAGGTGAGGCCACGGTCGCCGCGCACCACCCAGTGATCTCCAGCGACTTCGCTGGCGGGCTGACCGTTGATGCCAGTCACGACCCCGCGCAGCATCGGTGCGCTTTCGATACGGCTGACGGCGGGGTCGCCTTCGACCCGATCCAGAAAGGCGGGCATCTGATCGCGCTGGATGTCGACGAAGAAATAGGAGGGAGCGACATCTGGCAGGGTGCCGGTGATGGCGCGGCGCATATTGCCGTCGATCTGCCCGATGGCGGCCAGAACAGTCAGGCCAAGACCCAGCGCCAGAACGGCTGGAACCGCGCCATCGCGGGAGGTGCCAATCGCCGCTAGCGCCCATCGCAGGGCCGGGCGTCCACGGGCAATGCGCGCGGCGCGCCGGGCCAGACCGCCAAGGATCAGCGCGGCCACCATCAGGACGGCCAGCGCCCCCCCAAGCCCGCCAGCGGTCCAGAGCGTCAGCCGCACCGATCCGCTGAATAGGGCCGCCGCGGCCACCAGCAGCGCCAGTGCCAGCGCGGTTGCGAGCACATAACGGGGCGCGGGCAGGCTGCTGCCACCGGCAAAGGCATCGCGGAACAGCGCCGCTGCGCGGATCCGCTCAGCCCGGGCCAGCGGCCAGAGCGCAAAGATGAAGGCGGTCAGCAGACCATAAAGCGCCGCCTCGGCCAGCGCGCCGGGGTAGACTGAGAAGATCGCGGGAAATGGCAGCTGCGCGGCGATCAGCGGCCCCACCAGAACCGGTCCAAGCCCGCCGATCGCCATGCCCATGGCAATGCCCAAGAGCGCCAGCACCCCGATTTGCAGGAAATAGGTGAGAAAGATCACCTGCCGCCCGGCGCCAAGGGTGCGCAGGGTGGCAATGGTTTCGGTCTTGCCTGCCAGAAAGGCGCGTACGGCGGCCGAAACGCCGACACCGCCCACCGCGAGGCCGGAGAGGCCGACCAGCACCAGGAACCCGCCCAGGCGCTCTACAAAGGAGGTGATGCCCGGGGCACCATTGCGTGCATCGCGCCAGCGCATGCCGGAATTGGCAAACCGCTCCTCGGCGGCAGCTTGCAGCTGTTCAAGGTTTGCACCGGGGGGCAGATCAAGCCGGTATTTTGAGGAATATAGCGTTCCCGGCTCCAGCAAACCCGACTGCGCCAGCGCGGTTGTGGCAACAATCGTGCGTGGGCCGAGGGTGAAGCCGGATGCCGCCGCATCCGGTTCGTTTTCGATAATGGCCGCGAGGCGCAGATCCTGGGTACCAAGACGGAAGACATCCCCGGGCGCAAGGCCCAGACGGTCCGCCAGGACCCGCTCCATCAGACCGCCGGGCACCCCGGTCGATCCCGCCAGCGCGTCTTCCAGCGGAATGTCGGGCGACAGGCGCAGGGTCCCCGTCAGGGGGTAAAGCCCATCGACCGCCTTCACCTGTGTCAGCGCGCGTTCCTCGCCCACTACTGCCATGGAGCGGAAGTCGGCAATTTCCGAGCTGCGCTCGGCGATGGAGGCCATCCAGGCGCGCTCTTCCTCGTTGGCAAAGCGGTAGGTAAAGGACATCTCCGCATCGCCGCCCAGCATGGTGGCACCCTCGCGGGTTAGCCCGGCCTCGATCGAGGCGCGTATCGAACCGATGGCGGCGATCACCCCGACGCCCAGCGCAAGGCAGGCCAGGAAAATGCGAAATCCCTTCAGCCCGCTGCGCAACTCACGCAGGGCAAAACGCCAGGCGAGGCGAAGATCTGGAAACTTCATTCCGCGGCCTCGTGCGCGGCCCGATCATCCAGCAGATGCCCATCGCGCAGTCGCACGACCCGGTCGCAGCGGGCGGCGAGTTCCGGCGCATGGGTGACCATGATCAGCGTGGCGCCATAACGGTCGCGCAGGCCAAATAGCAGATCCATCACGGCGGCGCCGTTGGCCTCGTCCAGATTGCCGGTGGGTTCATCCGCCAGCAGGATCGCCGGGCGCGGCGCCAGCGCGCGGGCCAGCGCCACCCGCTGTTGTTCACCGCCGGACAGCTGTGCCGGGTAGTGGCCTGAACGGTGGCCAAGACCGACAGCGTCGAGCTCCGCCTGCGCGCGTTCAAAGGCATCCGTAACCCCGGCCAGCTCAAGCGGGGTCGCCACGTTTTCCAGCGCTGTCATCGCTGGGATCAGATGAAAGTTCTGAAAGACCACCCCCATGTGATCGCGGCGGAAATGGGCCAGTGCGTCTTCGTTCATCGCGGTCAGATCCTGCCCCAGTGCCGTAATTGTACCACCGGTGGCTTGTTCAAGCCCGCCCATCAGCATCAAGAGCGAGGATTTCCCCGATCCCGAGGCGCCGATCATGCCCAGTGTCTCGCCCTTGTGCACATCCAGGGTGATGTCCTGCAAAATACGGACGGGACCGGTATTGCCATTCAGGGTCAAAGACGCATCTTTGAGGTGAAGAACGGGGCGGTTTTGATCTGTCATAAAGGCGGCCTGTTGAATGTGTTCTTTCGGATATGGAGCGATTGTGACAATGCGCAAGGTATGGGTGATAATCGGATTTCTGATCAGTGTCTCTGCGGCCTGGGCCGAACCGGTGCGGATCACGGCGTTTGGCGACAGTCTGGTGCAGGGATATGGCCTGCCACAGGGGGATGGATTCGTGCCCCAGCTGGAACACTGGCTGCAGGCGCACGGCGCCGAGGTCGAGATCACCAACGCGGGCGTCTCGGGCGACACGAGCGCGGGTGGGGCAGCGCGGATCGACTGGACGCTGGCGGATGACCCCGACGCTCTGATCGTCCTTCTGGGCGGCAACGATCTGCTGCGCGGCCTGTCGGCCGAGGAAATGCGCGCCAATTTGAGCAAGATCCTGAGCGCCGCAGAACAGGCCGACACCGAGGTCCTGCTGGTCGGCATGCGGGCGCCCAATAACTATGGACCCGATTATCGGGCCGCGTTCAACGCTGTGTACCCGGATCTGGCCAAGGAGTTCGGCGCCCTGCTGCACCCGGATGCCTTCGCCGGGATTTTTGAACGTGTCGGAGGGGATCCCGCCAAGGCGCAAGAATTCATGCAGGACGACGATATCCACCCAAATGCCGAAGGCGTTCGGGAAAATATCGAGGCGCTAGGTCCGGTCGCGCTGCAACTCGTGGCACGGGTTTCGGGCTGAGCCGCTCCTTAACACTGCAGCAAGAACGACCGAGAAAGCAGCCCCCAGGCAGGGAGCTGCAGCATCGTAGCGCTGGTCCGGAGGATTTACCCGGCAGTCAGAGCAGTTGAAGATCCACGGCCGACTCGCGGCCATCACGGCCCGGTTGCAGCTCGTAGGATACTTTTTGGTTGTCTGCGAGGCCGGTCAGGCCCGAGCGTTCAACCGCTGAAATGTGAACAAATACGTCTTTGCCGCCCGCATCGGGGGCAATAAATCCATAGCCTTTGGTTGTGTTGAACCATTTGACGGTGCCTGTGGCCATCGTCTGTACTCCTAAAGTCTAGTCTCAGTCTAACCGCCGGTGCGGTCAGGCGGCCGCATCAGCAGATGGTCACGACCGTGCCTGTAAGGCGTACAGTAATGTCATTCGCGTAACGTCGCAGTAACAGCATTGGCCATCCTGCCCCCATCACGCAAGAAAAACGCGCGCCTTATCTTGGTGGGGATTTTTGCTGTGTGGCTAAAATGCGCCTGTTGCCATGCGCGCAGCGCCTAAAGAACGGTCACGACGGTGCCCAGCGGAACCCGTTCATAAAGGTCCACCACATGTTCGTTCAGCATGCGGATGCAACCGTTGGACACCGAATGCCCGATGGTGTCCGGCTGGTTGGTGCCATGGATGCGGAAATAGGTGTCGATGCCGTTCTGAAACAGGTAAAGAGCCCGCGCGCCCAATGGGTTATCGGGGCCGCCCGGCTGGATGTACTTGTTGCCTGCAAACCGGCTGTAGGTGCGCGGGCTGCGCTCGATCATTTCCTGCGTCGGCCGCCAGGTGGGCCATTCCTTCTTGGCCTCGATCACCGCGCTGCCGGTGAATTCCAGGCCCGCCCGGCCGACCCCGACCCCATAACGGATCGCCTTGCGGGGCTCTGTCACGAAATAGAGGTAATAGGACCGGGGCAGGACCAGAATTTGCCCGGGGGCGAATTCTTTCTTGATTCTCACGACCTGAGGAGTCGGATCGAAAGCACCCTCAGCAGCGGCAAAACCAGGAAGGGTCGCGGCGAGGACGGAACTGGCGAGAAACAGGCGGCGTGAAATCATATCGGCCTCATTTACTATGGAACGTTACAGATCAATATTTTGATCTGGTGCTGAATTTGCGTCAATGGGGGCGGGAAGCATGCAGTCAGAGGTGTGATCACAATGACCTGAGGCGGTGATTGACAGTGCATGTGCGCCTCTTGCTGGGGACGGTTTCATTCCTATATGGAATTTTGAATATTTTAGCAGAGGCGCAGCGCCCTCTGCGCCAGACCCCTTTTGAGGAGGATCCTGTCATGGGAGCCAAAACCCTGACCTGCCTGTCCTGCGCCCAGCTGAATCGGGTGCCCGAGGAGAAAGTGACCGCAGGCGCCAAGTGCGGCACCTGTGGCGCGGCTCTGATCCCGGATGCGCCGCTGGATATCGATCCGGCCATTCTGCAAAAGGCAGCCAAGAATGATGACCTGCCGCTGGTGGTGGATTTCTGGGCGCCCTGGTGCGGCCCCTGCCGGATGATGGCGCCGGAGTTCTCCAAGGCGTCGAAGAAGCTGGCGGGCAAGGCGCGGCTGGTGAAGCTGAACACCCAGGACCACCAGTCCACCGGCGCGCGCTATCGGATTCGCGGTATTCCGACCATGGTCGCCTTTGAGCGCGGCCGCGAGAGCAAGCGCCAGTCAGGCGCGCTGAGCGAAGGTCAGATTGTCGGATGGGTGCAAAGCCCGGCGTAACGGTCGCCTAAACGGGCTGCGTTCGAGGCTGGACCCAGCGTTCAGGCCTCGGCCGTCGCCTCGTCAGTCAGGTGCGGTGCATCAGAAAGATTGCGCAACAGCACCGCAATCGTCAGCACCAGCGCTGTTGCAATGCCGACGCCGGAGTAGACCAGAAGACTGGTCCAGACGGAATGGCCCAGTACAACAAGGCTGAACAGCGCCGAGAAGAAACCGGTCAGCGTTCCCATCATGATGCCTGCAAGTGCCATGTCTTCTCCTGTTTCCGGATAGATCGACGAAAGGACGATACCTCAGCCCGTGTCTTTCACTACAGACAATAGTTTTTAAGATTTTGTTTAAATCTGGATGGGTCTGCGGCGAAGCTGTGGAAAATCCACGGCAGGGAGTGGGGCGGTTGGGCATCTGGCCCTGCGTTTTGCAGGCTTTTTATAGTTCTGACCGCGCCAGACTTTCCCCGCGGCAAGGCGCTTTCGCACCTCCCTAGGGTCAGACCCGGGCCTGCCATATGGACAGGCCCGGCTGAGGTTTAACGCACGAATTTCTTGTGCTTCAGGCGCTTGGGTTCCAGCGCGTCGGCGCCAAGGCGGCGTTTCTTGTCTTCTTCGTAATCTTCGAAGTTGCCCTCGAACCACTCCACATGCGCATCGCCTTCAAAGGCCAGGATGTGGGTACAGATCCGGTCGAGGAAGAAACGGTCGTGCGAGATGACAACCGCGCAGCCCGCGAAATCCACCAGCGCGTCTTCGAGCGCGCGCAGGGTTTCCACGTCCAAATCGTTGGTCGGTTCGTCAAGCAGCAGCACGTTGCCGCCTTCTTTCAGGAGCCGGGCCATGTGGACGCGGTTGCGCTCACCACCGGATAGCAGGTTCAGCTTTTTCTGCTGATCGCCGCCCTTGAAGTTGAAGGAAGAGCAATAGGCGCGGGAGTTTACCTGCGCGTCGCCCAGTTCGATGATCTCGGCGCCACCGGAAATCGCTTCCCAGACGGTTTCATTGTCATTGAGATCATCGCGCGACTGGTCGACGTATGAAAGCTTTACCGTATCGCCGAATTCGACGGTGCCATCGTCGGGCTGTTCCTGCCCGGTCAGCATGCGGAACAGAGTCGATTTACCGGCGCCGTTGGGGCCGATCACGCCGACGATGCCGCCGGGCGGCAGCGAGAAGTCCAGCCCTTCGATCAGCTGCTTGTCGCCATAGTGTTTGGACAGACCGTGGACCTCGATCACCTTGGAGCCAAGGCGCGGACCATTGGGGATGACGATCTGGGCGCGGCCGACCTTTTCGCGTTCGGACTGGTTTGCCAACTCGTTATAGGCGGCAATACGGGCCTTGGATTTGGCCTGACGTGCCTTCTGACCCTGACGCATCCATTCCAGTTCGCGCTCCAGCGTTTTCTGCTTGGATTTGTCTTCGCGGGCTTCCTGCTCCAGCCGTTTGGCCTTCTGCTCCAGCCAGCTGGAATAGTTGCCTTCCCAGGGCACACCGGCGCCGCGGTCCAGCTCCAGAATCCAGCTGGTGATATCATCGAGGAAATAACGGTCGTGGGTGACGCAGAGGATTGTGCCTTTGTAATCAATGAGGTGCTGCTGCAGCCAGGCGATGGTTTCGGCATCGAGGTGGTTGGTCGGTTCGTCGAGCAGCAGCACGTCGGGCGCTTCGAGCAGCAGTTTGCACAAGGCCACCCGGCGTTTTTCACCGCCCGAGAGGGTCTTCACGTCTGCGTCATCCGGCGGGCAGCGCAGCGCCTCCATCGACACGTCGATCTGGCTGTCCAGATCCCAGAGGTTCTGGGCGTCGATCTCGTCCTGCAGCTTGGCCATTTCCTCGGCGGTTTCGTCCGAGTAGTTCATCGCCAGTTCGTTGTAACGGTCCAGAATTGCTTTCTTTTCCGCAACGCCCAGCATGACGTTTTCACGCACCGACAGGCTTTCGTCCAGCTGCGGTTCCTGCGGCAGGTAGCCCACCTTGGCGCCTTCGGCGGCCCAGGCTTCACCGGTGAAATCCTTGTCGATCCCGGCCATGATGCGCAGCAGAGTCGATTTACCGGCGCCGTTGACGCCGACGACACCGATCTTCACGCCGGGCAGAAAGGACAGGTGGATGTTTTCAAAGCATTTCTTGCCACCGGGGTAGGTCTTGGAGACCCCCTGCATGTGGTAGACGTATTGATAGGCGGCCATGTGACTGCTCCATAATCGGGGAAATTCGCTGCCCGGTGTGATAGCGGATGGGCAGGGAAGGAGCAATCGGGTAGGCGCGCGGGGCTGAGGCTCTGACGCGCACAGCATCTTGGAGGTGTGCATAAACCATCAGTGCAACGCTCCAATGCGCGGTTTGCCTCACCTGGGAAGGACCCGCGTCCGAACCGAGGGGCGCACCCAATTGATTTCCCCGCAGAACTATGCGCATCAAGTGGCCATGACCTGTGGATTTCCATATCTTCGGCCCGGCATGCGCGTGGGGCTGCTTGGCGGCTCCTTTGATCCGCCGCACATGGGGCATGTGCAGATCAGTCTTGCGGCGCTGAAACGGTTTGGGCTGGATCGGATGCTCTGGCTGGTGTCGCCCGGTAATCCTCTCAAATCCCGTGCCCCGGCCACGCTGGAGCGGCGGGTCGCGGCGGCGCGGGAGATGATGCAGCATCCGCGGATCGAGATCAGCGATATCGAGGCGCGCCTTGGCACGCGTTACACGGCGGAGACCCTGCGGCATCTGCGGGCGCGTTATCCCGGCGTGCGATTTGTTTGGCTGATGGGGGCGGACAACCTCACCCATTTTCACCGCTGGAAGGACTGGCGCGAGATCCTTGAGGCGGTGCCGGTCGGGGTGCTGGCGCGCCCCGGCGACCGGATCTCGGCGCGGCTGTCTCCGGCTGCGAAGATCTATGGGCAATACCGGCTGAAAAGCAGCCAGAGCCACCTGCTGGCCGGGGCAGAGACTCCTGCCTGGTGTTTCCTGAATGTGCCGATGGTCGATACCAGTTCGACGGAAATCCGCGCGCGGGGGGACTGGTCAGCGACGTAAGCTGGCCGAGGCGATCCCGGCGCTGATCACCACCAGAAGCCCGGCCCATGTCAGAAGATCCGGCAATTGACCGAAGACGGCCCAGCCCAGCAGCACCGCCGCGATCAGCTGGAAATACACCGTGGGGGCCAGACGCGAGGCCTCGGTCCGGCTGTAGGCATAAAGCAAGAGTAGGTTCCCCAGCATGGAAAAGGTCGCGCTTCCGACGGTCAGGGCGGCGGTAGAGAGACTCGCCTCGGGCAGGTTGGACAGGCCAAGCGGCAACAGAAACAGCGCGCTGAGCAGGAGCTGCGTAAAGCTCAGCTCGACCGGTTTGCCGACATGGGCCAGCCAGCGCGACGCCGTCAGGAAACAGCCGTAGAAACAACCCGCCAGAACCGCATACATCAGATTGGCCGAGCCACCGAAACCGGGGCGGACCACCAGAAGCACACCGCAGAAGCCCGCGCCCATCAAGATTGCGCGCAGCGGCGTGGTACTTTCCCGCAAAAGGGTCACGGACAGTACATAGCTGATCACCGGCCCGATGAAGAAGGCGGCAAAGACATCGGCGATCGCCTCTGTCTGCAGGGCCGTCTGGATCGACAGGATACCGCCGGTGATGAGGCTCGCGCGCAGCCAGATCCGCCAGTCCTTCAGCAGGCGCAGGCAGCCCCGGGGGGCAAAGGGCAGCACCAGCAGCGCACCGATGGCAAAACGGGACCAGGCCACGAACCCGGGTGTTGCCAGGCCGCCGCTGGTCAATAACTTCCCGCAAAGATCCCCGGCGGGGATCATTGACATGGCGATGAACATGATAGTGACTGCTTGGAACATGGGGGCCAGCGGTAGCAGGCAGGGCACGGAGGCGAAACAGAAAAAGCCGCCCGGGTTTGTCGTTTGGCAGTTTTTATAAGACACTGACAGATATGATATCGCGACGAAAATTCCTTGGCGCCGGGATAGCGGCGCTAGCAGGATCGGCAAGCTGGGCCAATGCGCCGACGGTGTCCCTGCGTCCTGTAGCTCGGAAAAAGGTACTTGCCGGAGCAGCGGCTGCGGATCTGGAGGCGATCCTGGCGGGCTCTGGCCTGCAGGGCAAGGTTGCCTGCGCGGTGGCGGATGTCAAAACCGGGGCGCGGCTTGAATCGCAAGCGGGCGCGGCCGGGCTGCCGCCGGCCAGCGTCGCAAAAACCCTGACGGCGCTTTATTCGCTGGATGTGCTGGGGGCTGAACACCGGTTTACCACCCAGGTTCTGGCCGCAGGCCAGATCCGCAGTGGCGTGCTGCATGGTGATCTGATCCTTGCTGGTGGCGGCGATCCGATGCTGAACACCGACCATCTGGCGCAGCTGGCGCGTAGCATGAAGGCCGCGGGCCTGCGTGAGGTGCGTGGCGATTTCAAAGTCTGGGATGGCGCCTTGCCACAGGTGCAGTCGATCGATCCGGAGCAGCCGGATCACGTGGGTTACAGCCCGGCGGTGTCTGGCATCGCGCTCAATTTCAACCGTGTTCATTTCGAATGGAAACGCGGGGCCAAGGGCTGGTCCGTCAGCATGGATGCCCGCACCGAGAAATACCGCCCCGAAGTTGCCATGGCGCGCATGGCGGTGAAGAACCGCGCCCTGCCGGTCTATACCTATGTGGACCGGGGCGGCGCCGATACCTGGACCGTGGCCAGTCAGGCGCTGGGCAATGGTGGTTCGCGCTGGTTGCCGGTGCGGCGCCCGGCGGAATATGCGGGCGATGTGTTCCGGACCCTGGCGCGGTCGCACGGTATTGCCCTGCGCAAGGCCAAGGTCACGCAGAGCCTGCCGCAGACGCAGGTTCTTGCCCAGCATCAGAGCCCGCCGCTGAGTGTGATGCTGAAGGCGATGCTGAAGTATTCCAACAATCTGATGGCTGAAATGATCGGCATGTCGGCGACAGCAGCAGCGGGCAAGCGTCCCGGATCGCTGCGGCAGTCCGCTGCCCAGATGAGCGATTGGGCAGCGCGTAAATACGGTATGAAAGACAGCCGGTTGGTGGATCATTCGGGCCTTGGCGATGCCTCGCGGATGACGCCGGATGATCTGGTCACGGTGCTGATCGCGGCCCATGGGGCAGGGCAGCTGAAGCCCCTGCTGAAACCGTTTCCGATGAGGGACCGCAAAGGGCGGGTCTTGAAATCTCATCCCATCAAAGTGCTGGCCAAGACCGGGACCCTGAATTTCGTCTCAGGGCTGGGCGGCTTCATGACCGCTGCCGACGGCACCGAGCTGGCCTTTGCGATCTTTGCTGCTAACACCACGGCCCGGTCACGGATCAAACGCGCCGACCGGGAGCGCCCGCCAGGCGCGCGTGGATGGAACCGCAAGGCGAAAGCGCTGCAACAGATGCTGATCGAGCGCTGGGGCAGCGTTTACGGAAGTTGACACTGGGGCCTTCCCAAAAGGCCGATGGTGCCCCCTTACAATGAAAAACGCGGCCCCTATTGGGCCGCGTTTTTTTATCCTTGAGGAGTGGGCGGGGATCAGAAGTCTTCCCAGCCTACCGCCACTTTCGCAGGCGGCTCGTCCGCAAAGAAATCGTCGTTCTCGCTGCCGGGTGCCGGGTGGGCCGAAGGCGCGGGCATCGTTGCGATGCTGGCCACGGGGCGACGACCGCCCCCGGTGTTGAAGACCGAGACATGCCGGGCCAGTTCGTTGGCATCGTTGCGCAGGATCTGGGCTGCGGCGGTTGCCTCTTCGACCATGGCGGCGTTGTGCTGGGTGACCTGATCCAGCTGGGTGACGCCGGTGTTGATCTCGGCCAGTGTTGTCGACTGTTCCCGGGCGCCGCCGGCGATCTCGGAGATATGGCCGGAGATGGTGCCGACGCGGTCGATGATCTTCTTCAGCTCGTCACCGGCCTTGCCGACAAGATCAACGCCCTTGTTCACATGCTGGGAACTTTCGGCGATGAGGCCCTTGATCTCCTGAGCAGCATCCGAGGAACGCTGCGCCAGGGCACGCACTTCCGAGGCAACGACGGCAAAGCCACGGCCTGCTTCGCCTGCACGGGCGGCTTCCACCCCGGCGTTCAGCGCCAGAAGGTTGGTCTGGAAGGAGATATCGTCAATGACCGAGATGATCTGCGAGATCTTTTCGGAAGAGGTTTCGATCTGGGACATCGCGTTGACCGCATCGGTCACCACCTTGCCGCTTTGCTCGGCGGTGGATTTCGCCTCGGTCACGATGGTTTCAACTTCCTTGGCGCCATCGGCGGCGGAGCGGACGCTGACGGTCAGCTCTTCCATGGCCGCTGCAGTCTCCTCCAGCGTGGCCGCCTGGCTTTCGGTGCGCTGCGACAGATCGCTGGACGACTGGCTGATTTCCTCGGAGTTTTCCCGGATGCGGGTCGAATTGTCGATCACCGCGTCGATGATGCCGACCATCTTTTCCACGGTGGCATTGTAGTTCTGGCGCAGGCTTTCGTATTCGGTGGCAAAGGGCGTGTCGATGGTCTTGCTCAGATCGCCTTCGGACATGTCCTGCAGCGCCACGTTCAGCGTTTCGACGACCTTTTTCTGCTCAGCCTGGGCCACCTTGCGCTGCTCCTCCACCTCACGGGCGGCGGCCAGTTGGGACTTCAAATGATCCAGCGTCTGGGCAATTCGGCCGATTTCGTCGCGGCGGTCCAGGTGGCTGACTTCGGTGTCGTAATCGCCGTCGGCAATCACGTCGATCGACTTGGTGACGCTGCTGAGCGGGCGCGACAGGATAGAGCGCAGTGCAAAGACCGATAGTGTACACATGATCACAAAGGCGGCAATCGCGAAGACCATGGACATCATTTCGTCAAAGGCGGCTTCGGCAAAGGCCACCTCGGGCGACCAGAGCATTGCGACAGAGCCGACAATGACGGATCCATCGGCCCCGGCCGTCGCGGGAGCAGCAACATAGTAACCGTCCGCCGACATTTCCGTCTGACCAGACTGAGCCGAGGCATGGCCGAGCTCGCTCAGCTTTGCCAGGTCGGCTTCGCTGATTTCTCCACCGGTTGCAACGACCTTGCCATCCTTGTTTACGGCAACCCCTGCCAGGGCGCGGCCATCGGACAGTTCGATCAGTTTCTCGATATCAGCCGACAGCCGGTCCGAGTCCCCAAACCGGATGGCGCCGCCACTGCGGGCCGCCACGGTGATTGTGACCCCGCTGCCCAGCGTGCGGACGCCCTTTTCAACGGCGGCCTTGAAGGTCTTCTCGTTCTTGTAGGTCAGCGATCCGGCTACCACCAGAGTGGTTGCCGCGATCAACAGGCAGCATTTCATGAATACCGACATGCCTTTGAACAGGGATATCGAGGGAAGACGGACTTTCATTTGTGCACCTTTCGATCTTTTGCAGTGCGTGGAACGCGCTGGATTACATCAGCGATTCAGCGTCAACAGCCACCGTCATTGCTCCGATCGGAGCGCCGGTTGCGGGATCCACAATGGTAAGCGAGATTTGCGCCTGATAGCTTTGGGTAGATGCATCAAGCTCGACATCCCCGAAGTGCGCGGCATCCGGGCCGACGGGGTAGGTCTGCTGGAACTTGGCCTCGTCGCCTTGCCACATGTCAGAGGTCGCCGCCGAGGCAGCCACGTTCAGCCCATGGGCATCCATGACGAAAACTTCGGTGATCTGGCCACCCGATTTCACCACCTGCTCGCGCAGGAAGTCGGCGGCGGCATTCTCCAGCACAGGCGTGATCGTCGGTGTGGAGGCGGTCCCCACTTCGGCGCGCCAAGCTGTGTCCATGGCATCGATCTGAGCCTGCGAATAGCCGGAAGTCCGGGCGTTTTGCCCGTTGATGGCATCAATCAGAACCGGGGCGGTTGCCCAGTCACGGATGCTATTTTCCAGATACGCTTTCATGCTTGGCTCAAAGTCGTTGGCCCAGACGGGCGACAGAACAAGGGAAAACAGGGCGGAACAGGTAACTATACGCATTGGATACTCTTTGCTGTGATTTAGGTCGGGATGCAGACCATGATCGACGCTAGGTCCAAGGGTTTACGGATGAATTAACGGTGCAGTGAGGGTCCCGGGCGGCCTTTGGGCCAGGTTTTGAAGGGAAATTCTGCGTTGCAGCGACTGATCGGGGGCGTGCCTGCGAAATGCAGCAAGCCTCTGAATTACATTCAAAATCACGATTGTGTGACAGGGCGCAGTAAGGAAGACACAGCCTTGAAACAGGGGGAAGGGAGGCGTGCGCAGGCGGGCATTGGAGATAACAAGCTTAAAATTGTAAGTGTTATCTCGCGGTTTTCATGGCGTTTTTGATGGTTGAATATTGACGGCACAGGGGCGGCTACCCGCCGATTCCATTCATGGCATCGCATTCTGCCTATGTCAGGCATCGCGAGCTTTCGAATATTGGAAAAGTCATTGTGATCTGGACCGAACCGCGCGGCATTGAAGTTGCACTCTGCAAGCCCCTAATGTCACCGCATGATTGAGCTCAAAGACCTACAACTGCTGACGGCGCTGGCCCGACACCAGCATTTCGCCAAAGCTGCACAAGAATGCGGCATGTCGCAGCCTGCCTTCTCGATGCGGATCCGCAACCTGGAGGACAAGTTGGGCGTGTCCATCGTGCGGCGCGGCAACCGGTTTCAGGGTTTGACAGGCGAAGGCGAGCTGATCGTGGCGCGGGGCCGGTCGCTGCTGGATGACGCCCGGGCGCTGGAGCAGGAGATCGCGGCGGCCCGCGGGCAGGTTACTGGCACGCTGGATCTGGGTGTGGTGCCGACGGCCACCAGTTTCGCGGCGCGGTTGGTCAACCGGCTGCAACAGGCCCACCCGCGCATTCTAGCTCGAATCAACGTGATGTCTTCGGCGGCCATCCAGCAGCGTCTGTTCGAGGGAACGCTGGATGCGGGGCTCACGTATATGGACTCCATCGAACAAAATCTTGTGATCAGGCAGCCGCTTTACGACGAACGTTATGTGGTTCTGGCGCCGGTCGGCTTGGTGGCGCAGATCGCTCTGCAGGCGGGCGAGGGCGCCGGTGAAATCAGCTGGGCACAGGCTGCTGAACTGCCGCTGAGCCTCTTGGATCAATCGATGCAGAACCGGCGTATTCTGGATTGGATCTTTGCCGAGCAGGGGCTGCGGCCCGAGGTCCTGTCGGAATCCAGCGGCTTTATGTCCGCTATTATTATGGCGCGTGAGGGGCTTGTGGCTACCATCCTGCCGCAAGCGCTGGCAGATGCGCTGGGCCCGATCGAAGGAACCCGGGTGCTGCGGCTGGAGGCGCCGGAACAGGCGCGGCCGATCTGCATGGCCACGCTGGACCGCGAGCCCGAGCTGACCACGGTCCGGGCGCTGAGGGACGTGGTTGCCGCCTTTGAACAATAAGTCTTCGTTATCGTGCCTTATGAATATGCGATTTGACGATATTCACAGCTGATGAAATGCCAAAGCGCATGGCACCAGCGAAGTGGAGATCAACGTGGCACCGTTGGACAATAGCAAGGGCGTATGGAAATCCGGCAAGGGCAAGGGACGCAAAACCCCCAAGGGTCGTCAGCTTGACGATCAGGCCCACGAGGAAGTCTTGGCACTTCTGGGGGACCGCCCCCGCAATCGCGATCTTCTGATCGAATTCCTGCATCTCATCCAGGATGCGTATGGCTGTCTCAGCGCGGCGCATATCCGGGCGCTGGCCGAGGAAATGCGCACTGGTCAGGCCGAGATCTATGAGGTCGCCAGTTTCTACGCACATTTCGATGTGGTGAAGGAAGGCGAGACCCCGCCGCCTGCGCTGACCATCCGGGTTTGCGACAGCCTGTCCTGCGAACTGGCCGGTGCCCAGCAGCTGCAAAAAGCGCTGGAGGATGGGCTGGACCCGTCCGAGGTGCGCGTGCTGCGCGCGCCTTGCATGGGCCGTTGCGACACGGCGCCGGTGCTGGAGATCGGTCACAATCACATCGATCACGCCACTGCGGAAAAGGCGATTGCCGCCGTTCACGCCGGTGACACGCACCCGCAGATCCCTGATTACCAAACCTATGCCGAATATGTCGCCGATGGCGGCTATCGCATCCTTGCCGAGCTGCGCGCGGGCGGCGACTGGGAAGCGGTGCAGGACAAGGTGCTTGAGGCCGGTCTGCGCGGTCTTGGCGGCGCCGGTTTCCCCTCGGGTAAGAAATGGGGCTTTGTACGCGCCAATCCCGGTCCCCGCTATCTGGCCGTGAATGGCGATGAGGGAGAGCCCGGCACATTCAAGGACCGTCACCATCTTGAGCGCGACCCGCATATGTTCCTTGAGGGCATGCTGATCGGCGCCTGGGCCGTCGAGGCCGAGAAAGCCTTTATCTATATGCGCGACGAATATCCGGCGGTGCTGGAAATCCTGCGCCGCGAGATCAAGGCGCTGGAAGATGCCGGTATTGTCGAGGAAGGCTATATCGATCTGCGCCGCGGGGCAGGGGCCTATATCTGCGGCGAAGAAAGCGCGATGATCGAAAGCATCGAAGGCAAGCGCGGTGAGCCGCGTCACCGCCCGCCGTTTGTGGCGCAGGTGGGGATCTTTGGGCAGCCGACGCTCGTGCACAATGTCGAAACCCTCTACTGGGTCGCGCGCATCTGCCGGTTTGGCCCCGAAGTGCTGAATTCGGTTGAAAAAAACGGTCGCAAGGGGCTGCGCAACTACTCCGTCTCGGGCCGGATCAAGAACCCCGGTGTTCATCTGCTGCCCGCAGGTTCCACCATCGCTGATATCATCGAGGCTGCGGGCGGTATGCTCGATGGCCACGCCTTCAAGGCCTATCAGCCGGGCGGTCCGTCCTCGGGTCTGCTTCCGGCGCATATGGATGACATCCCGCTCGATTTCGACACGCTGCAGCCGCATGGCACATTCATCGGTTCCGCTGCCGTGGTGGTCCTGTCCGATCAGGACAGCGCCCGCGAGGCCGCGCTCAATATGCTGCGGTTTTTTGAGGATGAAAGCTGTGGCCAGTGCACCCCCTGCCGGGCTGGCTGCGAGAAGGCGGTAAAACTGATGCAGGCCGACAAGTGGGATCAGGGCCTTTTGGAGGAGCTGAGCCAGACCATGGTGGATGCCTCTATTTGTGGTCTGGGCCAGGCTGCGCCGAACCCGATCCGTTTGACCATGAAACATTTCCCGGAGGAGATCTGAGCATGATCCTTCAGTTGATGTTCCGCCCGGCGGGTAACGCCGGGCAGCGCCCGACCCGCCCCCATGGGCGGGCGCTTCACGCCCACCCCGGGTCGGGCACTTCCCTATTCTCATCTTCGCAAGCCAAGGAGATCTGAGCCATGTCGAAGCAAATCACCTTTACCCTCGACGGCGAACAGGTCACCGCGGATGCGGGCATGACCATCTGGGAAGTCGCGAACGGTCGCGGCCTGAAAATCCCGCACCTGTGCCACAAGCCGCAGCCCGGCTACCGCCCCGACGGCAACTGCCGCGCCTGCATGGTGGAGATCGAAGGAGAGCGCACGCTCGCAGCTTCCTGTATCCGCGAACCCGCCGAGGGCATGGTTGTCACCACCAACAATGCGCGCGCCACAAATGCCCGCAAGATGGTGATGGAACTGCTGGTGGCCGACCAGCCCAAACAGGAAGAGGCGCATGATAAGTCCTCGCACCTGTGGGACATGGCCGAGCTGAACGGGGTTTCGGAGTCGCGTTTCCCCAAGCTGGAAGAGGGTCGCATTCCGCTGCTCGACGATAGCCATGTCGCGATGAGCGTGAACCTTGACGCCTGCATCTCCTGCGGCCTCTGTGTGCGCGCCTGCCGCGAAGTACAGGTGAACGACGTGATCGGCATGGCCGGGCGTGGTCACGATGCCTATCCGACCTTTGACATCGCCGACCCGATGGGCGCGTCCTCTTGCGTGGCCTGCGGCGAATGCGTTCAGGCCTGCCCGACCGGCGCGCTGATGCCCGCCTCTGTGGTGGACGAGGCGCAGGTTGGCGACAGCAAGGATTACGATTCCGAAACCGAGAGCGTCTGCCCCTTCTGCGGCGTCGGCTGCAAGGTCAGCCTCAAGGTGAAGGACGGCAAGGTCAAATACGTCGAGGGCATCAATGGCCCGGCGAACGAAGGCCGTCTCTGCGTCAAGGGCCGCTTCGGTTACGACTATATCCACCACCCGCACCGCCTGACCAAGCCGCTGATCCGTCGCGACGACGCGCCGGCCAAGGGGCTGAACGTCGATCCGGGCAACCTCTCCACCCATTTCCGCGAAGCGACTTGGGAAGAGGCGCTGGATCTCGCGGCCAAGGGGCTGATCAAGCTGCGCAACGAGGATCCGCGCAACGTTGCGGGCTTTGGCTCGGCAAAATGCACCAACGAAGAAGCCTATCTCTTCCAGAAGTTCATTCGCCAGGGTTTCAAGCATAACAACGTCGACCACTGCACCCGTCTGTGCCACGCCTCCTCGGTTGCGGCGCTGATCGAGAACGTCGGCTCCGGTGCGGTGACCGCCAGCTTCAACGAGATCGAAAACGCCGATGTGGCGATCATCATCGGTGCCAACCCGATCGAGAACCATCCGGTGGCGGCGACGTATTTCAAGCAGTTCACCAAACGCGGTGGCAAGCTGATCGTGATGGATCCGCGCGGTGTCGGCATGCGCCGCTACGCCACCGAGATGCTGCAGTTCCGCCCCGGCGCGGATGTGTCGATGCTGAACGCGATCATGAATGTGATCGTCGAGGAAGAACTCTACGACAGCCAGTATATCCACCGCTGGACCGACAACTGGGCCGCCGAGAAAGAGCATCTGCGCCAGTTCACCCCTGAAAAGATGAGCGAGATCTGCGGCATCCCGCCGGAGCAGCTGCGCCGCGTGGCCCGGATGTTCGCTGGCGCGCAATCTGCGCTGATCTTCTGGGGCATGGGCGTCAGCCAGCATATCCACGGCACCGACAACTCGCGCTGTCTGATCAGTCTGGCGCTGATGACCGGGAACGTCGGGCGTCCGGGCACGGGCCTGCACCCGCTGCGCGGTCAGAACAATGTGCAAGGTGCATCCGATGCCGGCCTGATCCCGATGTTCCTGCCGGATTACCAGACAGTGACCAGCGACGAAGTGCGCAGCTCCTTTACCGATGTCTGGGGTGGCGGCGACTTCTCGAACGAGAAGGGCCTGACGGTGACCGAGATCGTCGATCAGGTCTATGCGGGCAATATCAAGGGCATGTACATCCAGGGTGAGAACCCGGCGATGTCCGACCCCGACGCGGATCACGCGCGGGAGGCCTTTGCTAAGCTGGAACTGATGATCGTACAGGATATCTTCCTGACCGAGACGGCGAACTTTGCCGATATCATCCTGCCCGCTTCGGCTCTTTACGAGAAAAACGGCACCGTCTCGAACACCAACCGGCAGGTGCAGCGGGTCCGCCCGGCTGTCACCCCTCCGGGTGAGGCGCGCGAGGATTGGTCGATCACCGTCGATCTGGCGCAGCGGATCGGTCTGCCCTGGACCTATACCGATGTGTCCGAGGTCTTTGCCGAGATGAAGCTCAACATGAAGTCGCTCAACAACATCACCTGGGAGCGGCTGGAGCGCGAGACCGTGGCCTATCCATCGCTGTCGCCCGAGGATCCGGGCCAGTCGGTGGTGTTCGGCGATGGCTTCCCGCGCGAAGGTGGCAAGGCGATGTTCACGCCGGCGGCAGTGATCGCCCCGGATGAGGCGCCGGATGATGAGTATCCGATGATCATGACCACCGGCCGCCAGCTCGAGCATTGGCACACCGGAGCGATGACCCGCCGGTCGCTGGTGCTGGATGCGGTAGAGCCGGAAGCGAACTGCTCGCTGCACCCGAAGACCCTACGCAAACTGGGTGTTGAGCCCGGCGGCATGGTGCGTCTCTCCACCCGGCGCGGTTCGATCAAGATCATGGCGCGCGCCGACCGGGCCGTGTCCGAAGATATGGTCTTTGTGCCCTTCGCCTATGTCGAGGCGGCAGCCAACGTGCTGACCAACTCGGCGCTGGACCCCTACGGCATGATCCCCGAGTTCAAATTCTCGGCGGTTCGGGTCGAAAAGGCGGAAGAACAGATCGCGGCCGAGTAATCCAGCCAGATGAAGCTGTGCCCGGGCGCAATGTCATCCACATTGCGCCCGGTTTTATTTGTATGGGTCAGCCCAAGAGGGTGATGGCCCCGTTGCCCGCGGCCTGACGCAGGCCGTGCACTTCTTTCAACTCTTCATCGTTGATCCAGCCGAGCGCAGCCTCGGTGCTGTCGAATTCCAGAATCACGCCGACCCCGGTTTCGTCACGGGAGCCTTCAATCACCCGCTGCTGCGGGGAGGAGGTCACGACCCGCACCCCGTGTTTTGCAAGCGCGGCGCCTGCTTTTTCGCGATAGGCGGCAAAGCTGTCCGGGTTGGTGATGGGCAGATTGACATAGGCATAAACCATGATGCGTTTCCTTCTGTGGAGTGGTCGGGTTTGCGACCCGTGTTTCAACCCGTGCTGAATGCCCGGCAGTGTGGTGTAGAAAAACGCGTGAATTTCGACATCAGACATGCAAAAACGCACGCATGAAGATCACATGGGATGATATGCAGACCGTTCTTGCGCTGGTGCGCGGCGGCAATCTGGCCACTGCGGGCGCGCAGCTGGGGCTGACCTATACCACCGTGGCGCGCCGCATCCGCCGCGCCGAGGAGGCGCTGGGTCGTCCGTTGTTCGAACGCCGCCCCGAGGGCTATCACCCGACCGAAGAGGCGCATGAGATCGCTGCGGCCGCCGCCCGAATGGAGGCCGAGGAGCAGGCGGCGATGCGGCGCCTGTCGGGCCGGGCGCAGGATCTGAGCGGCCCTTTGAGCCTCACCGCGCCGCCCTTGCTGATCCAGACCTTTCTGGCGCCGCTTTTGGCAGAGTTCACGGCCGCGCACCCACAGTTGGAGCTGACCGTCAGGGCGGCCAATGGCGTTCTGGATCTCGCCCGGCGTGAGGCTGATCTGGCGCTCAGGATCAGTCGCCACCCGCAGGAGACGCTGGTGGGGCGCAAGCTGGCCGAACAGCAGAGCGGGTTTTTCGCGCTGCCCGAGATCGCCGAAGCGGCGGCGCGCGATCCGCAGGCACCGCTGGAATGGGTGCTTTATGCGGGGCACGATGCGCCGCCCGCCGCCGCCAGCAAGATCCATCCCGATATACGGGTGCGGGCACGGCTTGATGATATGCCCAGCATGATCGCGGCGGCGCTGGCGGGGATGGGTGCCCTGCGCATGCCCGTCTTCCTTGGGCGCGCCTATCCGCAGTTGGTGCCGCTGCCGCATCTGCCGGTACAACCCTACGCGCCGATCTGGTTGCTGAGCCACCGGGACCTGCAGGGATCGGCCAAGGTCACGGCGCTCAAGGGCATTCTGGAACCTTGGTTTCGCGACAACAGAACCCTGTTCTCATGCCTGCCCTGAGGCGCTAGCATCGCGGCAGATTTCAAAAAGGATTTCCCATGCCGCGCCGATTTGTCGATCTTTCCGTTGCTCTAGAAACAGGTATCCAGTCCGACCCAGAGATCATGCTGCCGCAGATCGAATACCTTTCTCACGATCAGACCGCTGAACAGGTGATGAGCTTTTTCCCGGGGCTGAAACGGGAGGATCTTCCCGGCGGTGAGGGCTGGGCGATCGAACGGCTGCAGATCGCCACCCACAACGGCACCCATCTGGATGCGCCCTATCACCATCATTCCACCATGAATGGCGGGGAGCGGGCGATCACCATCGACGAGGTGCCGCTGGAATGGTGCATGGCGCCGGGGGTAAAACTGGATTTCCGCCATTTCGACGATGGCTATGTGGTTACAGCCGCGGATGTGGAGGCCGAGCTGGACCGGATCGGCCACGAATTGCAGCCGCTTGATATCGTGGTGGTCAATACCTCGGCCGGGGAGCGCTATGGGCATCCCGATTACCTGGTGCGGGGCTGCGGCATCGGGCGGGAGGCGACGCTGTACCTGACCGAGCGGGGTGTGCGTGTCACCGGCACGGATGCCTGGAGCTGGGATGCGCCCTTTCCGCTGACGGCGCAGGAATACGCAAAATCGGGCGACCCGGCGATCATCTGGGAAGGGCACCGCGCCTCGATGGAGGTGGGCTATTGCCATATGGAGAAGCTGACCAACCTTGATCAGCTGCCGCCCACGGGGTTCGAGATTTCCTGCTTTCCGTTCAAGATCAAGGATGCCTCTGCCGGGTTCATCCGAGCGGTGGCGATCTTCAACGACTAAGGCACGGCGCGCTGTTCAGCGATGGCGCGCCATGAACCGGTCGATGTCCTTTTGCGCGGGCTTCTGGCCGGTGAAAACCTCCATATAGCCTGGCATCCGCGCCAGACGCTGGGCCGCATCCTCGTGCACCTGCATCGAGATATAACCGATCTGGGTGTAGATCATGGTGAGGGCGCGGATCTCGGCGTCCTCGGGATCATACCCGTACCGGATCAGCATATCGGTCATCGCCCTCTTGCGGCGAGCATCGGCCAGATCCAGTCGGGCCTGTAGCGACGGGTCGCTGCGCGCCCAGTTGCGGATCGCCAGATCCAGCCGGGAATCGAACAGATCCGGGTCTAGCCAGCAATCAAAGAGGTTGAACACCGCCTCGAACAGATTCTCCGCATAGGCTTCGGTGCGAGCCACCAGATTGCCGGTGTTCTTGTCCTCCCAGTGGCGGATCATTGCCTCCAGAAGCGCCTCGCGATCCTTGAAATACCAGTAGAAACTGGTGCGCGAGACCCCCAGTTTTTTCGCCAGCGGCATGATCTTCACCGCGCCGACGCCATGGGCGGTCAGCTCTTCATAGGCGGCCATCAGCCAGGCATCCGCGCTGCTGGTCTGCTGGGAGAGTTCTGCAAGGGTCTGAGAAGCGTTCATGGTATTTTGCATAACAGCGACATCCTCGTGACGCAATCGAAGTTGACGTATGTGATTATTGAATTGACACTTATGTCAACTGATGATGTCAATTCGATAAGAGGAGGTCGCACAGATGGCAGAGGTGGCAGTCAAATCGCGGGGTCGGCGGGCGCGCCGCAGCGCTGGGCGCACGGCAGAGCCGGGGCAGAACGAACACCTGCGCGTGCCCTATATCAGCCGCAGGATCCCCACCTATGACATCCTGTCCGAGGAGAGTCTTGCGCAGATCGAGGCCACCGCCGAGCGTATCATGTCCGAAATCGGACTGGAGTTCCGCGACGATCCCGAAACCGTTGCCCTGTTCCGCGCAGCGGGCGCCGCGGTGACCGATCTGACCGCCAGCAGCTGGAATCTGAAATTTGCCCCCGGCATGATCCGGGAGATTCTGAAAACCGCGCCCGCGCGATTTACCCAGCACGCCCGCAATCCTGCCAACTCGGTTGAGATCGGCGGCGATGCCATGGTGCTGGCGCCCTCTTACGGCTCTCCCTTCGTGATGGATCTGGACAATGGCCGCCGCTACGGCACCATCGCCGATTTCCGCAATTTCGTGAAACTGGCGCAGATGAGTCCCTTCCTGCACCATTCCGGCGGTACCATCTGCGAGCCGACAGATATTGCCGTCAACAAGCGGCATCTGGATATGGTCTATGCCCATATGCGCTATAGCGACCGGGCCTTCCTGGGTTCGATCACCGCGCCCGAGCGTGCCGAGGACAGCATCGAGATGTGCCGCATCCTGTTTGGTGCGGAGTTCGTCGATCAGAACTGCGTCATCATGGGCAATTTCAACACCACCTCACCGCTGGTGATCGATGGCGTCACCTCGCAGGGGATCCGTGCCTATGCGGCGGCGGGGCAGGGGTCGATCCATCTGCCCTTCCTGCTGGGCGGGGCAGTGGCGCCGCTGACTATGGCCGGGGCGCTGGCGCAATGCCTGGCCGAAACCATGGTGTCCTGCGCCATCACCCAGCTGGTGCGTCCCGGTGCCCCGACCATTCTGGGCTCCTTCATCAGTTCCATGTCGCTGCGGTCGGGCTCGCCCACCTTTGGCACACCGGAACCGGCGCTGGCCTCGCTGGCCATGGGGCAGCTGGCGCGTCGCCTGAAGCTGCCGCTGCGCTGCGCCGGGAATTTCTCAACCTCGAAACTGCCGGATGCGCAGGCGATGCAGCAGGCGATGATGTCGATGATGTCTGCGGTGCAATGCGGGGCCAATTACATCCTGCATTCGGCAGGTTTCCTCGACGGGCTTTTGTCGATGTCCTACGAAAAATTCATTCTCGATACGGACCTTTGCGGTGCGCTGCATGCCTATCTGAAAGGGTTCGAGGTCAACGAAGACACGCTCGGGTTCGACGCGCTGGCCGAAGGCGGCCCAGGGCAGCACCTGTTTTCCACCCAGCACACCCTGCGCCATTACCAGACCGCCTATTGGGATAGCGCGGTGGACGATCACCAGCCTTGGGAAACCTGGGATGAAAAGGGCAGCGTCGATGCGGCCTCCCGCGCCAACGCCCGCTGGAAGGCACAGCTGGCCGCCTATGAGGCGCCGGCCATGGACAAAGGTACGGATGAGGCGCTTCAGGCCTTTATCACCCAGAAGAAAGCCGAGGTGCCCGATGCTTGGTATTAAGTCCTGTACTGAGGCCTTTTCCTGAACCCGTTTCCGTTTCACCATTGACCCGACCACCCCGCAACAGATGCCCGCAAGGAGAGCGCCAAGATGTCCAATGATCCGCTTTTGCAGCCCTACCAACTGAAACACCTGACCCTGCGCAACCGGATCATGACCACCAGCCATGAACCGGCCTACCCCGAGGACGGCATGCCAAAGGAACGCTATGCCGCCTATCACGCCGAACGCGCCAAGGCGGGGGTGGCGCTGACCATGACGGCGGGGTCGGCGGCGGTGTCCAAGGACAGCCCACCGGTGTTCAACAACGTGCTGGCCTATAAGGACGAGGTGGTGCCCTGGATCCAGGCGCTGACCGACCGGGTGCACGAACACGGTGCGGCGGTAATGATCCAGCTGACCCATCTGGGGCGCCGCACCAACTGGAACAAGGGCGACTGGCTGCCTTCGGTCAGCTCCACCCGCCACCGCGAACCGGCGCACCGGGCCTTTCCGAAACTGGCCGAGGATTGGGATATCGAACGGATCATCACCGATTTCGCCGATGCCGCCGAGCGGATGAAGGCAGGCGGCATGGATGGTATCGAATTGCAGGTCTACGGTCACCTTCTGGATCAGTTCTGGTCGCCGCTGACCAATGATCTGGATGGGTCTTATGGCGGTGCCACCCTTGAAAGTCGGATGAAACTGCCGCTCGATGTGCTTCAGGCGGTGCGCGACCGGGTCGGCGATGATTTCATCGTCGGCCTGCGTTACACGGCGGATGAGGACCAGACCGGCGGCATCTCTCCCGAAGAGGGGCTTGAGATCTCCAAACGCCTCTCTGCCACCGGCATGGTGGATTTCCTCAACGTGATCCGGGGGCGCATCCATACCGACCCGGCGATGACCGATGTGATCCCGGTGCAGGGCATGACCGCCGCGCCGCATCTGGACTTTGCAGGATCGGTGAAACAGGCCACCGGCATGCCCACCTTCCATGCCGCGCGCATTCCCGATGTGGCGACGGCGCGCCATGCGGTGGCCTCGGGGCTATTGGATATGGTGGGGATGACCCGCGCCCATATGGCCGACCCCCATGTGGTGAAAAAGATTATGGAGGGGCGCGAGGATGATATCCGTCCCTGCGTCGGGGCCACCTATTGTCTGGACCGGATCTATCAGGCGGGGGATGCCCTGTGCATTCACAACGCTGCAACGGGGCGCGAGCTGACCATGCCGCATGACATTCCGGCGGCAGACGAGAAGAAGAAGGTTGTCATCATCGGCGCCGGCCCTGCTGGACTGGAGGCAGCGCGTGTTGCCGCCGAGCGCGGCCACGACGTGACTGTGTTCGAGGCTGCCGCCGATCCCGGCGGGCAGGTGCTGCTGACCGCGCAAAGCCCACGCCGCCGCGAGATGATCGGCATCATCGACTGGCGCATGGCGCAATGCGCGGCGCGCGATGTGACCTTCCATTTCAACACCTGGGCCGAGGCGGCGGATGTCACCGCCCTCAACCCTGATGTGGTGATCGTGGCCACTGGCGGCCTGCCCAACGGCCACCTGTTTGAGGAAAAGGAAGTAGCTGCCAACGTGATTTCGGCTTGGGATCTGATTTCGGGCGATGTGAAGCCTGCGCAGAACGTGCTGATCTATGACGAAAGCGGCGATCACCCCGGCCTGATGGCGGCCGAGGCTGCGGCTGCCGCAGGCAGCACGGTCGAGGTGATGACCCCGGATCGTGTGTTCGCACCGGATATCATGGCGATGAACCTGGTGCCTTACATGCGTAGCCTTCAGGACAAGGATGTGCGCTTTACCGTGACGCGTCGTCTGCTCGATGTGGCGAAGAACGGCAATATGCTGACCGCGACCGTCGGCACCGATTACAGCGATCACAGCTATACCGCCGACTACGATCAGGTGGTGGTGAACTATGGCACCCTGCCGCTGGATGATCTCTACTTCGATCTGAAACCGCTCAGCCGCAATGGCGGCGAGCTGGATCACGAGGCGCTGATCGCAGGTGCGCCACAGGAGGTGACGCGCAATGCAGATGGCACCTTCCAGCTGTTCCGGATCGGCGATGCGGTTTCGGCCCGTAACACCCATGCGGCGATCTATGATGCCCTGCGCCTGATGAAGGACATCTGAGGTGCGGATCGGCGTCATCGGCACCGGCACCATCGCGGGCGCGGTGGTGCGCGGCATCGCGGGCGATGGCCACCAGATCACGGTATCAGAACGCAGCACGGCTGTCTCTGCTGCGCTGGCCGATGCGTTTGAAAACGTGACCATCGCGCCGAACCAGCAGGTTCTGGACCAAAGCGATGTGATCTTTCTCGGGCTCATGGCCGGGGTCGCGCCGGATATCCTCGCGCCGCTCACCTTTCGCGCGGATCAGCGGGTGATCTCCTTCATGGCGGGCGCCGATCTCGGGCAGGTGGGGCAGATGATCGCCCCGGCGTCGGCCTCGGCGGTGATGATGCCCTTTCCCGGTATCGCGCAGGGGGGATCCGCCATCATGGCGCAGGGCGATACCGCTCTGGTCAATGAAATCTTTGGCGCCCGCAATACCGTCTTTGCCCTCAAAGACAGTGCGGAACTGGACGCTTATCTTTGTGCGCAGGCGGTGCTGTCACCGGTGGCGCGCATGGTCGGCGATGCTGCGGATTGGCTGGGGGAGCGCGTTACAGATCCGGCGCAGGGAGAGGCCTTCCTGCGGATGCTGGTCGCCACCAGCCTGGCCGATACCGGTTGCGCCGATCTGATCGAAGCGCTGAACACACCCGGCGGCTATAACCAGCGCCTGCGCCAGCATATGGAGGCCGCCGGGATCACCGGCGATCTGATGTCAGGACTGAACGACCTGGAGGGCTGAGCATTGAGCACTTTTCCGCATATCTTTCGCCCGGTGACCCTGCGCCACAAGACGCTGCGCAACCGCATCGTCTTTGGCGCCCATACCACCAACATGGCCCATGGCGGCCTGCCGGGGGAGGCGCATACGGCCTATTACCGCGAACGGGCGCTGGGCGGCGCGGCGATGATCGTGGTCGAGCCGATGCCGGTGCATGCCTCTGCGGTGCTGACGCGCGGGAATTTCCTCCATTCCAGCGATGAAGTGATCCCCCACTTCCGTCGCCTGACCGAGGCCAGCAAGGCCGAAGGCGCGGTGATGATCCAGCAGCTTTATCACGTCGGCGCGCACGGAGATCAGGACAATTCCTGGCACGCCGCCTGGTCGCCCTCGGGCGGGCCAAGTTACCACGACAGCGACGCCAGCCACATGATGAGCGAGGCCGAAATCGAGGAAACCATCGAAGGGTTCGTTCAGGCCGCGATCCGCTGCCAAAAAGCAGGGTTCGACGGGGTCGAGGTCTGGGCTGCCTATCATTGTCTGCTCGATCAGTTCTGGACGCCCTTTTCCAACCAGCGCGATGATCGCTGGGGTGGCAGTCTGGAAAACCGAACGCGCCTCTCGCGCACGATCCTGCACCGCATCCGCGGCGCCTGCGGCGAGGACTTTATCATCGGCCTGTCGGTCAATGACGAACCGGGGGTCGATATTGCTCTCAGCCGTGAAAGCATGGCCGAGATCGTCGCCCTGCACGACAGCGAAGGTGCCATGGACTATGTGACCGTCGGCTCCGGTTCCTATTTCGATTTCGCCCGGTTGCTGCCCAGCTTTCAGCACGGGGAGAAGCTGACCTCGGATCTAGCCGGAACGCTGAAGGGCGCTGTGCAGCAGGCCCTTGTGACATCCGAAAGTCATATCCGCACGCCGGAGAACGCCAATACTCTTTTGGGCGCGGGAGAGGCAGATCTGGTGTCCCTGGTGCGCGGCCAGATCGCCGATCCGCATCTTGTCGCCAAGGCAGAGACGGGCAGGGCAGAGGATATCCGGGGCTGCCTGTCCTGTAACCAGCAGTGTTGGGGGAGGCGCAGCCGGGATTACTGGATTTCCTGCCTGGTCAATCCATCCGCCGGGCGAGAGCATGACTGGGGCGGTGATCGCTTCAACCCGACGACCGATCCGAAAAAGGTGCTGGTGGTCGGCGGTGGCCCCGCCGGGCTGGAGGCTGCCCGGGTTGCGGCCGAGCGTGGCCACCACGTGACCCTGGCCGAGGCGGCTGCGCATCTAGGGGGGCAATTCCATCTGGCTGGTCTGCAGCCACGCCGGGGGCAGATTACCGATCTGATCAGCTGGTACGATCGCCAGCTCACTCGTCTGGGCGTTGATGTCCGGTTCAACACCTATATGGATGCGGAGGACATAAAGGGCGAGGGCGCCGATAGGGTGGTCCTGGCTACCGGCAGCCAGCCGACGGAGACCGGGTTCCAAAAGGCCCTACCGCATCTGGCCCACCTGCCGGGGATCGAACACGGCCACGTCTGGTCCGCCGAGGATGTGATGGCCCGCCGTGCCCGTCTGGGCCAGGAGGTGATCGTCCTGGATGAAGGCGGCAACTGGCGCGGCTGCGGCACCGCCTGGCGGCTGGCCGAAGACGGGCACCGGGTGACGCTGGTGACGCCGGACCCGATGGTGGGCAAGGAGCTGCAGCGTTCGGCCACGGATCTCCACCTCCGCCGCGCACTGGCGGAGTTGGGTGTCACCTTCGTGACCGAGGCCGCCATCGCAGGCTGGGACGGGCAGGGCGCGACGGTGACCTGCCTGCTGACCGGCTCGCAAAGGGCCATTCCGGCCGACGATTTGGTAATGGCGGTCCCGAACCATGCGGATATGTCTCTGCGGGACGAGTTGATCGGGCTGGGTGTTACGCCGCAACTCGTCGGTGATGCCGATGCGCCCCGGATGGCAGCGCAGGCAATTTTCGATGGTCGTCGAGTCGGTTTGGCCCTCTGACCGGCTCTCGTCCGGGCGATTCCCATCCGTTTCCAACCCGATTCAGGTGTGATTCAACGGTGCTCTGTGGATAACCCTGTGGAGGACTAAGCGTCCCTCGCCGAGTGTGGGGGGGGAGGACCAGCAAATAGGAGAATGTACCGCTCAATCGCACATCGGGGCCAGATTTAAGTTTGGGCTAAGAATTTGATTTTGTTGAGTATTGCGAGAAATTTCCCGTTTTTTCGGTTTTTGTTGATTTTGGGGTTGCGGGTATTTGGAGTTGGGACTAGAACCCCCTTCACCGGCGGCGCTGAGGCGCTACGGGGCGCGGCGGAGACGCAGCTGACGGATCGGAAAGACGGTTGAGACGCTCAGGAGAGACTGGGGCATCTTTGAGGATGAGGCAGGCGGGCGCGCTGAGAGATTGGCGCATCTGTTTGTTTTGGCCGCTGGGTGTTGCTCTTTGACATTGATAGATAACTGAAGAGATATGTGGGCGGTTTGGTTCATTTCGATGGATCAACGTCTGTATATCGCGCTGGTAGGAGCTTAGGTTCCGATGATCCAGTGTCAGCTTCACTGTTTGTACGGCTTCGGTTTCTTTGGAAACCAAGCACACAAACAGAGACTTTCATCAGGATTAGCCTCCTGATGAAGATGTGCAGAGGTTCGAACGTCAAGGATATGCGAGCAATCGCATTTCAACTTGAGAGTTTGATCCTGGCT